>BBSL01000348.1 GCA_001319865.1 Burkholderia sp. E7m39 | reverse complement strand
TGAATCTCGTCGAAGTGCTGAAGGAAAACTGGTCGTTCGGTAACGGGATTGCGCAGTACGCGCTCTGAGTCCGCGCTGGCCAGCTCGCGTGCGGGCAGCAAGACGGGCGTCGCTATAATGGGCCGCATCGCTCCCCTTCGACGACATGCACGCGGGTCATGACAACCGACAATAACGACGCTACCCAGCACGCTTTGCAATTCGGCGGCTCTGTATGGTTCCGGGCGGGCGAGCAGACGCTCGGCGGCGCGCAGCGCATCGCGCTGCTGGCCGCGATCGGCGAAACGGGTTCGATCACGGGCGGCGCGAAAGCCATCGGCATGAGCTACAAGGCAGCGTGGGATGCCGTCGACGCGATGAACAACCTGGCCGGCGAAGCGCTCGTGATCCGCTCGACGGGCGGCAAGGGCGGCGGCGGCACGCAGCTCACGCCGCGCGCGCAGGCGCTGATCGACACGTTTCGCGCCGTCGATCGCGAGCACCGGCTGTTTCTGGAACGCGCGGGCGCCGCAGTGGCCCGTTTCACCGACGACTGGCAGCTGATCGGCCGCATCGGCCTGAAGACGAGCGCACGCAACCAGCTGTACGGCAAGGTCAGCGCGATCCGGCGCGGCACCGTCAACGACGAAATCTCGCTGGCGCTGCCGGGCGGGGAAACGCTGGTCGCCGTCGTCACGCACGAAAGCACGGAGACGCTGGGGCTCGCGGTCGGCGCGGCGGCGGTCGCTCTGATCAAGGCGTCGTCGGTGATACTCGTCGCCGACGATGGCACGCCGGAACGACTGTCGACACGCAATCGACTGCGCGGCACCGTGTCCGCCGTGCAGCGCGGCGCGGTGAACGCGGAAGTGTCGCTGACGCTCGCAGGCGGCGCGGTCGTGACGGCCGTCGTGACGAACGACAGCCTCGCGGAACTCGGTATTGCACAAGGGCAGCCGATCGTGGCTGCGTTCAAGGCGTCGAGCGTGATTCTCGGCGTGACGGCCTGAGCGGCGCGCCGTTTTCCCCTTTTTCCTTCCGGACACGCAACACCAGGAACAGCAAGCCGCGCTACGAAACCGTGCGCGGGTAGTCCTTCAGCGACGCGTTTTCGCGCACGCTGCCGTCGTACATCTGCACGACCTGGTCGCCGAACGCAGCGACATCGTCGGGGTCGTGCGTGATCAACAACATGGGGATGTCGAGCCGCGTCTGCAGATCGGACAATTCGCGGCGCATGCGATCGCGCAGCGCGTAGTCGAGCGCGGAAAACGGCTCGTCGAGCAGCAGCAGGCGCGGCTGCGCGACGAGCGCGCGCGCCAGTGCGACGCGCTGCTTCTGCCCGCCTGACAGTTGCGCGGGATGATGTCCGGCCACGCCGCGCAGATCGAGCGCGTCGAGCCAGTAGTCGATCTGCGGATGCGAAAAGCGCCGCCCCGGATTCAGCCAGCCCGAATGCATGCCGAAGCCGATGTTCTGCCGCACGTTCAGATGCGGAAACAGCGCGTAGTCCTGAAACAGATAGGCGAGGCGGCGCGCCTGCGGCTTCTGGTCGATGCCGCGCGCGCTGTCGAAGAGGGGATCGCCGTGCAGCGTGATCCGGCCTTCGTCGGGGCGCAGCAGCCCGGCGATCGCCTGCAGCGTCAGGCTCTTGCCCGCGCCCGACGGCCCGAACAGCACCATGCGCTGCGCGCTCGCTGTAAACGATATGTCGAGCGTGAACTGACGTTCGGCCGTGCGCAGCGTTTTGCGGATATCGACGGTGAGCGGCATATCAGCGGGAAGTCATCAGCGAATGTTGGGGCACGAGCCGTCCCGCGAGCACGAGGATCAGGACGCACGTGACGGACGTGACGAGCACGAGAAAATTGGCCGTGGTGTCGTCGCCCGCCTGCACGGCGGCGTAGACGGCCACGGAAAGCGTCTGCGTGCGGCCGGGCAGATTGCCCGCGATCATCAGCGTCGCGCCGAACTCGCCGAGGGCCCGCGCGAACGCGAGCAGCGCGCCCGCCGCGATGCCGCGCGACGCGAGCGGCAGCGTCACGCGAAAGAAGACGGCCGTCTCGCTGATGCCGAGCGTGCGCGCCGCGCGCTCCAGCTGCGGATCGACGGATTCGAACGCGGCGCGCGCCGATTTCAGCACGAGCGGAAACGCGACCACCATCGACGCGATCACGGCGCCCTGCCACGTGAACACCAGCTGGATATCCATGCGGTCGAGCCACGCGCCGATCGCGCCGCGCCGTCCGAGCAGCACCAGCAGGTAGTAGCCGAGCACGGTCGGCGGCATCACGAGCGGCAGCGTCAGCAGCGAATCGACCAGGTCGCGCGCGCCCGAGCGCCAGCGCGACAATCCGAAGCCGAACGCCACGCCGAACACGATGTTCAGCGCCGTCGCCCAGCCTGCGACTTTCAGCGACAGCATCAGCGGAATCCAGGCTTGTTGCATGTTCTCGTCGTGTGTCTTCGGTTGGCGGAGGGCTCAGTGCGCCGCCCAGTGCGCTGGCCTGAAGCCGTACTTCGCGAGCAGCGCCTGCCCCGCCGGCGACAGCACGAACGCGATGAACGACTGCGCGTCGGCGGCGTGCTTGCTGCCTTCCACTTGCGCGATCGGATAGCTGATCGGCGTGGTCGTCGGCACGGTCAGCGCGACTTTCACCTTATCGGGCATCACCGCGGCGTCGGTGCCGAACACGAAGCCCGCGTCGACCTCGCCGCGTGACACGTAATCGAGGCTCTGGCGCACGCTCGACGCCAGCACGCCCTTAGCGCTGACGGCGTCCCACACGCCCGCGGCCTTCAGCGCGCCTTCCGTGTAGCGGCCTACCGGCACGGACGCCGGGTCGCCGTACGCGACGCGCTTCACGTTCGGCGAACTCAGCTCATTGAGACTGGATGGCGCGAGCTTGCTGTCCGTCGGCACGATCAGCACCAGCGAGTTCGCGGCGAAGTCCTTGCGCGTCGACGGGGAGATCACCTTCTGCTCGGCGGCCTTGTCCATCGCCTTTTGATCCGCGGAGGCGAACACGTCGGCGGGCGCGCCCATGACGATCTGCTGCATCAGCACGTCGGACGCGCCGAAGTTGAACAGCAGCCTGGTGCCGGGATGCTGCTGTTGATACGCATCGCCGACGGCCTTGAACGCGTTGGTCAGACTGGCCGCCGCCGACACGACGATCTCGTCGGCGCGAGCCTGTGCGCCGACAGCAAACGAAATCGCGCTCGCGGCGAGCAGGGCAGGTTTCAGAAAGCGGATCACCCACGGGAGGGACATGGAAAGTTGGCGCCGGGTCGAGCGGATCGACGTGGAAAACGCCATCGTAATATATGCGAGGTTACAGCGGTCGGCATGTTGAACATGTCGGAGCCGAACTAGCCGAATTCGTGTGATTTATGCGTCGGACTCGGCCAAAGGCACCGCGACGTTGCGAGTTTTCTGCAGCGGCGGCGCAGGCGAGGCGGGTGACGAGGGCGAAAAAGGCACGCCGTTGTCGAGCATCGCTTTCCAGCGGGCGCGGACGAACGGATGATCGTGACCCGACACTTTCAGCGCGATATGCGTGATCCAGCGCTGCGTCGGCACGTGCACGTTGTGCAGGCCGAGCGCGACCAGCATCAGGCTCAGCGCGACGGGCACGATGGGCAGCAGGCGACCCGGCGTCGCGTGCCACGCGATGCGAACGAACACCAGCGCCGTCAGCGCACCGACGATGCAGCCGGTGATGGCCTCGGACGGCGAATGCGCCTCGATGACCACGCGCGAAAAGCCGACCATCGCGCCGCCGAACAGCGCGAGCGCCACGCCTGCCGCGCGCACGGCGGGCGGCGCGGGCAGCAGCACCAGCAAGGCGCCGACGGGGAACACGGCGGTGGCGAGCATCGCGTGTCCGCTCAGGCCCGTGAAGTCCCATACCCGCAGGCCCACGCCCCAGCCGAGAAACGCCAGCTTGGTCGCCGTCACCAGCGCGATGGCCACGCCGAGCAGAAACAGCCAGCCGGCCGCGAGCCGCCACGAATAGCCGACGGCCAGCCAGAGCGCAATGGCGAAGGCTAGCGGCAGCGTGACGCCGGCGCCGCCGAAGCTCGTAATCAAATACCAGAGGTGAGGTGGCAGATGCAGCATAAGTAGTTGTTCACGACGTATGACGGGGCGCGGGCGGCGGGCTCTTCGGCCAAACGGCGTCGAGCAACATGCGCGAGCCGCGCGAATTCTATAAGTATAGAGGGAGGTGTTCTGCTGCAGTTGCGTACAGAAAGCGCTAAAACTGCCAGATGTTAGGACAATTCGGAAATCGTCTGACGCAAAAGCCCGTCGCGTCGGGCTTTCTCGGAAAAGCGCCCCTGTCGATGCCAGCATCGCGCGGGGATTGATGTTATTGTGCATTGCACAAGTCTGCCTTTGGGCGGACAGCATTGATCCCTATTTGCGAGAAAAACCCTATGCCAAAAAGTTTCTCCAAGATCTGGCTAGGCGGTCTGAAACGCCTGTTTGCGATCCAGACGGAGCATGCCCGTTCGACCTTGAAGCGCGCCGCCAAGCGGCCGTCGACGCGCGCGGCGACTCGCCCGGCCGCGACGGTGGCGAAGCCTTCCGCGAAGGTCCGCAAGACGACGACGCGCGACACGCCGCAGCGCGGCGCGCGCGAATCCCGCGTGCGGCCCCGCGCCGCCGCCTGGGCGAGCGGTTCGTGGACCCGCTCGTTCCACTCGGCGCCCGCGGCGCCGGGCAGTCTGGTCAATCATTTGCAATACGGGCTGTATCTGCCCGCCGGCAAGCCGGTCAAGCACGCGCCGCTGGTCGTGATGCTGCACGGCTGCCAGCAGTCGATCGACGAATTCGCCGAAGGTACGCGCATGAACCTGCTCGCCGACCGCTACGGATTCGCCGTCGTTTATCCCGAGCAGTCGAAGCACGCGCACGCGCACCGCTGCTGGCACTGGTACGACGATACGGAGCGCGCGGGCCGCGCGGAGGCACGCGCCGTGGTGTCGCTCGTCGATGCGCTGGTCGACGCGCACGGATTCGACCGCGAGCGCGTGTATGTGGCGGGATTGTCGGCGGGTGCGGGGCTGGCGTCGCTGCTGGCGCTGCATTTCCCGGAGCATTTCGCGGCCGTCGCGCTGCACTCCGGGCCGGCGTTCGGCGAAGCGCACTCCGGCATTACCGCGATGGACGTGATGCGACGTGGCGCGCGCCAGGAACCCGTCGCGCTCGTCGACGCGATCGCGGACGTGACCGCCTACCCCGGCATGCCCGCCATCATTCTGCAGGGCGAGGCCGACCGCGTCGTCGCGCCCGTCAATGCGGAACAGCTGACCGAGCAGTTCTTGCGGCTGAACGGCATCGTCGATGCGCAAGGTTTGCGCAGGGTCGGCGACGTCAAGGAGGACCACAAGGCGACTGTCACGACCCGCGACTACACGCGCGGTGGGCGGCGCGTGGTGCGCCTGTGCCGCGTGCAGGGGCTCGGCCACGCCTGGAGCGGCGGCGACGACGCCATACCGTTCCATTCGTCGAAGGGGCCGGACGCGTCCAGTCTGCTATGGGATTTTTTCCGCTACCAACGCCGGGCGGAGTCGACGCGGACGGCTGGGCGCGGCTCGGAAAGCGCCCGGCAGCGGGCCAGTTGACGGACGATTGAAGCACGGATGAGGCACGGTTGAGGCACGGTCGAGGCACGGTCGAGGCACGGTTGAGGCGCTCAGTTGACAAATCGCCACACCTCGAATTTTGACACTGGCGCTGACCTAGGGTTTTCCCTATAATACGGGTTATCCCTAGGTGAGAATCACCTGACGCCAATTTCGAGGTTCACCATGTATCTGCTCAGCCGCCTTTTCCTGTTCCTGACGAAGTCGTACGACGAGATCAGCAAAGAACGCAACGACGCGTATCTGGCTGAAGCCACGGACCTGTACGACCTCGAGTTCCGCATGCGCAAGATCGACCGCGAGTCGAAGCTGCGTCATCCGTCGTGGATGAGCCAGCACTAAGCATCGCGATTAGCGCGGCCACAGGCCGGCGGCAAGCCGGCCCTTCATTTGCCGCTCAACGCGGGCGCAGCGCGCCATAGCGCGCCAAGGTTTCGTCGCGCGCTTTTGCATGATCGACGATAGGCTGCGGATACGTCTCCCCCAGCACCACACCCCATTCCTTTAGATCGTCGGGATTTGCCTGCCACGGCGCGTGAATCCACTTCGCGGGCACCTGTTCCAGTTCCGGCAGGAAGCGCTTGATGAAAAGCCCCTGCGCGTCGAATTTCTCCGATTGCGTCACCGGGTTGAAGATGCGGAACCACGGCTGCGCGTCGCAGCCCGTCGACGCCGCCCATTGCCAGCCGCCGTTATTCGCCGAGAAGTCGAAGTCGTTGAGCTTTTCCTCGAAGTAGCGCTCGCCTCGGTGCCAGTCGATACCCAGATCCTTCGCCAGAAAACTCGCCGTCACCATCCGCAGACGGTTGTGCATGAAGCCTGTTTGGTTCAGTTGCAGCATCGCCGCGTCGATCAGCGGATAGCCCGTGCGTCCGTTGCACCAGGCGTCGAACAGCACGTCGGCGTCCTTGCCCGTGTTCCAGCGCAGTTTGTCGAACGCGGGCTTGAACGGCGCCCCCTTCGCGATATGCGGATGATGGGCGAGGATCATGAAATAGAAGTCCCGCCAGATCAGCTCCGATAACCACGTTGCCGCGCCCGCGCCGTCGGGTCGCAGCGACCGGTCGTGCG
>BBSL01000347.1 GCA_001319865.1 Burkholderia sp. E7m39 | reverse complement strand
GTCGTGCGCGAGCCGCGCGAGCGTGCGGATCGACACGGTGCCAAAGCGCAGATGCACGGACAGATGGCTCGTGCCGCCGGCGGCGGGAAAATCGCGCCGCTCGGCGTAGCTGTCGATGCGCGTGAGGAAATCTTCGAGCCGCGCCTGCGCGCCGCTCATGCCAGGTTGAAGTTCAGTCTGCGCGAGCTTGCCGGGCGCGAAACCCAATTGCGCGAGCGTCGGCCACGCGCGATCGAGCTCGCGCGGCGGCTTCGCGAGATGGTGCGCATAGCGCTCGACGGGATACGGTTTCAGATCGAAAGGCGTCAGCTGTTTCAGCCACGCGTTCTTGTAGGGCGTGAAAACGGCAAATGGCTTGCTTTGTCCGTTCAGCACTTCGTCGCGCTCGAAGATCACCTGATCCTTGAACGTGAGCAGCTGCTGGCCCGCGTCGCCAAGACGCTCGGCGACCGTCTCGTCGCGTTCGATGGCCGCCGGTTCGTAATCGTGATTGGCGAACACGACCTGCGCTTCGAGCTGCGCGGCGAGCGTCGGAATGACGTCGGCGGGATCCCCGTGCAGTACGATCAGTCTGCCTCCGCCGTCTTTTAGCGACCGGTCGAGTTCGTCGAGCGACGCCAGAATGAATTCGATCCGCTGATCTTTCACTAATCCAGCGCGCGGCTCACGCTTGTGAGCCCAGTCGATCAGCGGTTGAAGAATCGTCGTGTCGAACACGAACACGCACCAGACGCGCTCGCAATGCTTGAGCGCGTAGTAGAGGGCGGCGTTGTCGCCCGTGCGCAGGTCACGGCGAAACCAGACAAGTCCGTTCTGAAAATGTGCGTCGAGTTGGCGGGCGCGGGTCATGTGTCGTCGGGATGGTGGCGCGTCCGTCGATGCGGACGTCCGATGATAGTGTTCTCGTCGCGCAAACCCAATGCCGGACGCGTCGGGAATCGACGCAAAAATGAAGCAGCGCCCGCGTCTCTTGCGAGAGGCGGGCGCTGCGCGACGAAAAAAGGCCGTGCTGAACCAGCCGTCTTAGACGACCTTCACGCGCACGTCGACGTTGCCGCGCGTCGCGTTCGAGTACGGGCAGACCTGATGCGCTGCGTTCACCAGATCCTGCGCCGCCGCCGCGTCGAGGCCCGGCAGCGAAACGCGCAGTTCGATGTCCAGGGCGAAGCCGCCCTTGTCGTTGGGGCCGACACCGACGTCTGCGGTTACGGTCGTTTCGGCGGGGACGGCCTGCTTGCGCTGGCCCGCGACGAACTTCATCGCGCTCAGGAAACACGCCGAGTAACCGGCCGCGAACAGCTGTTCCGGGTTCGTGCCTTGCGCGCCGTTGCCGCCGAGTTCGCGCGGCGCGGCGAGCTTCACGTCGAGCGCGTTATCCGACGAAACCGCACGACCATCGCGACCACCATTGCTCGTTGCCGTTGCCTTGTACAGTACGTTCATGTTGACACTCCTTGATCGGTTTCAGTGATTGGGTCAATGCTTGCCAGTGTTTCGCGCCTTCGCTATCGAACTGGCATGAACAGAAAGATATCGAACTAATCATTAGTGTGCAAACTAAATTGCCTATCGATGCGATAGGCGCAACGGCGCGCGCTGTCAGTAGCGTTCGAGGTGATCGTTCAGCGTGCCGCGCAACTGCTGGAGATCGTCACGCAGCCGCATCAGGAACTCGGGTGTCTGTTGGGTCGCGCAGAAGATGGCTTCGGGCACGTCGCGCGCGGCACGCTTGAGCGCGACGCCCGATTTCGTCAGCCGGATGAATACGAGCCGTTCGTCGTCGGTGCCGCGCACGCGTTCGACGTAGCCCTGAGTCTCGAGCCGCTTGAGCAGCGGTGTGACCGTGGCCGAATCGAGATTCAGCCGCGCCGCGATGTCCTTGACGGTGACGTCGTCGCTTTCCCACAGAATCAGCATCGTCAGATACTGCGGATACGTGAGGCCGAGCTGATCGAGAATCGGCTTGTAGGCCTTGGTCATCGCGAGGGACGTCGAATACAGCGCGAAGCAGAGCTGCTCGTCGAGCGTGACAGGAAATGCGGTGCGCTGGGTCATGTGCGTCCCCTTGAAGCGAAGCGTGCGAATGGATTGCGTGCAAACCATTGTGCCGCAAAACCGGCCCGATGCAATCGGGATGCTCAATCGCGCGCGAAGCGCATGCCGCGTGCGGGTGCGGCGTATCTCAGGGTGAAGGCTCGGGCGGCAGCGGCTGGCTCGGCGACTGCACGCCGAAGCAGCCGCGATAGGTCGCGTAGAACGAGCAGTAGAGCATCGTCGTGACGATGATCGACGCGGGCATCAGGATGACGACCGCGAGGTCGGTCGCGCCGAGGGCCTGCAGCAGCTGCGACAGTCCGAAGGACACCACCGTGGCAACGGCGAACCACAGCGCGCCATACACGATGAACGCCCCGCGATTTCGCCAGCAACTGACGATGCTGAAGAACATCGCCTTGATGGTCGGGACGTCGTGCCATGCAGCGAGAACGGGCGCGAACCAGAACAGCATCGCGACGGGCACATAGAACGCGAGCGCCGTCAGCACGGCGAGCGCGATGTCGCTGTTGGCGATCGTTTCCGGCTGCATCGATTCGCCGCTGATCATCAGATGCAGCAGCACGCCGCCGTCCGCGAGCGCGGAGCCCGTCAGCACGAGCGCCATTGCGATGATGTAGAACACGCCGAGCAGCAGCAGGCGCTTCGCGACCTGACTGCCATAAGAGCGAAAACCGTCGACGAGAATGGTGGGCAGCACCGGCTTGCCCGCGATCGTATCGCGGCAGGCCGCCATGAAGCCCACGGCGACGCCCGGAATCAGCATCAACGGCAACACGCTGCCAATGATGGGAATCAGCGAGATCGCCGTCATCGCGAGCAGATACGCGAAGAACAGCGTCAGAAACGCAAGCGGGTTCCGGCGGAACAGCCAGATGCCTTGCCGGAACCACACGTAGCCGGTTTTCGCCGGAACTTCGATAAGTTGCATGAGGTGTGTCAACAGACCCTAGAGTGCGGCGCCTGCAAGGCGCTCGCGGAGAATGCGCTCGAAATGGCCGGGATCATGCGGCTTGAGCAGTTCGGCGGCGCGCGGCATGTGGAAATCATACAGGCGCGAGACCCAGAAACGATACGCGCCCGCGCGCAACATGTCGTTCCAGTGCCGGTTTTCGGCGGGCGTGAACGGTCGAACGGTTTGATAGGCGCGCAAAAGCGCATCGACGCGCGCCTCGTCGAGCTTGCCCGTGGGCAGATCGACGCACCAGTCGTTGACCGTCACGGCGACGTCGAACAGCCACTTGTCGCAGCCTGCGAAATAAAAATCGAAGAAACCGCCGAGCGCCACCTCGTGATGCGTGCCCGGCGCGGGATGCGCGAACAGCACGTTGTCGCGGAACAGATCGCAATGGCACGGGCCGCCGGGCAGCGACGCATAATCCGCCGACGCGAAGAACGCTTCCTGATGCGCGAGTTCGCTCGTGAGCAGCGCGCTCTGGGCGCCCGTCAGAAACGGCAGGACGCTCGGCACCGTCTCGCGCCACCATGGCAGGCTGCGCAGATTCGGCTGATGATGCGCGAAGTCGCGGCCCGCCAGATGCAGACGCGCGAGCATCTGGCCCACTTCGACGCAATGGTCCGCGTGCGGCGCGAGCTCGGGCGCGCCGTCGAGCTTCGTGACGACCGTCGCGGGCTTGCCGTTGAGCATGCCGAACAGGGCGCCGTCGTCGCGCGGCATCGGATCGGGCACGGGCACGCGATGCGACGCCAGATGCCGCATCAGGTCGAGATAGAAGGGCAGTTGCTGCGCCGTCAGCTTTTCGAAAATCGTCAGGACGTATTCGCCGCGTGTGGTCGTCAGAAAGAAGTTGCTGTTCTCGATGCCGGACGTAATGCCGCGGAAGGCGACGACTTCGCCGAGATCGTAGTGGCGCATCCAGTCTGCTAGCTGGGCTTCGGTGACAGCGGTGAAAACGGCCATGCGTGGGGCGTCGAATCAGGTTGGTCGGCTGGCGTAGCGCCAGTGCGAGGTCGGGCAAGCGGGTTGAAAGCGGCGTCGCGCCGCCGCATGGCGGGCGGATCGGCCTGGAGCAAGGCGGGCGCGCCTTGCCAGGCGGGCGCCCGCGCGCGTCGATCAGTAATGCAGGTTCACGGACGGCAGGCGCGCAGGCGGCTTGCCGGATTCATACACCTTCGGCGAGGTATCGGTGGGCGCGCTCATCTGATAGCGCGTGCCGAAGTTCGAGCGGACGTCGATTTCGACGGGCTTGCCCTTGTCGCGGTATTCGGTGATTTCGGTGCCGTTGCCGCTGCGCTCGTAGAAGCTCGGCTGGCGCGGCTGGTTGATGTCGACTTTCGAACTGACTTCAGCCGCGGGGCGGTTGATCGCTCTCAGATCCGGCAGACCCGCCCGTTCGTTGGCTGCGGCTTGAGCGTCTGCGTCGGCCTGCGACTGCTTCGACGACGGGGCGGGCTGGGCAGCCATCGCGGCGCCGCTGACAGCAAGCATCAGCGCAACGGCGACGGGGAAGAGCGGCTTCATGATGTTTCTCCGGAAAGGTGGCCCAATTCTAGCAAATCCACTGCTGCTCACGGACATCGGCGACGGGCGATAGCCTTATTTTGCGCGCTTCCCGCGCGGCACGCAGCAAGCGCGTCAGAACGCGCGCGACGCCGCGCAGGCAGGCGCCGCGAAGGCGCCGGGTCATCAGAATGCGCGGGTTCCGTGGTAATGTCGTTGCATCAATCGAGGCGAACGAAGATGAACTACGAGACCAATCAACGCGCGGTGCACATGCCCGCCAACGCGTTCCCGACCGAGGCGTTCGACGACGCCGCCGACGCCGTCACGCGGCTGTCCGCCATCTATGAAGCAAACACGTCGTTTCTGCGCGACGCGTTCGCGCGCTACCGCCGCAACGAGCCGTTCGACCGGCGCGTACGCGCGTGCTATCCGTTCGTGCGCGTGCGCACGGAAACCAACACGCATGTCGACTCGCGCCGCTCGTATGGCTTCGTCGCGGGCCCGGGCGTGTTCGAGACCACGGTCACGCGGCCCGATCTGTTCGGCAATTACTATCGCGAGCAATTGCGTTTGCTGGTGAAGAACCATCATGTGTCGGTGGAAGTGGGTGTGAGCGATCAGCCCATTCCCATTCACTTCGCGTTCGCGGAAGGCATTCATCTGGAAGGCGATCTGGACCGCGAGCGCCTGCTCGCGATGCGCGACGTGTTCGACGCGCCCGATCTCGCGCTGCTCGACGACCGCATCGTCAATGGCACGTACGAACCGCTGCCGGGCGAGCCGCATCCGCTCGCGCTGTTTACGGCTGCGCGCGTCGATTTTTCGCTGCATCGGCTGAAGCACTACACGGCGACCTCGCCCACGCATTGCCAGAACTACGTGCTGTACACGAACTACCAGTTCTACATCGACGAATTCGTGAAGCTTGGCCGCACGATGATGGCGAAGACCGACGACGCCGATCTGCGCGCGTATCGCAGCGAGTACACGTCGTTCGTCGAACCGGGCGACGTGATCACGTACAACGCGAATCTCGGCGAACAGGACGACGAAGGCCACGCGCCGCCGCGCCTGCCGCAGATGCCTGCCTACCACCTGAAGCGCGCGGACGGCAGCGGCATCACGATGATCAACATCGGCGTCGGGCCATCGAACGCGAAGACGATTACCGACCACATCGCCGTGCTGCGCCCGCATGCGTGGATCATGCTCGGCCACTGCGCGGGTCTGCGCAACACGCAGCGTCTGGGCGACTACGTGCTCGCGCACGGCTATGTGCGCGAGGATCACGTGCTCGACGACGATCTGCCGCTGTGGGTGCCGATTCCCGCGCTCGCCGAAGTGCAGGTCGCGCTGGAGCGCGCCGTGGCTCAAGTCACGCAGCTCGACGGCGCCGAACTCAAGCGCGTGATGCGCACGGGCACGGTGGCGAGCGTCGACAATCGCAACTGGGAACTGCGCGATCATCGCGAGCCCGTGCTGCGGCTGTCGCAAAGCCGGGCCATTGCCCTCGACATGGAAAGCGCAACCATTGCCGCGAACGGTTTCCGGTTTCGCGTGCCGTACGGCACGTTGCTGTGCGTATCCGATAAACCGCTGCACGGCGAGTTGAAACTGCCCGGCATGGCCGACCAGTTCTATCGCGCGCAGGTCGACCAGCATCTGCAGATCGGCGTGAAGGCGATGGAAATTCTGCGCACCAACGGGCTGCACAAGCTGCATAGCCGCAAGCTGCGCAGCTTTGCGGAAGTGGCGTTTCAGTGAACGCTGTCTAGCTGAAATACGGGAGCGCGACGAGCCCTGCCAGCGCGCCGCCTCCCAGCAGCCATAGCGGATGGATGCGCGTTCTGAATGCGAGCAGCGCGCAAGCGCCCGTAATGGCCCACGCAAACCACGACTCGTCCGAAGCCCTTGCGATCAGCAGCGCGCTCGCCGCGACGAGACCCGCCGTCACGGGCACCAGCCCTTTCTGCGCGATGCGCCGCCACGGGCGGTCCTTGAAGCGGTTCCAGGCGTGCATCGCGAGCAGGGTCACGACCGACGACGGCCCGAACTTCGCCAGCGACGTCACCAGCACCCCCGCCCAGCCGGCCACGTGCCAACCGACCAGCGTCACGACCATCATGTTCGGGCCGGGCGCGGCCTGCGCGAGCGCGAACAGCGCGCTGAATTCGCTGGCTGGCATCCAGTGATGCACGTCGACGACTTGCCGCTGCATCTCCGGCAGGATCGTATTGCCGCCGCCGAACGCGAGCAGCGAAAGCTGGCTGAAGATGACGGCCAGCGCGATCAGCGTTTCGATCATCTGGATGCCTCGTCCTGTTGCGCCGGGCGGGCCGCCTCGGCTTTCGCGACCTGCGCCGCGACGGCGATGCTGAGCGGCGTCAAAACGAGCATCGTCGGCAGAAGCGGAAAGCGCAGCAGCGCGATCGACACGAAGCCGAGCGCGGCGATTGCCGCGGCGCGCGGATCATGCCGCAACGGCAGCAGGATCTTGACGGCCATCGCGATCAGCAGCCCCGCCGCCGCCGCCGCGAGCCCGGCGAACAGATGTTTGATGCGCGGGTCGTCCTGGGTGTGCTCGTACAGCACGCCGAGCGCGATGACGACCAGCGACGGCCCGGCAATCAGGCCGAGAATGCCCGCCAGCGCGCCGCGCAAACCGCGAAAGCGCATGCCGAGCGCCACCGACAGGTTGATCACGTTGCCGCCCGGCAAAAACTGGCACAAGCCGAGCAGGTCGGTGAATTCGGCGCCCGTCAGCCAGCGGTGCCGTTCGACGATGGTCCGCCGCGCGAGCGGCAGCGCGCCGCCAAACGACGTCAGGCCGAGGCCAAGAAAGCCCATGAAGATTTCGCGCGAGGTCGGGGCGGGCGCGAGCCCCGGTGTGTCGGGTTGCTGATCCATGGTGGTTCACTATCCAGTACAAGCGGAATACAAGCGGGAAAGCGTAGCGCCGTTTCGCGCCCGCTCAAAACGATTTCTTCAGCCGTTCTTTGTGACCTAGAATCACAAGGATGAACCGCAAGCTTCCTCCATTTCCGGCGCTGCGCGCCTTCGAAGCCGCGGCGCGCCACAACAGCTTCACGGCCGCCGCCGATGAACTCCATGTGACGCACGGTGCAATCAGCCGGCAGGTGGCAGCGTTCGAGACGTGGGTCGGCGTGCAGGTGTTCCATCGCAACGGCAAGCGCGTGCGTCTCACGGAAGACGGGCGGCGTTATCTGTCCACGGTGCAGGCCGCGTTCGACAGCATCGCCGTCGCAACCGACCAGCTGCGCGACACGGGCGTGGTGCACGTGTTGCGCGTGAACGCGCTGCCTACTTTCGCGATGAAGTGGCTGCTGCCGCGGCTGTCGCAGTTTCAGCGGATGGCGCCGAACGTCGAGTTGCGCCTGGCGACGTCGAACGAGCCCATCGAGCGGCTGGACAGCTTTGATGTGGCCGTGCGGCGCGGGCCCGCGCACTGGCCCAATTGCGCGAGCGGCCACTTTCTCGACGAGAGCGAGCTGCCCGTGTGCAGTCCGGCGCTACTGCGTCGCTTGCCGATCCGCACCGCGGACGACCTCTCGCGTCACGTGCTGCTGCATTCGGATACGCGGCCGGACGCGTGGCATCACTGGCTGCAGGCGGCGGGCGTCAAGACGAAGTGCCGCAAGAAACAGTCGTTCGACCATTTCTATCTGGCGCTGCAGGCTGCCGTGGATGGTTTGGGTGTCGCGCTCGGTCCGATGCCGCTGCTCGACGACGAACTCGCGTCGGGGCGGCTCGTGACGCCGCTCGCGGGGCCGCGCATCGATGCGCGCGGCTATTGGTGGGTGGCGAGGCGCGAAGTGGCGAATGCGCCGCTCGTCGAGCAGTTTTGCCGCTGGCTCGAAACGCAGGCCGCGCAGCCCGACGAGGGGGAGACGGAACAGAAAAAGCGCGGCGCGACACACGCCGTATCGCAGTAAGAGAAATTGCAGTAAGCCAGATCACAGTAAGACAGATCGCAGTAAGACAGATCGCAGTAAGACAGATCGCAGTAAGACAAATCGCGGACACGGCGCCCGGCGTGTCCGCGATGCGACTGCAGTCTCAGACGGCGATTACAGATAGAACATCCGGTCTTCGTCCGATTTGGAGGGCTGCGGCTCGGGCTCTTCGCGCTCTTCATAGAACGCGAGCACCGCTTCCAGAACCTGGTCGGGATCATCGATCACCTGCATCAGGTTCATGTCGCCGGGATTGATGAGGCCCATCGGCACCAGCTGCGATTCGAACCAGGCGAGCAGACCTTTCCAGAACTCCGCGCCGACCAGAATGATGGGCACGTGCCGCGACTTCTTGGTTTGAATCAGCGTGAGCACTTCGGCAAGTTCGTCGAGCGTGCCGAAGCCGCCTGGCATCACGATCACGGCATCCGAGTTCTTCACGAACGTGACCTTGCGCGTGAAGAAATGCCGGAAGCGCAGCGAGATGTCCTGCCACTGGTTGCCCGACTGCTCGTGCGGCAACTCGATGTTCAGACCGACGGACGGCGCCTTGCCTGCGTGCGCACCTTTATTGGCCGCTTCCATGATGCCGGGGCCGCCGCCCGAGATGACGGCAAAGCCCGCATCGGACAGTTTGCGCGCGATCTGCGTGGCCAGTTTGTAGTACGGCGAGTTCGGCTTCAGACGCGCCGAACCATAGATGCTCACGGCCGGGCGGATCTCCGACAGGTACTCGGTCGCCTCGATAAACTCTGCCATAATCGTGAACATCTGCCACGATGCGCGGGCCTTCTTGGCTGTTGCGCGCTCTTGATCTGCGAGCGATCGCAGACTCGGAATCACTTTTCTCTTAGTCATAATGCCTGAAGAACAGAACCTGGAAGGTAAGACCCTGCTATTGGTTGACGGTTCGAGTTATCTGTACCGGGCCTACCATGCGATGCCCGATCTGCGCGGTCCCGATGGCGGGCCAACAGGTGCGCTCTACGGGATCATCAACATGCTGCGCCGTATGCGCAAGGAGGTTACGGCAGAGTATAGCGCGTGCGTGTTCGATGCCAAAGGCAAGACGTTTCGTGACGACTGGTACCCGCAATACAAGGCGAACCGCCCGTCGATGCCTGACGATCTCTCGAAGCAGATCGAGCCGATTCACGTCGCCGTGCGCGCGCTCGGCTGGCCTTTGCTGATGATCGAAGGCGTCGAGGCCGACGACGTGATCGGCACGCTCGCGAAGCGCGCGCAAGCGCGCGGCATGAACGTGATCGTATCCACGGGGGACAAGGATCTGGCTCAGCTCGTGACGGATCATGTCACCCTCATCAATACGATGACCAACGAGAAGCTCGACCGCGAGGGTGTCGTCGCGAAGTTCGGCGTGCCGCCCGAGCGCATCGTCGACTATCTGTCGCTGATCGGCGATACCGTCGACAACGTGCCCGGCGTCGAGAAATGCGGCCCGAAAACGGCGATCAAATGGCTCACGCAATTTGAAACCCTCGATGGCATCGTCGCACATGCAGACGAAATCAAAGGTGCGGTAGGAGACAATCTGCGACGCGCGCTCGACTTTCTGCCGATGGCGCGAAAGCTCGTCACGGTCGAAACGGATTGCGATCTGACCGAGCACGTCATGTCGTTTGAAGAGACGCTCGCGACGCGCCCCGAAGCGCGCGAAGAACTGCGCGACGTCTTTACGCGTCATGGCTTCAAGACGTGGCTGCGCGAAGTGGAAATCGCGGATGCCGTCGAAGGGCCCGAGACGGATGTGCCGCCCGCCCCCACCATCGAAGGCGACGGCGAGCGCGAGTACGACACCGTGCAGACGTGGGAACAGTTCGACGCGTGGCTCGACAGGATCAATGCCGCCGACATCACGTCGTTCGATACGGAAACCACTTCGCTCGACCCGATGACGGCGCAGATCGTCGGCATTTCGATTTCGGTCGAGGCGGGCAAGGCCGCGTACATTCCGCTCGCGCATCGCGGGCCGGATGCGCCCGTGCAGCTGCCGCGCGACGAAGTGCTTGCGAAGCTCAAGCCTTGGCTCGAAAGTGCGGACAAGAAAAAGGTGGGCCAGCATCTGAAGTACGACGAGCAGGTGCTTGCGAACTACGGCATCGCAATGGACGGCGTCGAGCACGACACGCTGCTGCAATCTTATGTGCTCGAGTCGCATCGTCCGCATGACATGGACAACCTCGCGCTGCGTCATCTCGGGCTGAAGACGATCAAGTACGAGGACGTAGCGGGCAAGGGCGCGGCGCAGATCGGCTTCGACGAAGTCGCGCTCGACAAGGCCGCCGAATACGCCGCGGAAGATGCCGACATCACGTTGCGTCTGCATCAGGCGCTGTATCCGCAGATCGCCGCCGAAGTGCCGCTCGATCACGTGTACCGAAACATCGAAGTGCCCACGTCGCGCGTGCTGCGCAAGATGGAGCGCAATGGCGTGCTGATCGACACGGAGAAGCTGCGCGTGCAAAGCAACGAGATCGCGGCCCGCCTGATCGAACTCGAACAGCAGGCGTATTTGTTCGCGGGCGGCGAATTCAATCTCGGTTCGCCGAAGCAGATCGGTCAGATCTTCTTCGAGAAGCTCGAACTGCCCGTGATCAAGAAAACGCCGAGCGGCGCGCCGTCCACCGACGAAGAAGTGCTGCAAAAGCTCGCCGAAGATTACCCGCTGCCGAAGACGATTCTCGAGCACCGCGGGCTGTCGAAGCTGAAATCGACGTACACCGACAAGCTGCCGCGCATGGTCAACGCGAGCACGGGCCGCGTGCACACGAACTACGCGCAGGCCGTCGCGGTGACGGGGCGTCTCGCATCGAACGATCCGAATCTGCAGAACATCCCGGTGCGCACGGGCGAAGGCCGCCGCATCCGCGAGGCGTTCATTGCGCCGCCGGGGCATAAGCTCGTGTCGGCGGACTACTCGCAGATCGAACTGCGCATCATGGCGCACATCTCCGGCGACGAAGCGCTGCTTCGTGCGTTCCAGCAAGGCGAGGACATTCACCGCGCCACTGCTTCCGAAGTGTTCAGCGTGACGCCGCTCGAAGTATCGAACGATCAGCGGCGCATCGCGAAGGTCATCAATTTCGGGCTGATCTATGGCATGAGCTCGTTCGGACTCGCATCGAACCTCGGTATCACGCGCGATGCGGCGAAGCTTTACATCGACCGCTATTTCGCGCGTTATCCGGGCGTGGCCGCGTACATGGAAAACACGCGTACGAGCGCGAAGATGAAGGGCTACGTCGAGACGGTGTTCGGACGCCGTCTGTGGCTGCCCGAGATCAACGGCGGCAACGGTCCGCGCCGCCAGGCGGCCGAACGCGCCGCGATCAACGCGCCGATGCAGGGCACGGCCGCCGATCTGATCAAGATGTCGATGATCGCCGTGCAGAAGTGGATCGAAGAGTCGGGCATCGGCACGCGCATGATCATGCAGGTGCACGACGAACTGATTCTCGAAGTGCCCGACGACGAACTATCGGATGTGCGCAAGCGCCTGCCGGAGTTGATGTGCGGCGTCGCTCAACTGAAGGTTCCCCTCGTCGCCGAAGTGGGCGCGGGCGCGAACTGGGAAGAGGCGCACTGAGGGCTCGCGCGCGGACAGGACGCACCGGGCGCGACTGGCATGTCAGTCGCGCTTCATCCGAACACTGACACGCCAATATTGCCTCTCCAGGGCAACGGACGACGCGCGGGACAAATAGGGCATAACGTCGCTCGCATGTCACAGTTTGGTTTCGACAGACTTGTGACTTGTCCCCTTGCTCGCCGACAATCGACGGAACGCGAATAATAAAAGCGGCCGCACGCGCGAAGCGCGCCGCATCGACGCACAACTTGTCGTTTCACACGGAGAGTTCTGATGCATCGTATTGTCGTCGTGGGTGGAGGTGCGGGCGGTCTCGAACTGGCGACGCGGCTCGGCGACCGTTATGCGCGCAAAAAAAGCAACGGCGTCCCGTTCGCGCAGGTCACGCTGGTGGACCGTTATCCGACGCATATCTGGAAGCCGTTGCTGCATGAAGTGGCCGCAGGCAGCATGGACCCGTTCACGCAGGAACTCGAGTACGCGGCGCAGGCGCGCTGGCATGGCTTCGAGTTCCAGCAGGGCGAACTGACCGGGCTCGATCGCACGGCCCGACGCATCACGCTTTCGCGTGTGCTCGACGACGACGGCGCCGAACTGCTGCCCGAGCGCATGCTCGAATACGACACGCTTGTCATCGCGATCGGCAGTACGACGCATTTCTTCGGCGTAAAGGGCGCGCCCGAATATTCGCTCGCGCTCGATACCGTTCATCAAGCCGAACGCTTCCGCAAACGCCTGATCGCGGCCTGCATGCGCGCCGAGCATCAGGCGCATGAGCCTGTCGAGTCGCAGCATGGCGCGGTGTCGACGGAGCCGCGTATCCAGGTGGCGATTGTCGGCGGCGGCGCAACGGGGGTGGAACTGTCGGCGGAACTGCGGAACACGGCGCAGGTGCTGTCGGCCTACGGGCTGCACAAGCTCGATCCGCGTCATGACGTCGGCATCGTGCTGATCGAGGCCGGGCCGCGCATTCTGCCGGCGTTGCAGGAGCGCGTGTCGACGGCGACGGCGGAACTGCTGCAGAAGCTGGGCGTGAAGCTGATGGTCGGCGAGACGGTCGCGGAAGTCGCGCCGGGCGTCGTTCGCACGGCGAGCGGCAAGAGCGTGCGCGCGGATCTGACCGTCTGGGCCGCGGGCATCAAGGCACCCGCCGTGCTGGGGCAGCTCGACGGTTTGCCCGTGAACCGGCTCGGGCAGCTCGAAGTGCGCCGCACGCTGCAGACGGCCGTCGACGACAACGTCTTCGCGCTCGGCGATTGCGCAGCTTGCCCGTGGCCCGGCAACGAGCGCAACGTGCCGCCGCGCGCGCAGGCCGCGCATCAGCAGGCGAGCTTTCTGCTGCGCGCCATCGCGAACCGGATCGAAGGCCGGCCGCTGCCGGAATTCACGTATCGCGACTTCGGCTCGCTGGTGTCGCTCGGGCATTTCAGCGCCGTCGGCAATCTGATGGGCGGCGTGATCGGCGGCAACATGCTGATCGAAGGGCTGTTCGCGCGCTTCATGTACATGTCGCTGTACCGGCTGCATATCGCCGCGCTGCACGGCTATGCGCGGATGGTGCTCGATACCTTCGCGCACTGGCTGCGGCGCACCACGCTGCCGCGCGTCAAGCTGCACTGACGCCGAGCCTGACCGCTTTCGATGCTCATGCAACAGGATGCGCTTTACGCGTATCCTGTTGGCTCCCTTGCCGATACCCATTCCATCGAGGAGCACAGCATGTTGAAGCCTGAAGTCGACAGTCTCGTTCCGCATGTTCCCTTTGACCGGCGTACGTTCATCAAGGCGGCGCTCGGCAGCGGCTTCGCGGCGTGCGTGCTGCCTGTGTCCGCGCAAACCATCCATACGGATAGCGAGGGTCTCGAGGCGGGCGAAGTCGGCATCAAATCGGGCGACACGCTGGTGCCCGCGTACCGCGCGCAGCCGAAAGGCAAGACGCATCTGCCCGTTATCATCGTGGTGCACGAGATTTTCGGCGTGCACGAGCACATCGCCGATGTCTGCCGGCGCTTCGCGAAGCAGGGCTACCTGGCCATCGCGCCGGACCTCTACACGCGGCAAGGCGATGCGAGCAAGTACACGTCGATGCAGCAGCTCAACGATCAGCTCGTCAGCAAGGTGCCCGATTCGCAGGTGCTGGCCGATCTCGACGCGACGTTCAAATGGGCGGGCGAGCATGGCGGCGACGTCAACAAGGTGGGCATCAACGGCTTCTGCTGGGGCGGGCGCATCGCGTGGCTGTATGCGGAGCACAATCCGCGGCTGAAGGCGGCTGTCGCGTGGTACGGCCGGGTAGCCGGCAACCAGACGCCCATGACGCCCGCCAATCCGATCGACCGCGTGTCCGATCTGCAGGTGCCCGTGCTGGGTCTATACGGAAGACAGGATCAGAGCATTCCGCAGGAAACGCTGGATCAGATGAAGCAGGCCATCGCGCAAGGGCCGCAGGCCGGACGCGGCTCGCAGTTCGTCGTGTACGACGATGCAGGGCATGCGTTCTTCGCGGACTATCGGCCGAGTTACAAGCAAGCCGATGCCGAAGACGGCTGGCGCCGTGCGCTGGCCTGGTTCAAGGCGCACGGCGTCGGTTGACGGAGCTTGTTGTCTTTGTCTGCGGCGCCATCCAGGCGCGAGCGCCGCAGACGCCGGCAGGTAACGGCAGGCAACGGCTCAGGGATTCGGGCCCGTCGCCACTGGCCGCGCGGGATCGGCACTCCACTCGCTCCACGAGCCGGGGTACAGCGCCGCGCCGTGCAGGCCGGCGACTTCCATCGCCAGCGCGTTGTGGCAGGCGGTGACGCCCGAGCCGCATTGCAGGACGACATGCTCGGCCGCGACGCCTGGAATGATCGCGCTGAATTCTTCGCGCAGCGTGTGGGCCGGCTTGAAGCGGCCGTCGGGCGTCAGGTTCTCGCCGAAAAAGCGGTTGCGCGCGCCCGGAATGTGGCCGCCCACGCGGTCGAGCGTTTCGTTCTCGCCGCGATAGCGGTCGGCGGCGCGCGCATCGAGCACCACGCGCTCCTTCGTGCCGATGTTGCGCTCGACAGCCTGCGCGTCGACGGTCACCGCCAGCGGTGCGCCCGCCTTGAAGTCGCCCCTCGCCTGGGCCGGCGCGTCTTGCGTCAGCGGCTGGCCCGCGGCCTGCCAGGCGGCGAGCCCGCCATCGAGCAGCGCGACGGAATCGTGCCCTAGCCAGCGCAACAACCACCACAGCCGTGCGGCGTAGCGGCCGTCTTGCGCGTCGTACGCGACGACCTGCTGGCCTTGCTTGAGGCCGAGTTCGGCCAACCGTTCGACCAGCTTTTGCCGGTCCGGCAGCGGATGACGCCCGTTCGTCCCCGTCTTCGGGCCCGACAGATCGCGATCGAGATGAAGATAGTGCGCTTGCGGCAGATGACCCGCTGCGTAAGCCTTTTCGCCGGCTTCCGTGTCGGCGAGATCGAAACGGCAATCGGCGATAAACACGCTCCCTGGCGCGGCGGCGAGACGTTCGGCGAGATTGCCTGCGGAGATCAGTGTGGTGTAGTGAGTGTGTGGCATGACGGCTCCTGAGAGACGGGCTTCGGCTGCGCCGAACGATATCTCTAGTCTAAACAAAAAAGACGGGCCAAAGCCCGTCTTTCCTCGTCCATAGCCGTTTGGCCAGGTGCGTCAGATCGTGCCGAGCTCGCGCCGCAGGAACTCATGGAAGTGCTGCATGCCGTCTTCCATCGGGCTCTGATAAGGACCGACCTGCGATTCGCCGCGCTGCATCAGCGCGAAACGGCCGGCGTCCATGCGCTCGGCGATTTCATCGTCTTCGCGCGCGGTTTCCATGTACGCGGCGCGCTCCGCCTCGACGAAGTCGCGCTCGAACAGCGCGATTTCCTCAGGGTAATAGAACTCGACGACGTTGGTCGTTTTCTGCGGACCACGCGGAATCAGCCAGGACACCACGAGCACATGCGGATACCACTCGATCATGATGCCGGGGTAGTACACCATCCAGATCGCGCCGAAGTCCGGCATCTTGCCGTCGCGGAAACGCAGCACCTCGTCGTGCCACTTGCGATACGTCGGGCTGCCCGGACGCGCAAGCTCGTTGTGCACGCCGACCGTCTGCACGCTGTACCAGTCGCCGAACTCCCACTGCAGATCGTCGCAATTGACGAAGCTGCCGAGGCCCGGATGGAACGGCACGACGTGATAGTCCTCCAGATAGACCTCGATGAAGGTCTTCCAGTTGTAGTTGCACTCGTGCACTTCGATGTGATCGAACATGTAGTCCGTGAAGTCGAAGTGCTGCGCCGTGCCAAGACGCGCGAGGTCTTTCGCGACGTCGCGGCCCTGCGCTTCGAACAGCAGGCCATTCCAGCTTTGCAGCGGCGTGGCGCCGAGGTTCAGGCACGGGTTGTCGGCGAAATGCGGCGCGCCGAGCAGCTGGCCGTTCAGGTCGTACGTCCAGCGGTGCAGGGGACAGACGATGTTCTCCGTCTGGCCGCGGCCGTTCAGCATGATTGCCTGGCGATGGCGGCATACGTTCGACAGCAGTTCGATCTGCGACTGCTGATTGCGCACGAGCAGGCGCCCCTCGCTCTCGCTGGGCAAGGCGAAATAGTTACCCGCCTCGGGAACCATGAGTTCGTGCCCGACGTAGCGAGGACCTTTCTTGAAAAGGGTTTCGAGTTCGCGCTGGTGAAGCGCCTGGTCAAAGTAAGCCGTGACTGGCAGCTGGCTGTGAATAGCCTTCAGCTGCAATGCATTGCTCAGATTGGACATTCCCACTCCCGATGAAGACGTGAAAGCAGTGAACAACCCAACCATCGAAGATTCGATTTAGGGAGCCCGCGATTATACCTGTTTCCCCCTCCTTGGGGCACTTAAGTACCTGATTTCGGTTAAAAATGTCATCGAAGTTCGCTATTTCGGCGCGTGAACGTCAGATTCTTTTCTGATGCAGAAAGTGTTGTGCAAGCGTCGCGCCAGCACCGATCGGTGCGCTCACAGGTCGAAAATATTGCTTTTGCCGTAGAATGTCCGACTTGTTTTAATTTTGCGACGATTCATGGCGAAGACGGATACGGCTGGTTTGTCCCCTACCAGCGCCGAAGGTTCCGACAGCACGCCGCTGCCCGAGAGCTACGAGGCGGCACTGGCCGAGCTGGAGGGGCTTGTCGGGCGGATGGAAGGCGGCAGCCTCAATCTCGAGGAGTCGCTGGCGGCTTACCGGCGCGGCGCCGTGCTGGTGGCGTTCTGCCAGCAGCAGCTCGAGAAAGTGGAGCAGCAGGTGCGCGTGCTCGATGGCGAAACGCTCAAGCCGCTTCCCGTGAATACAGCAGGTACAACCGCTGCCGACAGCGGAGACGATCTATGACCTTCGAACAATGGATGCGCTCGGTGCTGGACCGGGTAGAGAGCGCACTCGAAAACTACTTGCCGTCTGAAGCGACCGAGCCGGCGAAGCTGCATGAAGCGATGCGCTATGCCGTGCTGGGCGGCGGCAAGCGGGTACGCCCGCTGCTCTGTCATGCGGCAGGCGAGCTGACGGGCGCGAAGGCCGAGTGCCTCGACGCGGCGTCGGCGGCGCTGGAGATGATCCACGTCTACTCGCTCGTACACGATGACATGCCTTGCATGGACGACGACGCGCTGCGCCGCGGCAAGCCCACCGTACACGTCAAGTATGACGAAGCGACGGCCTTGCTGGTCGGCGACGCGCTTCAGTCCCAGGCTTTCGTTGCATTGACATCGGACGTGCTCGCGCCCGCGGCGCAGGCCGCGCTCGTGCGCGAACTGGCGCTCGCGAGCGGCTCCGTCGGCATGGCCGGCGGCCAGGCGATCGATCTGGCGAGCGTCGGTCATACGCTGACGCGCACGCAGCTCGAAACGATGCATCGTCTGAAAACGGGCGCGCTGCTGCGGGCCGCCGTGCGGATGGGCGCGCTGACGGGCCAAATGGATAACGGCGGCCCGGACGCGAAGGCGCTGGCCGCGCTGGACGCGTATTCTGCCGCTGTCGGGCTGGCGTTCCAGGTCGTCGACGACATTCTCGACGTCACGACGGACTCCGCGACGCTCGGCAAGACAGCTGGAAAGGACGCGAAGGACGGCAAGCCGACCTACGTGTCGATCATCGGGCTCGATGCTTCGCGTGCGCTGGCTGCGCAATTGCGCAGCGACGCGCACGATGCCCTTGCACCTTTCGGCGCCCGCTCGCAGCGGCTCGCCGAGTTGGCCGACCTCGTGGTGAACCGGGTCAGCTGAAGTAGCTGTAACGCGAAAGCCCGCCGCCCGCACAAGCACTTTCGGATGTGCGCGAATGAAGTGCGGGCGCGTAAGTTTTCCTACAATGGAACGACGATGTACGACTTGCTGAAAACCATTGACGACCCCGCGGACCTGCGCCGCCTCGATCGCCGCCAGTTGCAACCGCTTGCAGACGAGTTGCGTGCCTTCGTGCTCGACAGCGTCTCGCAAACGGGCGGCCACCTGTCGTCCAACCTCGGCACGGTCGAACTGACGATCGCGCTGCACTACGTGTTCGACACGCCGCGCGATCGCGTCGTCTGGGATGTGGGTCACCAGACCTATCCTCACAAGATCCTGACAGGCCGCCGCGACCAGATGTCGACGCTGCGCCAGCTCGGCGGCATTTCGGGCTTCCCGAAACGCGACGAGTCGCCGTACGACACATTCGGCACGGCGCACTCGAGCACGTCGATTTCGGCGGCGCTCGGCATGGCGATCGGCAGCAAGCTGCGCGGCGAAGACCGCTTCGCGATCGCCGTGATCGGCGACGGCGCGATGACGGCGGGCATGGCCTTCGAGGCGATGAACAACGCCGGTGTCGAGGACGACGTGCCGTTGCTCGTCATCCTCAATGACAACGATATGTCGATCTCGCCGCCCGTCGGCGCGCTGAATCGCCATCTCGCGCGCCTGATGTCGGGCCGCTTCTACGCGGCCGCGCGTGCCGGCGTCGAGCGGGTGCTGCGCCATGCGCCGCCCGTGCTGGATCTGGCGCGCAAGCTCGAAGAGCACGCGAAGGGCATGATCGTCCCCGCCACGCTGTTCGAAGAATTCGGCTTCAACTACATCGGACCGATCGACGGTCACGATCTCGATTCGCTGATCCCGACGCTGCAGAACATCAAGGAACTGCGCGGTCCGCAATTCCTGCACGTCGTGACGAAGAAAGGTCAGGGCTACAAGCTCGCCGAGGCCGACCCGGTGCTGTATCACGGCCCCGGCAAGTTCAATCCGGCCGAAGGCATCAAGCCGTCGGCGACGCCCGCCAAGAAGACCTACACGCAGGTGTTCGGCGAATGGCTGTGCGACGCGGCGGAACTCGATTCGCGCGTGGTCGGCATCACGCCCGCGATGCGCGAAGGCTCGGGCATGGTCGAGTTCGAGAAGCGCTTCCCGGATCGCTATTACGACGTCGGCATTGCCGAGCAGCACGCGGTCACCTTCGCGGGCGGCCTCGCGACGGAAGGCATGAAGCCCGTCGTCGCGATCTACTCGACGTTCCTGCAACGCGGTTATGACCAGCTGATCCACGACGTCGCGCTGCAGAACCTGCCTGTTGTGTTCGCAATCGATCGCGCGGGCCTCGTCGGCGCGGACGGCGCGACGCACGCGGGCGCGTACGATCTCGCGTTCATGCGCTGTATTCCGAACATGACGATCATGGCCGCGTCGGACGAAAACGAATGCCGCCAGATGCTGTACACGGCGCTGCAGCAGCCGAACCCGACGGCCGTGCGCTATCCGCGCGGCGCGGGTACGGGCGTCGCGACCGTCAAGCAGATGGCCGCGCTGCCGCTCGGCAAGGGCGAAATCCGTCGCCAGTCGACCCAGCCGGCAGGCAAGCGCATCGCGATTCTCGCCTTCGGCACGATGGTCGCGCCGGCACTCGCGGCAGCCGAGCAGCTGGACGCGACGGTCGCCAACATGCGTTTCGTGAAGCCGCTCGACGCCGACCTCGTGCGCGAACTGGCCGAGTCGCACGATGCCATCGTCACGGTCGAAGAAGGCTGCATCATGGGCGGCGCGGGTTCCGCGTGCGTGGAAGCCATGATGGAGTGTGGGGTTATCCGGCCCGTACTACAATTGGGCCTTCCCGATCGCTTTATCGATCACGGAGATCCCGCCAAGCTGCTCGCGTCGTGCGGTCTGGACGCAGCGGGCATCGCGAAGTCCATCCGTGAGCGCTTTGTGGAGCACGCAAGCGGCAAGTCGGTCAAACGCGTCGCTTAACATTGCCCGGGCCATCAGGAACGAAACAGCGGCCCGTTGCATCTACTCCAATATGAATCGGCGGGTGGCACACCCGTCGGACTCCGCCGGCGCAAGCCGGCGGTTGTCATTTTGCGCGTCGATTCGCGCTGCAAGTGAGGACAAGAACATGAACCAGATGAACCCCGCCTTCGTGATGCCCGACGTGCAGAGCACGCTCGACACTCGCCAGATTCCCATTCAACGGGTCGGCGTGAAGGCGGTGCGTCATCCGCTGACGGTCCGCACGCCGGATGGCAACGTGCAGCCGACCATCGGCACGTGGAATCTCGACGTCCATCTGCCCGCCGAGGTGAAGGGCACGCACATGTCGCGCTTTGTCGCGCTGCTCGAAGAGAACAAGGCGCCGCTCGATTCGTCGGTGTTCCGCACGATGCTCGCGTCGATGCTCGAAAAGCTCGAAGCGCCCGCGGGCCGCATCGAAGTGTCGTTCCCGTACTTCGTCAACAAGACGGCGCCTGTATCAGGCGTGCAAAGTCTGCTGGACTACGAAGTGACGCTGACGGCCGACTCACGCAACGGTGCGACGCGCCTGTTCCTGAAGGTGACGGTGCCCGTCACGAGCCTGTGCCCGTGCTCGAAGAAGATTTCTCAATATGGCGCGCACAACCAGCGCTCGCATGTGACGATCGACGCCGAACTGGCCGGCGACGTGCCCGTCGAGGATCTGATCCGGATCGCGGAAGAAGAGGCTTCGTGCGAGTTGTGGGGATTGCTCAAGCGCCCCGACGAGAAGTTCGTCACCGAGCGCGCGTATGAGAATCCGAAGTTCGTCGAAGATCTGGTGCGCGACGTCGCGCAACGTCTGAATGCCGATCCGCGCATCGTCGCGTACGTGCTCGAGGCCGAGAACTTCGAGTCGATTCACAATCACAGCGCCTATGCCGTGATCGAAAGCGACAAGCGGACGGTTTGACGACGCCTTCGTCCTGCCTGAAACGCAAACGGCCGCCCGTCACCGGGCGGCCGTTTTAGCTTGTGGCGCAGAAGCCGCGCGTCACGCGACTCAACGCGCGAGCGACGACAGATCCCAGCGCGGCTTCACTGTGAACGCATAATCGTTGGCCGCTTGAGCGGGCCACCGCTGCAGGCGCAAGGCGCCCGCGAGCGCGATCATCGCGCCGTTGTCCGTGCACAGCGACAGATCCGGGTAGTGCACGGCGAAGCCGCGCTTGTGCGCCGCGGCCGACAGCGCCTCGCGCAACTGCCGGTTCGCGCCCACGCCGCCCGCGACGACCAGCCGCTTGAGCTTCGTCTTCTTCAGCGCCGCGAGCGATTTCGCGGCCAGCACCTCGACGGCTGCGTCGACGAAGCCGCGCGCCAGATCCGCCTTGGCCTGCTCGCAGACATTGCTGCCCAGCTTCTTCATGTGCGTCAGCACGGCCGTTTTCAGGCCGCTGAAGCTGAAATCGAGATCGCCGGAATGCAGCATCGGACGCGGCAGCACGACGGCGCCCGGCGTACCGAACTCCGCGAGACGCGACACTTCCGGCCCGCCAGGGTAGCCGAGGCCGAGCAGCTTCGCGGTCTTGTCGAACGCTTCGCCCGCGGCGTCGTCGAGCGTTTCGCCGAGCGTCTCGTAGACGCCGACGTCGGTCACGCGCATCAGCTGCGTATGACCGCCAGACACGAGCAGCGCGACGAACGGAAACGGCGGCGGCTCGTCGACCAGCAGCGGCGACAGCAGATGCCCTTCCAGGTGGTGAATGCCGACGGTCGGCTTGTTCCATGCCATCGCCAGCGAATTGGCGATGCTTGCGCCCACCAGCAGCGCGCCCGCGAGCCCAGGTCCTTGCGTATAGGCGATGGCGTCGATGTCGCCGCGCGCGGCGCCCGAGCGCGCCAGCACCTCTTCGAGCAGCGGCAGCGCGCGGCGGATATGGTCGCGCGACGCCAGCTCCGGCACCACGCCGCCGTACTCGCGATGCATCGCGATCTGCGAATGCAGCGCGTGCGCGAGCAGGCCGCGCTCCGTGTCGTAGAGCGCGAGGCCGGTTTCGTCGCAGGAGCTTTCTATGCCGAGAACGAGCATGATCGAACGCCGATCGGGCGCCCACAAATGCGCCCGAAACTTGAGAAAAGGAACCTGAAAGTATAGCAGTGCGGGCTTCGGGCCGCCGGACGCGCCGATGGCGCCGGTTACAATGCAACCCCATGGAATCCTTCGATATCGCCGTAATCGGCGCGGGCGCGGCGGGCATGATGTGCGCATCGGTGGCGGGGCAGCTGGGCCGGCGCGTCGTGCTGATCGACCACGCGGCGCGTCTCGCCGAAAAAATCCGCATTTCGGGCGGCGGCCGCTGCAACTTCACGAATCTCTACGCGGGTCCGGCCAACTATCTGTCGGCGAATCCGCATTTCTGCCGCTCGGCGCTCGCGCGTTATACGCCGCGCGATTTCATGGCGCTGCTTAAGCGGTATCGCGTGACCTGGCACGAGAAGCACAAAGGGCAGCTGTTCTGCGACCAGTCGAGCGATGCCGTCATCGACGTGCTCAAGAGCGAATGCGACGCCGGCCAGATCGCGTGGCGCCGGCCGCTTGCCGTCGAGCACGTGCGTCACGGCGGCTCCGACGGTTTCACGCTGGACACGCACAATGGCCCGATCCGCGCTCGCGCGCTCGTGATCGCGACGGGCGGGCTGTCGATTCCGAAAATCGGCGCGACCGATTTCGGCTATCGCATTGCCAAGCAGTTCGGACACAAACTGATCGACACACGCCCGGCGCTCGTGCCGCTCACGTTCGCGCAGGCCGACTGGGAGCCGTTCTCGGCGTTATCGGGCGTGTCGCTGGAAGTGCATCTGGCGACGGGCGCGAAGAAAACGGGCGGCGAATTCGTCGAAGATCTGCTGCTCACGCATCGCGGGCTGTCCGGCCCCGGCGTGCTGCAGATCTCGAGTTATTGGCAGCCGGGCGAGCCCGTGCACATCAACCTGCTGCCGGAGCGCGACGCCACGTCCGCGCTGCTGGAGGCGAAAAGCGCCACGAAGCGCCAGATCGCCAACCTGCTGGCCGAATGGGTGCCTGCGCGGCTCGCGCATGTCTGGCTGCAGACGCACGGCGTGCCCGCCGAGGCTCGCCTCGCCGATCTGCCCGACAAGACGCTGCGGCGCGTCGGCGAGGCGCTGTCGCGCTGGACGCTCACGCCCAACGGCACCGAAGGCTACAAGAAAGCCGAAGTGACGCGGGGCGGCGTGGACACGCGCGAACTGTCGTCGGCGACGATGATGAGCGCGCGCGTGCCGGGCTTGTACTTCATCGGCGAGGCCGTCGACGTCACGGGTTGGCTGGGCGGCTACAACTTCCAGTGGGCGTGGGCGTCGGGCGTCGCGGCCGGCCAGGCGGCCTCGGAGTATGTCGGAACGGCATGAGCGAAACGCGTCAATTGGGGGTTGACACTGCCATGCGATTGTGCGAAACAGCTGCTATACTTTCCAATCTTTGCCACGCTCCGTTATTGAAAGATGACGACCATTCGCGTAAAAGAAAACGAGCCTTTTGAAGTCGCGATGCGCCGCTTCAAGCGCACAATCGAAAAGAACGGTCTCTTGACTGAACTGCGTGCGCGCGAGTTTTACGAAAAGCCGACGTCTGAGCGGAAGCGGAAAAAGGCGGCTGCGGTGAAGCGGCATTTCAAGCGCCTGCGCAGCCAGCAATTGCCAAAGAAGTTTTACTGATTCAAAGTGAAGTCGCAATCGAAGTCGCAATGCTCGCCAGTGTTTTCAGCGGGCGAAAGCAGCGGCCCACAAATAGGTGACGGCGCGGGCGCGTGCCGGCGCTTGCGGCAACTGGCTGTGAAAGCCCCGTAACGCCGCATCCAGGTGCACGGATTCGCCGCGTATTTGGCACTAACCCGCTTGAGGAACGATCCCAAGCGGGTTTTTGCGCTCTGCGCCACCCGTTTTAAAACCCCACGCAATTCAGGTGAACGATGAGTCTCAAGGTCCGAATCAACGACGACATGAAAGCAGCGATGCGCGCACGCGAAACCGAGCGTCTCGGTACGATCCGTCTGCTGCTCGCCGCCATCAAGCAGCGTGAAGTCGACGATCGCGTGGAACTCGACGACGCCGGTGTCACGGCCGTCGTCGACAAGATGATCAAGCAGCGCAAGGACTCGATCGCCCAGTTCGAAACGGCTGGCCGCACCGACCTCGTCGACAAGGAAAAGGCCGAACTGGTCGTGCTGAGCGCGTACATGCCGGAACAGCTGTCGGACGCGGAGATCGCCGCCGAAGTGCAGGCCGCCGTCGCGCAGGTCGGCGCCGCGGGCCCGCAGGACATGGGCAAGGTGATGGGCGTGCTCAAGCCGAAGCTGGCCGGAAAGGCCGACATGACGGCCGTGTCCGCACAGGTCAAGGCCGCGCTGTCGAAGTAGGCGGTTCCCGTGTTTGCCGCGCGTAGCGCGCCGTTCGAACGGCCGCGCGCGGCGCGCTGTGTCTCACCCAAGGTGCCCAACCCTTTTAAGGCCGCGTCTGCGCTGTGATTCCGCATTCTTTCCTGCAAGATCTGTTGAACCGCGTCGATATCGTCGACGTGGTCGGCCGGTATGTGCAGCTGAAAAAGGGCGGCGCGAACTTCATGGGACTCTGCCCGTTTCACAACGAAAAGAGCCCCTCGTTCACCGTTAGTCCGACTAAGCAGTTCTATCATTGTTTCGGCTGCGGCGCGCACGGCACAGCCATCGGCTTTCTGATGGAGCATGCCGGGCTTTCGTTTCCGGAGGCCGTCAACGAGCTGGCGCAGTCCGTCGGTCTGACCGTCCCGCAGGAGCCCTCGCCGATGCGCGGCGGTGGCGCGGGCGGTGGCGAAGGCTATGCGCCCGCCGTCTCGAAGGCCGTCACGACGGCGCTGTCCGACGTGATGCAGACAGCAAGCGACTACTACAAGACGCAACTGCGCGGCGCGCCGAACGCGATCCAGTACCTGAAAAAGCGCGGCCTCACGGGCGAAATCGCCAAGCGCTTCGGCCTCGGCTATGCGCCGGACGGCTGGCAGAACCTCGAGTCCGCCTTTTCCAACTATCGGGACGACGCGCTCGTCGAGGCAGGCCTCGTGATCGTCAGCGAAAAGTCCGACGCTCAGGGCCAGAACCGCCGTTACGACCGCTTTCGCGAGCGGGTCATGTTCCCGATCCGCAACGTGAAAGGCCAGGTGATCGGCTTTGGCGGACGCGTGCTGGACAGCGGCGAGCCAAAATATTTGAATTCGCCCGAAACGCCTTTATTTAACAAAGGCAGCGAACTGTACGGCCTGTTCGAGGCGCGGCTCGCGATCCGCGAACAGCGCTACGTGCTGGTCGTCGAAGGCTATATGGACGTGGTTGCGCTCGCGCAATTGGGCTTCGAGAACGCGGTTGCGACGCTCGGCACCGCCTGCACGCCGATTCATGTGCAGAAACTGATGCGGCAGACGGATACGGTGGTGTTCAGCTTCGACGGCGATTCGGCGGGCCGGCGCGCCGCGCGTCGCGCGCTCGACGCGTGCCTGCCGCATGCCGCCGACAATCGCACGATCCGCTTTCTGTTTCTACCGGCCGAGCATGATCCCGACAGCTACGTCCGCGAATTCGGCACGCAAGCGTTTGCGGACCAGGTCAAGCGGGCTATGCCGCTGTCGCAGTTCCTGCTGAACGAGGTGCTGGCGGGCAAGGAACTGGATCAGCCCGAAGGCCGCGCCCGCGCGTTGTTCGACGCGAAGCCGCTGTTGCAGCAGTTGCCGGCCAACGCGCTGCGCGCGCAGATCATGCATATGTTCGCCGACCGGCTCGACGTGCCGTTCGAGGAAGTCGCCGCTTTATGCGAAGTCGATGCGCGGATCGCGGCCGTAGCACGCAGCGCGCCTGCCCGCAAAGACAGGCGCAGCGTGACGGGTATCGAGCAGCGCGCGCTGCGCAATCTCGTCATGCATCCGCGCATCGTCGCCGTGCTCGATGAGGAAGAAGAGCAGGCGCTCCTGCAGGTCACGCGTCATGGCGAACTGTTCGAAGAAGTGACGACGCATGCCCGCGGGCTGGGCGACACAGCAGAGTTCCAGCTGCTGTCCGACCTGTTGCGAAACGGGGCAAATGCCCCCACGTTCGAGGAAATCTTCCGGGAAATTCTGGACTATGATGAAAACGTTCGGGACCTGTTGTTGAAGAACCCCGAGGACGCGACCGTCGTCGAAGAGCGTCGCGAGCATGAACGGCTTGCCGGAGAGGAATTGAAAGCAGCCATTCTGAAGATGCGTTATGACGCTTATAGCGAGCGGTTGACTCAACTTTCGCGCCAGTCGAGCCTCTCCCCGGAGGAGATGAAGGAGTATCAGGAATTGAGCAGGACGTGCGCTGACATGAAGCGCCAGCGCGGGCAGTGAACGGGAAGGGCTGAAACCCCGGATGCTATAATTAAAAGATTTCAGCGGTTTTGTTTTTCTCCAGGCAAAGGCGATAAAAGGCGATTGCAATGGTAAAGACTACAGGCGGAAAAAAAGCGACAGGCACGGGCTCCTCGGAGCCGAAAAAGACCACCAGGGTCAGCGCAGCCAGTCCCGTTTCTTCCGTCAGGAAAACGTCTGCCGAAACCGCCACGCCTGTTGTCCGGAAAAGAGCCTCGACCTCTTCGGCCGCGCGAGCGGCATCGGTGACCTCGAAGTCGGTGGCATCGGTCGCGAAGCGGCAGGGAGTCAGAAGCGAAAGGGAAGCGGATGCCGCGCAGGACGATGCGGCTCCCCGCGAGTCTTTGGTATCCACGGTTCAACCGGCTGCCGTCCAGCAGCCGGCAGTCGAGACTACAGCCGGTATGGCGAACTCCATGACGAAAAAGCTGAATGAAGTATCCGTCGATGACGACGCATCCCAGGGCGAAGAAGCTGCTGCTCCCGCTACGGGCAAGGTCGAAAAGGTCAAGGCACGCGACCGTCGCGCAAAGGAGAAAGCGCTGCTGAAGGACGCGTTCGCGTCTTCGCAGCCTGGCACCGTCGAGGAGCTTGAGGAGCGCCGCTCCAAGCTGCGCGCGCTGATCAAGCTCGGCAAGGAGCGTGGCTTCCTGACCTACGGCGAAATCAACGACCACCTCCCGGACAACTTCACGGAAACCGAGGCGATCGAAGGCATCATCAGCACGTTCAACGACATGGGCGTCGCCGTGTACGAACAGGCGCCCGATGCCGAAACGCTGCTGCTGAACGACAACGCGCCCAACGCTTCGTCGGACGACGAAGTGGAGGAAGAAGCGGAAGTCGCGCTCTCCACGGTGGATTCCGAATTCGGCCGCACGACCGACCCCGTGCGCATGTACATGCGCGAAATGGGCACCGTCGAACTGCTCACGCGCGAAGGCGAAATCGAAATCGCCAAGCGCATCGAAGACGGCCTCAAGCACATGGTGATGGCCATCTCCGCGTGCCCGACCACGATCGCGGATATTCTCGCGATGGCGGAGCGCGTCGCGAACGACGAAATCCGCATCGACGAACTGGTCGACGGCCTGATCGACGCGAACGCTGAAGACGCCGACGGCTTCTCCGAACAGGAAGCGGAAGCGATCGAGAACGAAGACGAAGAAGCGGAAGAAAGCGACGAAGAAGAAGAGGAAGACGACGACGGCGCTGCGCAGGCCACGGCGAATGCCGCGCAGCTCGAAGAGTTGAAGCGTCTGTCGCTGGAAAAGTTCGCGCTCATCAGCGAATGGTTCGACAAGATGCGCCGCGCGTTCGAAAAGGAAGGCTACAAGTCCAAGTCCTACCTGAAGGCGCAGGAAACCATTCAGGATGAGCTGATGATGATCCGCTTCACCGCGCGTACCGTCGAGCGTCTGTGCGACACGCTGCGCGCGCAGGTGGACGAAGTGCGTCAGGTCGAGCGTCAGATCCTGCATACCGTCGTCGACAAGTGCGGCATGCCGCGCGCCGAGTTCATCGCGCGTTTCCCGGGCAACGAGACGGATCTCGACTGGGCCGACAAGATCGTCGCGGAGAACCACGCGTACAGCGCGATCCTGTCGCGGAACGTGCCGGCTATTCGCGAACAGCAGCAGCGTCTGCTCGACTTGCAAGCGCGCGTCGTGTTGCCGCTGAAGGACCTGAAGGAAACCAACCGTCAGATGGCGGCAGGCGAACTGAAGGCGCGTCAGGCGAAGCGCGAAATGACGGAAGCGAACCTGCGCCTCGTGATTTCGATCGCGAAGAAGTACACGAACCGCGGCTTGCAGTTCCTCGATCTTATCCAGGAAGGCAATATCGGCCTGATGAAGGCCGTCGACAAGTTCGAATATCGCCGCGGCTACAAGTTCTCCACGTACGCGACATGGTGGATACGTCAGGCCATCACGCGTTCGATCGCGGATCAGGCGCGCACCATCCGCATTCCGGTTCACATGATCGAGACGATCAACAAGATGAACCGCATCTCGCGTCAGATTCTGCAGGAGACGGGCCTCGAGCCCGATCCGGCAACGCTGGCCGAGAAGATGGAAATGCCCGAGGACAAGATTCGCAAGATCATGAAGATCGCGAAGGAGCCGATCTCGATGGAAACACCCATCGGCGACGACGACGATTCGCATCTCGGCGATTTCATCGAAGACACGAACACGGTGGCGCCGTCGGATGCCGCGCTGCACGCCAGCATGCGCGACGTCGTGAAGGACGTGCTCGATTCGCTGACGCCGCGCGAAGCGAAGGTGCTGCGTATGCGCTTCGGTATCGAAATGAGTACGGACCACACGCTCGAAGAAGTCGGCAAGCAGTTCGACGTGACGCGCGAACGCATCCGTCAGATCGAGGCCAAGGCGCTGCGCAAGCTGCGTCACCCGAGCCGTTCGGATAAGCTGAAGTCGTTCCTCGAAGGGAACTAAGCGGGCGTACGCAGCAATTCAAAGCGGGCTTGATCTGCATAAGGGCTTCCCCGATCGTTTTGTTTAAGCGATCCCGGAAGCCCTTATTTCATATGCGGCGCCGTCGCGCGTGCGGCAGATGGCCCTTTCCCTGAAGACAGCAATTGCCCCCTTCAAACGAGGGGGAGACGTCATCTCCATCTACGCGTTAAATAAAGCTCAAACGATAGATGTGATTTCGGGCGTCAGCGTCACCGCTTTGCGGGAGGATGCAGCGCAGCCTGACGGCGCGGAGCTGGGCGTGACGCGTTCCCGGCGACTCCCGGCGCTCCCGCCAGCCTTAGCGTGACGGTGGTCACGGCGCCTGCGCGGACGCCCGAGCGACGTCGAGGTTTGATCTTTGGAGCGGCCATGCACGAGACAGAATCGAGCCAAACGGACAGCAAACTTGCGCGCGAAGCGCTGATCAAGCGTGCGCGCGAGATCGACGCTGCCAATCGCAAGCCGAACGCCAGAACCGCTTCCCTCTACGGGCGAATCGCCGCTTTGCTGGAGCGCGGCATCAAGGAGGCTCGCGCAAAACACATCGTCGTTCAGGGTCTCATCGATCAGGCGCGGCACGCGGCCGCTCAAGAATGCGCCGCCGCGCCCGAACGGTTTCCGTATCACGTACTGACGCAACTGGCGGACACGCTCGAAACGGACTTCAGGAACAGAATGCGCGTGGTCGTCGCAGCACGCGCCCGGCCGTACGGGAACTGGGGCACGGACGACGAAATTCGTCTCGTCGAGCACATGGCACAATGCAAAGATGCGCCGCAGGTGCTGCAACGTTATCTGCACGCACTTCAGCGCCGCACCGATTTCGCCGGCCTCGACGTCGAGGCGATCAGGCAGCGCGCACGGAGGCTGTTGCGAGACCTCGAATTCGCAACGGGCGGGCGAGATTGAGTATGCCGCTTGGTTTTCCCGTGAAGCGCACCGAAAAAGCCTTGGCGAATACGTGTTTGCGCAACCAGACTCATCGCTTGGCGCACATGGATCGCACGCGGGCAACGAACGTGGACGTTTGCTGTACCGTTGTCAGTATGCGAAAATACAAGGCTGTGGGCCGTTAGCTCAGTCGGTTAGAGCAGAGGACTTGGCGAGGCGCTCCTACACCGTCGTGACGGCATGGGGCGCTTCTAATGGGTTGCTCAAGGTAAGTTAGCTCTGCCTTGAAGTAGAACTTCTCAAATTCGGTGAACGCTAAGGCGCGTCTATGCGCTATGCCAACGCCGAGCGAAGCCCTCGCGGGAGGGAACGTGTAGAGACTCGACGGGAAGGCCGAAAGGCAAGACAGAGTCCAGACCACGAACCGGAAACGGGCGGCGAAAGCCGAAGTGGCAAGCATAATCCTTTGGTCGTTGGTTCGAACCCAACACGGCCCACCACTTTGGCTCGTCGACGATCGCGAATGATCGTCATCGACATCACATTGCGACCATCGTCCCGCCAGGCGCTGCCAGCGGGATAACCCAAGTTCGCGTCGCCATCCCTGTTTGGACCGCCGTCGCCCAACTGTCGGCGGCACGGCTATCCATCCTTCCGGCCGCTCATCCGTCGCACGGTTCTCGGCGCATATCCCGTTACGGGATCGGGATACAAGACACACAAAACTTTGCCGTGCCAACTCCTTGAGAGCCGCTAGAAAAAACTGGGCGTTCATTGGATTCCCGTTGCCAGGCGGCGTCTTTCGCAATCGCACAGGCAAAGTCTGTTATGTTTATGCCGGCAATCCGGATCAGCAGACACAACCTGTTCCGTTCGGAAAGGGCGTTTTGGGCATCCGGGCTCATGCCGGATCACATCGCACCGAACCACTCAAAAGCATGCACGCGCCGAGCGCAACCGTTCCCATCTCGCTCATCAATGGCTTTCTTGCCGCCGCCGGCGCGCAGCCCGACGTCACGCAGCGCTATCTGGAGCAGGCGGGCATCACGCCCGAGCTGCGCGGCGCGCCCGGCGCGCGCGTGACGGAAGAACAGTTCTCGACGCTCTATCGCACGCTTGCAATCGAACTCGACGACGAGATGCCCGGCATCTTCAGCCGTCCTCTGCGGAGCGGCACGCTTAAGTTTCTTTGCCTCAGTTTGCTCGACGCGCCGAACCTCGACACCGCGCTCCACCGCTTCGGCCAGTTTTTTCATATCGTGCTCGACGACTTTCGGTTCGAGTCGCGTCGCAACGATCTGATGGCGCAGGTCGAGCTGCGTCCGAGCGTCGCGTATGGAAACATCGGGCCGCTCGGTCAGGAGTTGACGCTCAAGCTCGCGCACGGCGTGTCGTCATGGCTGATCGGCCAGAAAATACCGCTGTTGCAGGTCGATTTCGCGTGCCCGCAGCCGCCGCACGCCTATGATCACCGCTATTTCTTTTCCGGCCCGGTGCGTTTCGGCCGCGACGCCACGTTGATGCGTTTCAGCGCGGCGTTTCTGGACATGCCGATTCGGCAGAGCAAGCGCAACCTGCGCAAATTCCTCGCGCGTTCGCCGGGCGAGTGGATTTTCGAGTCGTTCAGCGAGCAGCTCGTCAGTCATCGCGTCCGGCAGTTTCTCGCGGGCGAGCTGCCCGATCTGCCTACCATCGATCAGGCCGCGAAGAACCTGCATTGCTCGGTGCGCACGCTGTGCCGGCGCCTGTCGTCCGAAGAGACGACGTTCCAGCTGCTCAAGGACGAGCTGCGGCGCGACATCGCGATCCAGCGTCTGACGGATACCCACGACCCGATCGCCGTCATCGCCGGCGACATCGGCTTCGACGATCCGAGCGCCTTTCACCGCGCGTTTCGTCATTGGACGGGCAGCACGCCCGGCACCTACCGGCGGCCCGCCCGGGCCGGGTGAGGCTGACCTGACGGGGCACTGGCGCCGACGGGCGTGGCCAGATTTGTCACTAGACGGGCCGGTTTGGACAGCGCGGGCGAGAGAGATCCCGGTACGATCGTCAGGCATAGTCACCGCCTGGCCACGTTTCTTTCGATGCGTCGAGGCAGTGATCCACTGACCGACAGATTGGAAGATCCACCATGAGTTACATCGCCCCCGTCAAAGAAATGCTGTTCGTGCTCGAGGAATTGAGCGCGATCGACGACATCGCCAAGTTGCCCGGCTTTGAAGAAGCGGGTCTGG
>BBSL01000346.1 GCA_001319865.1 Burkholderia sp. E7m39 | reverse complement strand
CGCGGCGCAACGCAAGCAGGCGGATGACCCGTCGTTCCATGGCGCCAAGATCGCGACGGCGCAGTTCTTCGCGGAGCATGTGCTGCCGCAGGCCGTGGCGCTCGAGGCGTCGATTACCAGCGCGAAGGGCGCCGAAGGCGTGCTTGCGTTGTCGGAAGAGCAGTTCTAAGTCGTAAAAGCCGGCTCGCGCTGAACGCGCGGAGCCGGCTTCGCCGCAAACTCCCCCGCAGTCCACCACGACGGCCCGCCCGTCACCTCTCCACGCGCATCGCTCAGTCGATCTTCGCGCTCAACCCCTTCAGTCCTTCGATCACGACAAGCAGCGCGCGACCGTGCTCTTCCGAGCCGTCCCATGCATCGACGATCGCGTTGCGCAGCAGTTCGTTGTAGCCGGGCGCGCGGCCGCCCGCATGCCGCGGCTCGACGCCATAGAAACTGCATAGCTTATTGAATGACGCGCTACGGCGCACCCGCCTGCCTTTCGACAGCCGAAGCCTCGACACCGTAGGCTGGCTGACGCCGGAAAGCCGCGCGATTTCACTGGACGAACGCGTGTCCGCCGTCAACCGGCGCAACAGGTCCTGCACGGGAAAATCGTGGTTCGGGGCTTCCATTCCATTCATTATAGCTATACATTAACGCTTATTGAATTGGCAGATCGAATTCACGCAATGACGGCTGGAACGGCAACTGAATGGCGATCCAGACGGCAAGCCGGAATCCGAAGCCGACCAGGCATCCTGAGGAAGTTGATGACACTGAAGCACCTACCGCCCACGTTTTGCTGGACCAGGACAGGCATCGAGTCCGGCGAAGAACTACCCAGCCTCGTTCTTCAGAAGGAATGGGAGCGGCGCCTGGGCGGCGGGCGCTTCCTGTGGGGAGTCGGTCAATCGCCCGGCAATGCCGCGCAAGTCGCGGCGCACCGCACAGGCTCGCTACTCGCGCTTTTTTCGCCCGCGTCCAGCAAGCCGAAGGCAAGCGTGCGCAAACGCGAAGACATGCTGCTGTGGAACGCGTGGGTCGACAGCGTCGGCCAGGTCCGGCAGCTTCCGCCGCATGCGTTCATCGTCAGTCGCGCCGTGCTGCCGTCGGGGCGCCGCCGCGAGCAGCATTACGCGTTGGTGTGTTCGTCGCCGGCTGAGCTGAGCATGGGCACGCGGCTTTCCATCTATCCCGAGCATTTGCGCAGCGTCAGTTCGGGCAAGCCGCCCGGCTCCGGGCAGAGCGCGACCGTGGTCGATTGCCTCGCGCGCGCGGGCGAGACGGGCGGCAAGCGTTATCCCGTCGCGCTCGCGGTCGAACTCGAAGCGCCCTACTGCGTGCGGCTCACGCAGCCGAGCGTGCTCAAGGCGCGCGACTTCGCCGAGGTCAACAAGGCCACGCGCGACGGCGACTTCGCCGCGTTCATCGAACTTGTCGGCCGCTTGCGAACGCGGCCTTCGCAAGAGCGCGTGCGCGGCTTCACGCGCGACCTGTTCGACACGCCGCCCGTCGAAGCGATGGCGGCATTCAGCGCGGCGCACACCGGCTTTGCCGTCGATGCGGGGCGCATTTCCGGCGCATAAACCTGGGAAAACTGAACATTTTGCGCGCGCGCGTTAAAATGTGCCTGTTATTGCAATCCAGACCTGGTGTTCTCCCGTCAGCAGGGAGAAAATCGGCCATGTGTCGTAGCGGATATTTCGCAAGGCTCCGGCTGCGCCCGGAGCCGTCGGCGCAAGCGGCGTTTCCATGCGCGGAATGTCCGAACCAGAAATCCGATGGAGGAATGCCATGTCGACCATGACGCACTCGAGGCAGGCTCAGGCCGCACAGCGTTTTGTCGAAGCGACGCGCAACGTGGATCAGGCGTTTCGTGCGGTGCGCGGCGAGCTGGATGACGGCATGCCGCGCGCCGGGCACGCGGCCGCCGTCGCGCAACTGGACCGCGCACTCGATGAACTGGCGCGTGCCGAGGCGCTGTTCGACTCGGCTGTTCGCATCGATGCGCGGCGGCGCAATTGACCCGTCCGTCATGGCCTCGCCCGTACGAATGGATTGCTGATCTCATCACACTTCGAATCGCACGAGCAATGTCTACCACAATCGCAAAACTGGATGAGCAGGCGAGAGAACGTTTGATCGCATGGATACAGCGCCGGATGGACGAGTTCGGCATCACTGTCGACGCGCTTCGACACTCGCTCGCCGAAGATGAGAAAAACGCGCGCGCAATCCGCTATCAGGACGCCATGGGCCATGTGTGGGACGGACGTGGCGATTTGCCCGAATGGCTGCGCCGCGCGGTCGCGTCGGGCCAGAGCATCGAATTTTTCCGCTGCGAAGGCTGAGCGGAACGGCGCTTTTGTCGAAGTCGCCGCAGCATCGCTCACGCGCTCGCGTGCAAGTCTTGGCGTCTCTCGTCTTGCCGCCTTTCGACCCACGAAACATTGCGCAAGCCGCGCTTGTCACAAGGCTTCTGTCGCGCACGAACGTTTTCCAACACATTGCGCTTTAGCAACCCGCTTCGAAAGACCTCGCAAGCGAATCGTTTGCACGTAATTGCCGGTTCGGGCGTCGGCCATCTTGCACCGTGTCCCGGCGCGCACTAGCGAGCGTCGGCAACCCGTTGCGTCGCCGCCGACGCGCGCAGGCTGCGCAGCGTCAGCACGGCGAGCGTGCCCAGCACGACGCTCGTGAACAGATAGAGGCCGGCAGGCCCGGCGAGCGACATCATGGCTGACGCGATCGTCGGGCCGCCGCTCGCGCCCAGCGAGAAGAGCAGCAGCAGGCCCGCGCTGACGGCGATCCGCTCGTCGGCGGGAATGCAGTCGTTCACATAGGATGTGACGACGCCGTACATCGAAAACGCGACGGCGACGTACAGATAGCCGAGCGCTTCGATCAGCGCGCCGTCGCGCACCAGAAACAGCAATACGCTTAGCGCACCCGCGACGGCCGCGATGCAGAGCAGCACCTTGCGCCGGTCGAAGCGGTCGGCGAGGCGGGCGACGGGCCATTGCGGCACGAGCGCGGCGAGCAGCGCAAAGCCCATGAAATGCGCGACGTCCGGTACGGAATAGCCAACGCGCCGCATGAACACGGGCTGCATCGCGTAGAACGCGCTGTACATCAGGCCCGCTGCGAGACACGCGGAGATGCCGAGCGGCGCCCATCGGCGGATGGACTGCAGGCCCGACAAGCCGCGCGCGAGACGCGATCGATACGCGGCCCCGGCCGTGCTGGCGGGCGAATCGTGCGCGACGGCGGGGCCGGGCGCCGTGCCCGCGAGCGCGACGGGAATCAGCGACGCGGTGAACAGGGCGCTGACGGCGCTGAAAAGTTCGAAGCCCGCCGGGTCCGCGAGACCGATCAGGAACTGACCCGTGCCGACACCGAGATAGTTCGTGATCAGATACGCCGAAAACACGCGGCCGCGTTGCGCGTTGTTCGCGACCTGATGCAGCCAGCTTTCGACCACCGTGAAGATGCCGACCAGACAAAAACCCGTGACGAAGCGCAACAGCACCCAGACGGGCGCCGTATTCCATATCGCGTAGCCGAGTGCGCAGCACGCGGACGCCGCCGCAAACGAGACGAACGCACGATGATGTCCGACGCGTCCGATCAGCTCGCCGCCGTAGACGGCGCCCAGCATGAAGCCGACGTAGTACGCGGACTGCACGACGCCGACGACGATCGAAGGCGCCTGCTGCTGGATGAGCCGCAACGAGATCAGCGTGCCGAGCAGGCCGTTGCCCGTGATGAGAATCGCGTAGCCGAAGAGCAGGATCGCGGTGGCGCGCATGCCGTTGAAAGCAGGCGAGGGCGCGGAACCAGGTGCGGGCGCGGGCTCGCGTGCAATGGGCGCGCCGAGAGCGGCAGCGCTCTCGACGAATTCGGCACGCGGCTGCGCGTCGGAGAGTGGGAATGCGCCGCACGGCGGAGTCGCCGGACTCGTGTGCCTTGTTCATGCGTGCTCTGTGTGGTTCGTCTTGCGGCAACGGGATGGCGACGTGTTGCGGGCAACGTCCATGTCGAATGTAGCGGACCGCCATACGGCAGGCATCATATCAATGCGACATCCGTTTGTAGCAAAGCGACTGGCGGTGGCAAAGATTATTTAATTGAATGCATCCGGGCGAGCGCCCGGCATCGATTGCGCGACGGCGCTACCATGAGCGTTCGCCGCCAGGGAGCCGTCGATCATGCTGAAACATGTGCGCACCGAGTTGCTGGACATCGCTTATGAAAAAGCGGGGGATACGGAAGGATGGCCTGTCGTGCTGCTGCACGGCTTTCCTTACGACATCCATGCCTTCGACGAAGTCGCACCGCTGCTTGCCGCGCAGGGCGCGCGCGTAATCGTGCCGTATCTGCGCGGCTACGGTCCGACGCGCTTTCTTTCCGCCGACACGCCGCGCTCCGGCCAGCAAGCTGCTCTTGCCGCCGATCTGCTTGCGCTGCTCGACGCGTTGAAGATCGAACGTGCGCTGCTCGGCGGCTACGACTGGGGCGGGCGCGCCGCATGCATCGTCGCGGCGCTCTATCCGCAGCGCGCGCAGGGGCTCGTCACGGTCAACAGCTACAACATCCAGGACATCGCGGCCTCCGTGAAGCCCGCGTCGCCGGAAAACGAGGCACGCCACTGGTATCAGTACTATTTTCACGGCGAACGCGGCCGCGCCGGGCTCACGGAAAACCGCCGCGCGCTGTGCCGGCTGCTCTGGACGATGTGGTCGCCCACTTGGCAATTCGACGACGCCACCTATGAACGCACGGCGGCATCGTTCGATCACCCCGACTTCATCGACGTCGTGATTCATTCGTATCGGCACCGCTACGCGCTGGTGGCGGGCGATCCGCGCTATGACGCGATGGAGCGCCAGCTCGCCGCCCAGCCTTCCATTCGCGTTCCCACGATCGCGCTCGACGGCAGCACCGACGGCGTGATGCCGATAGGGGGAACAGCGCATCATGCGCCGCATTTCACGGGGCCGTACGAATACCGCGTGATCGACAACGCGGGGCACAATCTGCCGCAAGAAGCGCCCGGTGCTTTCGCCGATGCGTTGCTAGCCGTGCGCAAACACGCGGCGTGAGCCCCGCGCTCGCGTAGAGCGGCACCAGCGGCGCGTTCGCTGTGGTGACCGCTGTGGTAACGCTGTGATAACTTCGGACGCTTCCGGTCCAAACAAAGAGTCTTGATCATGAAAGTCGCGGTGATGGGCGCGGGCGCAGTGGGCTGCTATTACGGCGCGATGCTGGCGCGCGCGGGACACGAGGTGGTCTTGATCGGCCGCCCGCAACACGTCGACGCGATCGGGCGTCGCGGCCTGCGCCTCGAAGCGCAGTCGTTCGACGAAACCATTCCGCTTGCGGCCAGCACGCAAGCGAGTGCCGTCGAAGGCGCGAAGCTGGTGCTGTTCTGCGTGAAGTCGACGGATACGTCGAGCGCCGCGCTGGAAATCAAGCCGTTTCTCGCGCCCGACGCGTTGGTGCTGACGCTGCAGAACGGCGTCGAGAATGCCGACGAAGTCCGCAAGATCGTGCCGCAGGACGTGGCGGCGGCCGTGGTCTACGTCGCGACGGAAATGGCGGGGCCCGGGCACGTGCGTCATCACGGGCGCGGCGAACTGGTGATCGAGCCGTCGAAGGCGAGCGCGGAGGTCGCGCAGGCGCTGATCGCGGCGGGCGTGCCCACCGAAATCTCCGACAACGTGCGCGGCGCGCTGTGGGCGAAGCTGATCCTCAACTGCGCGTACAACGCGCTGTCGGCGATCACGCAGTTGCCTTACGGCCGGCTCGTGCAGGGCGAGGGCGTGACGGCCGCGATGCGCGATATCGTCGACGAGTGCCGCGCCGTTGCGAAGGCCGACGGCGTCACGCTTCCCGGCGACATCGACCGGGCCGTGCGCATGATCGCCGAGACGATGCCGGGACAGTACTCATCGACGGCGCAGGATTTGTCGCGCGGCAAGCGCAGCGAGATCGATCACCTCAACGGCCTGATCGTGCGGCGCGGCGAAGCACTGGGCGTCGCCACGCCGTCGAACCGCTTGCTGCACACGCTCGTCAAACTGATCGAGAGCAAGCAGTCCCGTTGATTTCCGGTGTGCGCCGTCCGCGCGCTAACCGGCATTCGCCAGATAGTCGAACGCAACCTCGCCGATGTCGAGCGTGAGGTTCGCCACGACCTGGCGCGCCCCGACCACGCGCCGCACGGGCAGATCCGCGACGGGCGCGAGCGCGTGGTGCCGCAACTCCAGCGCGGCGGGGCCCGCCCATGCGCCGAGCACGGTCACGTCGCGCAGAAAAAAGCGCACCAGTTCGCACACGCGCGCGCTGCCGTCGACGTGGGGAATCACCTTCAGCAGATAGTTCGGCGTATCGGCGAGCTTCGCGCGTTCGGTTTCCATGTCGAGCGCCCAATGCTTGTAGCCCATCGTGCCCGTCGCGATACGCTGCGTGCCGTAGTCGAGCGTCCCGAGCAGCGTGTCGTTGCCGTCGACGCTGATGTGCGGACGCGCCAGCTTCTTCGGAAAGCCCCAGATTTCGCGGCCTGCTGCAATAGGGCCTTCGTCGTCGAGATACATCGAATGCGTGTAATTGCAGAGACGTCCTTCGCTATCGCGCACTGAAATGACCTGGCCGCTTTCGGTGTAGTCGCCGAATCCCGACGAATCCGGCATGCGAATGAACTCGTAATGCACCAGCGAGTTTTCCGGCTTCAGCGGCGCCGGCACGGCAGCGGCAATCGCGTCCGGGTCGCTCTCATACGAAATAATGAAGTACTCGCGATTCACGAATCGAAACGGCGGGCGCGGAAAAGCGGGATTGTGTACAGGCATCGCAAACGCGTTCTTGCGGATCGAATCCAGGTCCATGAATGTTCTCCCGGTGGGCAGCGCACACTGCGCGCGTCAATGGTAAAGCGATTGCGCGCGCAGTGGTGTGTCCGTTCGATGGCAATACGAAAAGCGGCGGCTCTGCGATGCGCGCAGGCCGTGCGTTTATGCGCTTACGCGCGTGCTGCGCGTTAGCCGTGCGCGAGAATATTGACGAGCTTGCCGAATGGATCGCGCACATAAAAGCGCCGCACGCCCCAAGGCTCGTCGACGGGACCGTATTCGACCGCGAAGCCCGCTGCCTTCATCGCCGCGCACGCCGCGTCCACGTCGTCGACTTCGATCGACAGATCCGGCACGCTCGTGCCGGACCCGCCTTCCTGCGCGAAGCTGATCTGCACGGTCATCGCCTGCTCTGTGCCGTAGGTGCGAATCCACCCGTGATCCATCAGCAGTTCCAGGCCGAGAACATCGTGATAGAAGCGTTGCGCCTGCGCTGTCTGCTGCACTTCGACGTTGCACACGATCCGGTTGACCTTCATCGACGAGCCTCTCAAGACGTTATTGACGCGCCTGCTCTTCCTTGTACAGCGCGACCTCTTCGGCGAACGCTCTCGCCACCTGAGGGCGCTGCAAGATGCGTCGATAATACGCGTCGATGGCGGGCCACTTCGCGAGATCGATGTCGCAATACTTCGCCCAGTTCAACACGACGGCAAGATATGCATCCGCAACGGTAAAGCCGCCGACGAGATAGTCGTGCCCGGCCAGATGCGCCTGCAAATAGTCGAGCCGGCGCGCGACCTTCTGGCGGGCGTAATCGTGAGGCGCGGTGGGGTCCAGCAGCGGCACGAACACGGCCTTGTGCAGTTCGGTGCTGATAAAGCCAAGCCATTGCTGCAGCTTCGCGCGTTCCGGCGTCCCCGCCACGGGCGCCAGCCGCGCAGCGGGAAACTGATCCGCGACGTACGGCAGGATGGCCGTGTTCTCGGTCAGCAGCCAGCCGTCGTCGGTGCGCAGAACGGGCACCTGCCCGAGTGCGTTGACGGGATAGAAATCGGTGCCGTCGCGCAGCGTCTTGTGCTTCGTATCCACCTGAATGAAGCTGGCTTGCGCGCCCGCCTCGTACAGCGCAATGCGCGTGGCAAGCGAGCACGCCAGCGGCGAAAAGTACAAGTCCATGCTGATGTCTCCCGTCATTGGATTGTTTTTGTACTATAGTGAACAAAAATCGACGGTGTCAAATATTTATATGCGAGTCAGTACAAAAAGCGAAAAGCGCGCACGCGGGCGGCCGCGCGCATACGATGCAGACGACGCACTCGGACATGCGACAGATGCATTCTGGCTCGGCGGCTATACGGGCACATCGCTCGATGCGCTGAGCGACGCGACAGGGATGAATCGCCCGAGCTTGTATGCCGCATTCGGCGACAAGCACGCGTTGTATCTGAGCACGCTCGACCGTTATGTCGAAGCGGGCGTGCAAGCCATGCAGATGGCGCTCGCCGACGATATTCCGCTGGCGCAGGCCTTGCGGCGCGTCTACGACGGAGCGCTGGCGCTTTATCTGCCGGCGGGCGGCGAGCCGCGCGGATGTTTTCTGATCGGCACGGCCGTGGTCGAATCGAAGGTCGATGAAGACGTGCGCAGCAGATTGGCGCAAGGCCTGAAAGCCTTCGATCGTGCATTTGAAACGCGCATCCGGCGCGCGCAGGCGGACGGCGAACTACGCGCAGAGGCTGATTGCGCCGTGCTCGCGCGCGTCGCCTCCGCGATCCTGCACAGCCTTGCGCTGCGTTCGCGCGCAGGGGACACGCGCGCATCGCTACGGGCAACGGCAGCGGAAGGTGTCGCGCTCATTTGTGGTGCTCGCAACGATGCCGTTGTAAAAGGCACATCGGTTACACGCTCCGCGAAGGCATCGAGAAAGTAGCGGCGGTGTCTTCGATGAGCATCATCAAGCGTCGGCTGGTACAGCGTTTGCGCCATGAAGGTTGTACTACCTACTTCATGGAGGAAGTCATGAAACTGCTTAAGCAAGCTGCCATTCTTGCCGCCGTCATGGGTATTTCCGCCACGGCTATGGGGCAATCGACCGTCCCGCCGGGCGAGCCGGCAACGCGAGGCGAAGTACGGCAGGATCTGATCAACGTCGAGAACCAGGGCTATCGTCCGGGCGACGGCGACCGCACGAACTATCCGGCCAACGCGCAAGCAGCGGAAAGCCGGGCGTCCGGCCAGCAAGGCCAGAGTGACGGTTACGGAGGCGTGAAGTACGGCACGACGTCGACGGGTGTGGCGCAACCGATGCCCCGCCCGAACGACGGCACGAAGGGCGTTTACTTCGGCCGGTAATGCGTCGATCCGTCGCGCGCCAACGGGCGCGCGCCGCGCTGTCGCGACGGCGTGACGGACAGCAGCAGACAGGCGGGGCGGCATGTCAATGCGCTTCGCCTGCGTGTAGTTATTGCATTCGGGCCGCATGGGAACGTGCGATGCCCGATGCCGCTATGAGTTGCGCGAAGAAGGAGCACGACATGGCACGCACGAGCGACGGTCAGCCGAACACAATGGATGAGCCGGGAGGCCCCGAAGCGCCGCCGCCCGCGAAGAGCAAGCGCGCGGATGAAAAGCCGGCTAGCGGCAAGAGAGGGGAGTCGGCCGCGCACGGCGCACCGACGGATGCGGATTTCGAGCCGCCCATCGTGCCCGGCGATACGATCAGCACGCAGCGCAAATAGCTTGACTACATGACGTAGAGCCCGCGTTTGCAATGTCGATACAGCGGCTGAGCGTGCGCAACGCACGAAAAAAAGCCCGCTCGAAAGCGGGCTGAAAATGCGCCTGACGCGGGGATCGCGTCCGGTTCCTGCTACTGGTTCTCGCGTTGCCCGTTCAGGCCGCGTGGGACACGCCGCTTGCGCCGCGCGTCACGACATTCAGGTTGCTCTCCGCTGTTTGGACGGCTTGGCGCGCCGTTTTCCAGATGCTTTCGTAAAAGGCATTCGCTGCCGTGACGGCCGAGTTCATCGCCGTTGCCGCGACTTCCGCGCCTGCGGGCGCGCGCTGCGCCGCTTCGTCGAAATCGGCCTTGACTACGCCGATCTGCGATTCGTAGTGCGCGCTTGCGTGCTTGACAATGGCGGCCTGGGTGCTCGCGAGGATGTCGAGCAACTGTTGGTTATAGAGCGCCGCGCGCTCGATCACCGACAGGTCGCCGCGTCTCGCTGCACCGACTACGGGCAGCTCGCCGTTCGAGAGCGCCTTCATGCTGCGCTCCACGTTCTCGTGCAGTACGCGGAAATTCAACTGAACGAGTTTCTCGAGGCCGTTGACCGCCTCGTTCGCGATGTTGAAGTACGTCTGAACCCCGGCTCTCTGTGCGGCAGTCGCGTCGTCGATGGTGATAAACATCGAATGGCCTCGTATGGTTGATGCACGAAGGATCGACTGGCATCGGCGTCGTCTGACAATCGATGCCAACCGATCAAATGGGAAGGATCGCCCGCTGCAGCGTTATTTGAGCCGCACTTGCCGCGCGCTCGGATATGACGCTGTCATGACAGCGCGCTGCCGAGACGGGCGAGCAGCGCGTGCCCGCGTTCCGTCAACCGTGGCTGCAAACACGTCTGAGGCGGCGCGCCAATCGTGATGAACTCGCGGTCGGCAAGCGCGAGCAGATCTTGCGGATCAAAATCGGACTGAGGCGTCGCGTCCTTGACCAGCATGAGCGTCGCAAATTCGTGTGGGCTCAGCATGTACGTCTCCTGAAGGGCGCATCGCTTTCGCTCGCGAGTATGAATGACGTGGCGGCCCTTCGCGAACGGTGAATACGATTCAAATTATTGGTCCATAGATGCATGCGCACAGCATCGATGGGGTTCTCATCCTAATGCGGTGATTTTTAAATTTCAATCGGAAATGACGTGGAATTGCCAAGTATTTTTGCGCGAACCCACATAGGCAATTATTGCGCGCCGAAAAGCGTGTGGGGCCGGAAAATAATACTAGTCTGCTGATTGGCCGAGCGTGGCCGAAATTCCGCGGCTGGTCCGGCAGGACTGGGGCGGCGCGTTGTTGCCGCGACCCGGCGCAACGTGTTGAAACAGCGTTTCGAGAATGGCGTGTCCGGATTTAAGCGTTTTAATAAACCAACACCAGGCGAGCCGCACCATGGATGAAACGCGGCTTTAGCAGTAAATAGTCCGTCAATTGAGGTTCAATAAATACTATTAATCATATCGATGCGCCCGCCGCCTGCGCCCGGGCGTTTAGATCGGCGAAATCGTTTTAAAGCCGAGTCAATGTCCGCGACTCGGGCGATGCCATTTGCGCAAATGAGTCGCGCAGCCAAAGCCCTGGCGTTCGCGCCCCTTCTCGCCCATGACGATTTTCTCCGTGATATTTTTGTAGCCGCCAGGCTGCACGCGGGATGCAGCCGGCAGCGCGAGCGGCACAATGTCGCTTCGCTTGCTTGGGCAGCATCTGCAGCGGCAGGTGGCTCGCCGCCATACAACGACAGGGCACAGGAAATGGACCGCTTCGAGGCAATGGAGATCTTCACGCGCGTGGTGGACGCGAAAAGCTTTTCAAAAGTATCTGAAATGCTCGACTTGCCGCGCGCCAAGGTGAGCCGGACGATTCAGGCGCTGGAGGAGCACGTCGGCGTGCGTCTTCTGAACCGCTCGACGCGTCAGGTGAGCGTCACGGAAGACGGCGCACTTTTTTACGAGCGCTGCGTGCGCATTCTCGCGGAAGTGGCGGACGCCGAATCGTCGCTGTCGAACAAGCGTGAGAGCCCGGCGGGCACGATTCGCGTCGATACGTCGGGCACGCTTGCGCGCGCGTTGTTGCTGCCTTCGCTCGACGATTTCTACCAGCGCTATCCCGAGATCGATGTGCGCCTGGGCCTCGCGGACCGCAACATCGATCTGATCCAGGACGGCGTGGACTGCGTGATTCGCATGGGCATGCTGGAGGAATCGAGTCTCGTCGCGAAGCGCATCGGCAATGCGCGCATCGTTACGTGCGCGTCGCCCGCCTATCTGGAGCGGCACGGAATACCGAAAACGCTCGAAGAACTCGCCGGGCATCAGGCCGTGAATTACGTGTCGGCGCGCACGGGCAGAACATTTCCGTTCGAGTACAACGTCGGCGATGAAGTCGTGAAGGTGCAGATGAAGAGCGTGCTCGCCGTCAACGACGGCTCGGTGTACATCAATGCGGGCGCGCTCGGGCACGGCATCATCCAGCCGTCGCGCTTCATGGTGTCGGAGCTCATCAGGCAAGGCGCGCTGCGCGAGATTCTCGAAGACTTCGAGAGCCCATCGACGCCGCTGTCCGTCGTGTATCCGCATCGCCGCAATCTCAGTTCGCGGCTGCGCGCGTTCGTCGACTGGGTGTCGGAGATCGCGCACAAGAACCCGGACCTGCGGATCAACGAATAAGCGAAGGAATAAGCGTTGCATTGCGTGCCGGGCATAACGCGCGACACGCAATGCAGCGCGGCTCAAGCAATCTTCAGCGGCTCAGCAGGGTGCGGCGCGGTCTCATAAGCGCCCCAGATCGTCTGGTCGAAATTGACGATCGAACCCGTCATCAAACCCGATTCATCGCTGGCGAGAAACGCGACGGCGCGCGCCGCTTCGGCCGGGTCGATCAGGCGGCCAAACGGCTGCACGGCGGCGGCTTGTTGCCGCCAGTCGTCGGTGGCGCCGTGAAACTGGCGCTGAATGCGGTCTTCGCCCTCCGATGCCATCCACCCGAGGTTCAGCCCGTTCACGCGTATGCGGTTGCGCAGCAGCGCATACGCGGTGTTCTGCGTGAGCGTCGCGAGTGCGCCCTTCGACGCGCAATACGCAGCGATGAACGGCTGCCCGGCCTTCGCCGACATCGAGCCGATATTGACGATGGTGCCTTCGATACGCTCGCGCAACATCACGCGTATCGCTTCTTGCATCAGAAAGAACGGCGCGCGCACGTTGGTCGCGAAGATGCGGTCGAACAGCGTGGCATCGGTGTCGAGTATCGTGCCGCGATCGGTCAATGCCGCAGCATTGACGAGCACGTCGATGCGGCCGAACTGCGCGTCGGTGCTCGCGATCACGTTGCGGCAGTCGTCGAGGTTCGCGAGATCCGCCTGCACGAACACGACCTTCGCATCGCGCGCTGCGCCAAGTGCGCTCAACTCACGCGCCTTCGCTTCGCCTTTCTCTTTGGCGCGTCCGCAGATCACGACGCCGCGCGCGCCGCGTTCGACGAATAGCGCGGCAATCGCCGCGCCGAGTCCCTGTGATCCGCCCGTGACGATGGCGACTTTCGAATCGAATTGCCCCATGTGTTGTCTCCTTCCGTGTCGAGAGCAAGGCACTGCAATGGTTAGTGGATAGCGCGGCTTGCTGCGCGCGCGGCGTCGATGCGATGATTGCCGGTATTCCCGTCACGACGCCTGACATCATGTCCGAACTCCGCCGCCGCAAGACGAACATGAGCGACATCGCTCGCGCCGCGGGCGTCAGCGAGGCAACCGTCGATCGGGTATTGAACGGACGCGGCGGCGTATCGCGCGACAAGGAAACGCGCGTGCTCGAATGGGCGCGCAAGCTGAAGATCGATCGCGCGCTGGAAGCCGTGTCGGTGCGCTGGCTGCGCATCGCGATCCTGCTGCAGCAGCCCGTCGCGCAGTATTACGTGCATCTGAAACAGGGCTTCGAGCTCGCGCAAAAGACCTTCGAAGCACAGCGCGTGATCTGCGCCGTCACGTACTTCGACAGCCTCGATCCGCAGGCCGTCGTCGAGACGATCGAGCGGGCAACGCGCAAGGCCGATGCGCTCGTGATCGTCGCTTACGAGCATCCCGACATCACAGCGGCATTGCGTCATGCGAGCCACCGGATGCCCGTGGTGACGCTGGCGAGCGATCTGCCCGGCACGGGCAGGCTCGCCTATGTGGGCATCGACAACCGCTGCGCGGGGCGCGTCGCCGGCGAGCTGATGGGCCGCTTTCTCGGCGATGCGGGTGGCAAGGTGCTCGTGATGACGGGCATGCATGACTTTCTCGGCCACGAAGAGCGCGAAAGCGGCTTTCGTTCGGTGCTGCGACGGCGTTTTCCGAATTGCGACATCGTCGAGACGGTCGAGAGCCGCGAGCAGTCGTCGATGACGGAAAGGCTCGCGCGCGACGCGTTTCGCCGCTATCCGGACCTGCGCGGCATCTACAACATCTCGGTCGGTGACGAAGGCATCGGTAACGCGCTGCGCGCGCTCGACCGCGTGCAGAACACAGTGCTGATCGGACACGAACTCAACGACACATCGCGCCGCCTGCTGATCGAAGGCGTGCTCGACGCCGTGCTCGACCAGAACCCGGTCGGCGAAGCGCTGCATTCGATCGAAGTGATCTTGCGTCACTATCATCGTGGTCCCGGCGTGACGTTGACGCAGCAGATTCCCGTGACGGTGCTGTTGCGCGAGAACCTGCCGCTTACCGATTGAGGTCGGGCGCTTCCGCCTGCGCGACCTCGCGCGGCGACTGATAGACGGCGAGCCGTTGCGTCACAGCGCCTCCGCAGCGACGAGCCCTTTGAGTTTCACGCTGCCGTCTTCGAGCAACGCAGGCTCGATGCACGCGCGCTGTCCGATCAGCGTTTGCGCGACGCGCACGTCGCGCGCAATCTCGCTGATCTTGCCGACTCCGCTGGCGCCGACCAGCACGCCGTCGCGATCGAGCGCGAAGAAAATGCGCGACGTGTCGCCTGTTTCGCGCACGACGCTCTGCACGCCAAACGCGGGCATGCCCGAAATCTGAATCGTCATGTCGTACTGATTCGACCAGAACCACGGCACTTCCGAGTAGGTCTCGCCGCGATCGAGCATGTTGCGCGCGACGATGCGCGCATGGTCCTCCGCGTTCTTCCAGCATTCGAGCCGGATGCGACGCCTGAACAGCCGGTGCGGAAACGAACAGACGTCGCCCGCCGCAAAGATGTGCGGATCATTCGTGCGCAACGTATCGTCGACGGCGATGCCGTCCGCGACGTCGATGCCCGCCGCCTCCGCCAGCTCCGTGCGCGGCTTCACGCCAATGCCGACGATCACGCAATCGCATGCGATCTGCGTGCCGTCCTTGAGCTTGACGCCCGTTACGTGCGTGGTGCCGAGCAGCCGTTCGATCTGCGCGGCGAAGTGAATCCGCACGCCCATCTGCCGATGCCTGTCGATCAGATAGCCCGCCACCACTTCCGGCACCGCGCGCATCAACGCGCGCGCGCCGGCTTCGACGACAGTGACGTCGCAGCCGCGCGCCACCGCCGACGCCGCGACTTCGAGCCCGATAAAGCCCGCACCCACGATCGCAATGTGCCGCCCAGGCGTGAGGACTGCGGCGAGCGTGTTCGCATCGCTTGCCGTGCGCAGCAGATGCACGCCGTCGAGCTGTGCGCCCGGCACGTCGAGGCGCCGCGGCTCTGCGCCTGTCGCGATCAACAGACGCTGATAGTCGATGCTGCGGCCGTCGCGCAGCACGACTTTGCGCGCGCCGCGATCGATCTGCCGCACGCCGGCATCGACGCGCAAATCGATGCGCTGGTCGCTATAGAAGGCGTCGTCGTAGAACGCGCATTGCGCTGTGGTCCGCTCGCCAAGCAGCACGGCTTTCGACAGCGGCGGGCGGTCGTACGGCGCGACGCCTTCGTTGCCGAGCAGCGTGATCTCGCCGTCCCAGCCGTTCTCGCGCAGCGCGTGCGCGGTGCGCGCGCCGCATTGACCCGCGCCGACGATCACCATCGCTGGCCGCGCGTTCATGATGCATCCCTCGTGGGCAGACCAAGCAGTACTTTGCCGTCTTCGACGCGCACGGGATAGGTTTTCAGATGGACACAAACGGGCGCGCTTTTCGCCTTGCCGCTAGGAATATCGAAGCGCCCCTGGTGCAACGGACACTCGATTTCGCGATTCACGACGAAGCCGTCGGCAAGATGCGCATGCTCGTGCGTGCACCAGCCGTCCGACGCATAGTAGCCGTCCGCGATCCGATAGACCGCGTAGCTCGCGCCGTCGTGATCGAAACGCATCACGTCTTCTTCGTCGATGTCGCCGGGTGCGCAGGCGGCGATCCAATGGATCTTCGCGTTCGTGTCGACGCTCATGCTGTCTCCTGTCGTTATGTTGCTCCGTCATGCGCGTCTGCATGCCCGCGTGTCAGGGCGAGGGAACGATGCGTTGGATTACATGCGCCGGGTCTTTGCGCTGCTTCCACAGCGCGGGCACCATCTCGCGATACGCGGCATAAACGGACGGGTACGCGGGCGGCAACTGATCCTTGATCGCTTCATGCAGGCGCGGCAGCGCATGGAACGGCACCATCGGCAGCAAATGGTGCTCGAGGTGATAGTTCATGTTCAGGTACAGAAAGCGGAACACGAAATTCGTATGGACGGTGCGCGTGTTCAGCCGATGATCCTTGACGTTCACGGCCAGGCCCGCGTGCTGCGTGAGACCGAGCAGCTGATGCAGCCAGCCGCCATAGAAGCGCGGCGTCCACACGAACATCAACGGCAGGACACTGCGCATGGCGATCGCCAGCGCGATCGTGCCGATCACGACAGCCAGATAGATGCGGCACGACCAGATCATTTTGGGCTTTTCGCTGGCGGGTAGAAACGCATCCGTGGCAGCGTCGACGCGGCCGAACGCATGGCGCACGATCTTTTTTATCTCGATCGTGCAGCCGACCAGTCCGACGAAATCCGCGATGATCGGCAGCACTTTCGTGGGACGCGTCACCTGTATTTCGGGGTCGCGCGTCTGGAAGTACGTGTGCGTGTGATGACGCGCATGACTCCAGCGCCACCAGTAGCCTTCGCGAATCGTCATGAACGACGACAGGTGATAGAACGCGTCGTTGATCCAGCGCGTCTTGAACGGCGTGCCGTGCGACAGCTCATGCCAGCGCGCGTCGCTCGATGAATAGATCGTGCCGTACACGAAGAACGCGGGCACGGCCCACCATGTGCCCCACGCAAAGGCCGCCACCGCGCCGGAGGCCACCAGCAGTACGAGCCACGGAACGAAGTTGCGCACGCCGGCTGCATCGTCGCGCTTCATCAGTTCCTTGAGCACCGCGCGCGGAATGCGCGGCTGATACCACTGCTCGGCAATGCGAGCCCCAAAGGAGGGGTCGGCGGGGCCGGAGGGCGTGGCGGCGCTGTCGACGGCGGAAGTCGAGGACATGAGTCGTCTCCTGAGCAAGCGCGTTGCGCGCCTGACTCTACTTCGTGTTTGCGGGATTTCCATCAGCGCGACGCTTCAGGAACACATTCCGTTTGCACAAAGATAGTGGAAGGAGAGCGAAGCCTCACGGCCAATAATGATGGTTTTCCATCAAGCGCGGCACAGCGCCACCCCGCGCGCCACGCAGCAAGGCTTAAGGGCGCAGAAGATCGAATCCGCCGAACACGATGACACCGCTCAGTACGATGAGCGAAACCGAGTGTTGGCCGAAATAGAGAAGGGCCGCGGCGGACCACGTCGTCAGGCAAAAGGCGGCGATGCGTTTCATGCTGTACTGCTCGTGTTGAGTCGACTGCGATTACGGGTTTTCCCTTGGATTTTCTTTATATAGCACAGTCAGACGCAATGCATGTTCTGCGCTGCACGAAACGAAAAACGGGCGACATGGCCCTTAAAACCGTGCTGCCCGTTCTTTAACAAAAAGGGCGGCCCTCAGGCCGCCCGCGTGGCTACATCGGCGCTGCTTCAATACCTCATGCGCGGTCGATCGAGTACTTTCCCGGACCCGTCACGAACAACAGCAGCAGGCCGCCAATGATGCTGATGTTCTTGTAGAAGTTGATCATGTTGACGAAGTGCTCCATGCCTGTCTGCGTCCAGAAATGATGGCCGATAAACGCGGTGCCGAGCGTGTAGAGCGCAAGCAGCAGCGCGAGAGCGCGCGTCTTGAAGCCCACGGCAATCACGATGCCAACAACGAGTTCCATCACGATTGCAATCACGGCGGACAAGGCGGGAGCGGGCGCGCCCGTTGCGGCCATGTACTGTTCGGTGCCGGAAAAACCGGTGAGTTTGCTCCAGCCGAATAGCACGAAAAGTACGACCAGCAGCACGCGTGCGACGAGCAGCAAAGCATCCTTGCGTTGTTCGATAAAGGCGTTCATGTTCATTCCTGTTTCAATCAGTTGGGCATGTGGGCTCTAGCCGTTCAGGACCACAGTTCCGATACTTCGTTGTTACGCAGGTCGAATACGAGTACTTCCGCATCGCGGCCTTCCTTGAATTCGAGGTGACGCTCGTTACGAATCCGCGCGCCGTCGCCTTCGTTCAGTTCGACGCCGTTCAGCTTCACGCTGCCCCGCGCCACATGCACATATGCATAGCGATCGGCGGCGATATCGAGGCCGGCCCTTTCGCTGCCGTCGAAGAGACCCGCGTACACGCGCGCATCCTGACGCAGTTCGAGCGAGCCGTCCTTGCCATCCGGCGACAAGACGAGTCGCAGCGTGCCGCGCTTGTCCTGCGTCGAATAGTTCTGCTGCTGATAACGCGGCGTCGCGTTCTTCACCGACGGCGCAATCCAGATCTGCAGGAAGTGCACGGTGTCGCTAGCCGAGTGATTGAACTCGCTGTGCGCGACGCCCGTACCTGCGCTCATCAGTTGCACGTCGCCGGGGACGATCACGGAGCCCGTGCCCATCGAATCCTTATGCTCGAGCGCGCCTTCCAGCACGTACGAGAAGATTTCCATGTCGCGGTGCGGATGCTTGCCGAAGCCGCGGCCGGGCGCGACACGGTCGTCGTTGATCACGAGCAGGTCCGAAAAACCGATCTGCTTCGGGTCGTAGTAGTTCGCAAACGAGAACGTGTGACGCGAGCTGAGCCAGCCGTGTTCAGCGCGGCCGCGTTCATTGGCGTGTCTGATGTCGATCATTTTTTCCACCTCCATTTATCGATTGCTTTTGCCTCTCTTGGCAGCGGCGGCGCCGTTGTCAGAAGCAGTGATGAAAGTGTAGGTCAATCAGGGTGACAATAATCGGCACCAAGTGCGAATCACTGTCACAATAGAGTGGACAAACAGCGCAAGCACGTATATGAATCCGGGCGATAAACCTCATGCAACTGGACGACCTGAAAATCTTCGTCGCGACCGTCGACGCACGCAATTTCACGGCGGCGGCAAACCGCCTGCAACTGTCGAAGCAGTTCGTCAGCCGCCGCGTGATGGCGCTCGAAGCGAGCCTCGGCGTGCGGCTGCTGGTGCGCAACACGCGCAAGCTCGCGGTGACCGACCTCGGCTACGAGTTCTATCAGCGCGCGGCGCGCATCCTCGGCGAAGTGGAGGACGCCGAGCAGGCGATGTCGTCGGGACGTTCGGACCCGCGCGGGCTGTTGCGCGTGAGCGCGCCGATGTCGTTCGGAATGATCCACCTGTCGCCTCTCGTCGCCGGCTTTCTGCGCGCGAATCCCGACGTGCGCGTCGACATGGAACTGAGCGATCGCGTCGTCGACGTGGTGGGCGAAGGCTTCGACATGGCATTGCGCATCGGCACGCTGGCCGACTCCACGCTGATTGCGCAAAAGCTCGCCGAACTGCGGATGGTGTCATGTTGCAGTCCCGCCTATCGCAAGGCTCGCCGCCCGCCCGCGACGCCCGCCGACCTCGCACGTCATTCGTGCCTGCTGTATGGAGAAGAGGGGCGCAGCGGCTGGGAGTACCGTATCGACGGCGCGAGCCAGACCATCGAAGTGCGCGGCCCCTTGCGCGTGAACAACGGCGAAGTGGTCCGCGATGCCGCGGTGGCAGGGCTGGGCATTGCGCGTCTGCCCGAATTCATCGTGGCCGATGCGCTCGCGAGCGGCAAGCTGATCGAAGTGCTCGCCGATTTTGTATCGCCGCCGCTGACGCTTTATGCCGTCTATCCGCAGCATCGGCAGGCCTCCGTGACGATACGTGCGTTCACGCAGTTCCTGCGCGACCGCTTTGCGAAGACCTTTAGCGAAGCAACCCGCAAATAGCCGCGACGCAATCGGGCAATTTGATCGGGCGTTGCATCAGGCGCGTTGCGCAGTCAAGCCTTTGCCCGCAAAGGACCGTTACGCTGCGAGCAGCAATGAGCGATTTCGCAGATAATGCGCGTACCTTTGAGGGGCCCGCTCTTGCGTGCACATGCACGCACCGCGGCAACGCGTGCCCGCAAAGCGAATCAATCAGATAGACCAAAGAGGGACAATCGTGGAACCTACCGAACCGGCCGGCCGTTCATGGCTCTGGCTCATCTTGCTGATCCCCTATATCGCGTTGCTGTGGCTGCCCTTCTATAACGATACGCGCCCGTCATTCGCCGGCTTTCCTTTCTTCTACTGGTATCAGTTTCTGTGGGTTCCGCTCACGTCGCTGCTGATCTACGTCGTGTACCGGGGTCTTAAATGAGTGATCTCAATCCCATCAGCCCGGTCGCGATGACCGTCTTCATCGCATTCTTCCTTCTCGTCACGGTGCTCGGTTTCGTTGCGGCGCGCTGGAAAGCAGGCGACCTCACGCAGCTGCACGAATGGGGGCTCGGCGGCCGGCAGTTCGGCGTAGTCATCTCGTGGTTCCTCGTCGGCGGCGATTTCTATACGGCCTATACGGTGATCGCCGTGCCCGCCCTGGTGTATTCCGTCGGCGCTTACGGTTTCTTCGCGCTGCCGTACACGATCATCGTCTATCCGTTCGTGTTCGCGGTGATGCCCAAGCTGTGGAAGATCGCGCACGCGAAGAACCACATCACGGCCGCCGACTACGTGCACGGCGAATATGGCGGCAAGTGGTTCCCCGCCGCCGTCGCGCTCACCGGCATCGTCGCGACGATGCCGTACATCGCGCTGCAGCTGGTGGGCATGCAGGTCGTGATCAAGGGCCTCGGCGTGACGGGCGAAGCGCCGCTGATCATCGCGTTCATCATCCTCGCGCTCTATACGTATACGAGCGGCCTGCGTGCGCCCGCGATGATCGCGTTCGTCAAGGACATCATGATCTATATCGTCGTGATCGCGGCGGTGTGGCTGATTCCGCAGAAGCTCGGCGGCTACGGCCACGTGTTCGACGCAGCCGACCAGTACTTCCAGGCGAAGGGCGGCGCGACGGGCATCATCCTGAAGCCCACGCAGTTCACCGCGTATGCCTCGCTGGCGTTGGGCTCGGCGCTCGCGGCCTTCATGTATCCGCACACGATGACAGCCGTGCTGTCGTCGTCGTCCGCGCAGACGGTGCGCAAGAACGCGATCTTTCTGCCGGCTTACACGCTGCTGCTCGGCCTGATCGCGTTGCTCGGCTACATGGCGATTGCCGGGGGCGTGCATGTGAAATCGGCCTCCGACATCGTGCCGGCACTGTTCGGCACGCTGTTCCCATCGTGGTTCGTGGGGTTCGCGGCGGCGGCCATTGCGATCAGCGCGCTGGTGCCGGCAGCCATCATGTCGATCGGCGCGGCCAATCTGTTCACGCGCAACCTGTGGCGTCCGCTGGTGTCGCCGAACATGAGCGGGGCGCAGGAAGCCTCCACGGCGAAGATCGTGTCGCTCGTCGTGAAGTTCGGCGCGCTGCTCTTCATCGTGTTCCTGCCGACGCAATACGCAATCGACCTGCAACTGCTCGGCGGCGTGTGGATTCTGCAGATTTTCCCGGCCATCGTGTTCACGCTGTACACGCGCCGTCTGAACACGCCGGGGCTGTTCCTCGGCTGGCTGGTGGGGATCGTGGTGGGCACGGGCCTCGCCATTTCTCAAGGGCTCAAGCCCGTGTTCGCGCTGCATGTCGGCGGTTCGACGTGGCCGCTGTACATCGGCCTGATCGCGCTCGTCATCAATATCGCGGTGACGTTCGTCGTGTCGACGGTGACGACGAAGCGCGCGCACGCCTGACATAGCGCCTGGCATCGCAAACGCAGCGGCTGAACCGGTTCGCAGGTTCAGCCGTTTTTTTTTGCGCCTTCGCGTGAGCGCCGATCCGCCGATTCTTGCAAAACGCTTATACGTCCACGCTGTTTTGGTAGGATGCAGCCTTTTCTGCCGATGGTGCGTTAGCGTGGGACGCTCGATCCTGTCGTTTCTCCAGAAAGTATCCGCAAGGGCATGGGCCCTTATGCAGCCGCTCACCATGAGCGCCGTGCAACGTTTGCGTCATCCGACATGGCGCGGCGCGGCGCTGTCCGTTGCCGCGATTCCCGCGCTCGTGCTGCTCTATGTGCTGATCCTGATTCCGTTCACGCCGGGTATCGGGGATATTCGCAAGGCGAAGATCGAGCAGCCCGCGCAAATCTATTCCGCCGACGGCAAGCTGCTCGCCGAATTCAAGCCGACCAACCGCGTCTGGATGAAGCTTTCCGACATCTCGCCGCACGTGGTGGACGCGTTGATCTCCACTGAAGACCACCGCTTTTACGAGCACCACGGTATCGACTTCAAGCGCACGGCAGGCGCGGCGCTGCATACGTTTTCGGGCGACCGCCAGGGCGGCTCCACGATCACGCAGCAGCTCGCGCGCAATCTCTATCCTGACGACATCGGCCGCGCGCCGACGCTCACGCGCAAGATCAAGGAAGCCATCACGGCGTTCAAGATCGAGGCCGTCTATACAAAGAGCGAGATTCTCGAAACGTACCTGAACACGGTGCCGTTTCTCTACAACGCCTACGGCATCGAAATGGCGGCGCGCACGTATTTCGACAAGTCCGCCGACAATCTTACCGTGCTAGAAAGCGCCACGCTGATCGGCATGCTGAAGGGCAACAGCTACTACAACCCGGTGATCAATCCGGAGCGCGCGCTCGACCGGCGCAATATCGTGCTCGCTCAGATGGTGAAATACGGGCGGCTCGCGCCCGCGCAATTCAATGCGCTCAAGGCGAGGCCGCTGCGCGTCGATTTCGAGCGACAGCAGGAGCCGCCCGGTCCCGCGCCGCACTTCGCGCAACAGCTGAAAAAGTGGCTTATTTCATGGGCCGATGCGAACGACTACAACATCTATTCCGATGGGCTCATCGTTCGCACGACGATCGACGCGCGTCTGCAAACCATGGCGACGCAGGCACTGACGCTGCAAGGCAACCAGTTGCAGTCGATCGCGAATGCCGCATGGAATGCGCGCGGCGCATGCACCGGTCACAAGGATTTGTTCGACGCATTCATTCGCGAGACACCCGAGTATCGCAGCGCGAGAGAATCCGGCGTCAGCGATGGCGACGCGCTCAAGCATCTGTCGGCGGATCATGCCTTCATGAAGTCGCTGTGCGATAGCAAGACGCGCGTACAGGCCGCATTCGTCGCGATGGACCCGCGCACGGGCGAAATCAAGGCGTGGGTCGGCAGCCGCGATTTCACGCAGGATCAGTACGATCACGTGTCGCAGGCGCGGCGTCAGCCGGGCTCGACGTTCAAGCCGTTCGTGTACGGCGCGGCGTTCGAACAAGGCGCGAAGCCCGACGACACCTTCCCCGATCAGGCTGTCGAAATTCCGCTGAAAGGCGGTGAAATCTGGAAGCCCAGCGACGAAGACGCGCCAAGCGGCCGGCCGATCACGCTGCGCGACGGCCTCGCCTATTCGCGCAACCGTATCACCGCGCAACTGATGGAGACCGTCGGTCCCGCCAAGGTCGCGCGCCTCGCACGAGCGATGGGCGTGCGCGAAAGCGAGCTCGACGCCGTGCCGTCGCTCGCGTTGGGCACGAGCCCCGTCACGCTGAAAGAGATGGTGTCGTCGTACGGCACGATCGCGAACGAAGGCGCGTACGTCGCGCCGATGCTCGTCACGCGCATCGAGGACCGCAAGGGCGAAACGCTCGCCGAGTTCCAACCTTCGCGCGCCGATCGCGTCATGCCGGTGGCGAGCGCGCAGACCTTGCTCGACGTGATGCGCTCCGTCGTCAACAAGGGCACGGGCTCGGCGATCCGCACGCGCTTCGGCATCCGCGCCGACGTCGCGGGCAAGACGGGCACGACGCAGGACAACGCGGATGGCTGGTTCATCCTGATGCATCCGCAGCTCGTGGCGGGCGCGTGGGTCGGCTTCAACGACAGCCGCGTCACGCTGCGCAGCGACTATTGGGGGCAGGGCGCGCACAGCGCGTTGCCGATCGTCGGCGACTTCTTCCAGCGTTCGTTGCGCTCGCGTCTCGTCGATCCGCGCGCGAAGTTCGCGCAGGAGCCGCCGCCCGGCCTATTCGATACGTTGCGCGAGAAGCTGCGCGCGTGGGGGCAGTATCTTTTTCCGTCGACGCGCAAGCCTGAAACGGCTGCGCCGGCGCCCCGCGTGAAGCCGCGTCCGGCACCGGCTGCGCCCGTGGTGGCGAGCGCTTCGCCCGCTGTCGAAGCGTCCGCGCCCACCGACATCGAACCGCCGCAGATCGTGTCGCCCGCGGCGTCGCAGCCGCCCATTCTGCCGTTGCCGGGCGAGCCGGGCGCGGCCGCGAGCGCGTCCGCTGCCGTCAATGTCAATAGCGACGCGCAAGCGCCCGCGTTGGCATCGACACCCGCCGCAAGCCCGGCGAACGCATCGCAGCCTTGAATCCGTTGTTCATTTTTTCTTGCGCTTGTCAGGCTTTGAAGCGGTCGGCGAAGGAGTCGATGCGGAGGGCGCAGCGGGCGCGGCAGGCTCTTCGATGGGATACGTGTGAGGCGTCGTATAGCGGCCTATCGGCTCGCGCCCGTTGAATTTCTCGAAGTACTCATGCCAGTAGTTCGCCGCGGCCCAGATTGCTTCAGGACATGACGCGCGCGATTCGAGTCCCGGCGTCAGATCGAAATTGGCGGCGGCGCACACGGTCTCGATCATGCACGTCGACGGCAAGCCGTAGTTGTCGTGCAGCGGGTTCGGCGTGCGCGCTGCGCCCCATGCATACGCAAGCCAGCGCAACACGTGTTCGAGCGCATCGAGCGTCGCGCGCGACTGCCGGAAGCTGTCGACCTTGCCGACCACCTTGTCCTGCGCAATGGGCAATGCAATCACAGCGATGTTAGGAAAGCGCGCCGTGTCGTCGAAGTCCGTCAGCGGACGCGCAACCACGCCGTTCACGCGCGCCGCAAATGCCGGCCCTTCCGGCTGATGCAAAGGGACGTGCAGTGCTTCGGCATGCGCGAGCGTCGCGCCTGCCAGCCTGACCAGAATCGACTCGGACCAGAACGACGGCAGCATGTCGTGACGCAGATGCGACTGCGCGATGCGCACGCGAAACGCCAGCGTATCGCTGCCGCCAAGCAGCACCACATACGTCCATGCGTCGGGGCCGCCCGCCTGCATGTCGAGCACCGCGCGCTCGCCCCACGCGGTGTTGCTCTCGCCCGCGTTGCGCTCGAATGGCGTGAACTGCGGATTCGATTGCGTCGTCGTCGAACGTACGATTTTGAGCATGGCTCTCGCCTCTTTTAATTGGCGCGCGCCCGCAATTCGAAGCGCGTCGTGGATACGGATTGCGAAATCGTCTTGTCGCTGGAAATGCCGTAGTAGCTGACCTGCATGTCCACGCCGCTGCCCACGCGCGTGAACGACACTATCGCCACCTGATCGCCGCGGTGGCCGAATTCCTGGTTGATCGCGAAGCGATGATTGATGCCGAAGCGGTCGGGTACGGGATCGGGATCGGCGTGGCGCGGCCACGCGTTGCGCGGGCCGAAAATGCCTTTGACGGCGTTGACGGCTTCTTTCGCCGTGTCGAGAAACGGCACGCGAATCAGCCGCGACGGCGACGAAATCACTTCATACAGCGCCGTACCCGTCTGCAGGTCGCGGCCCGACGCGACGCGTCCCCAGTGCACGTCGCCCGTCAGGTAGACGACGGGAATGCCATTGTCCGCGAGCCGGCCTAGCGTCGCCTGCAACACGTCGAACTGCGCATAGTTCGGCATTTCGGCGTCGAAGGTTTTCTTGCGCCAGTCGGTGTCGGGCGGATCGATGAAGAGCGCCTGTCCGGACGCGAGCAGACCGACGGCAGGCCGCCCCGCCGCGTGCGCATCGACGAGATCTTTCTCCCACGCCTGCATCTCGGCGACGGCTTGCGGGCCCATCAGCGACTTGAACGTGCTGTCGCGGTCGCAGCGCATATCGACGAACAGCATCATCAACGGCTCGATGTGGAGCCGTATCGCGCCGCCCGCGCCGCCCGGCGCGCCGCCGATCTGATAGTCCTCGTAAAGCGCGCGCGCCGTGTCGCCGAGCAACTGGCGCGAGGCATCCGTCCACGTGTCGGGCAACTGCTTCTGTGCAAACGGGTAGTTGTTCCAGAACTCGTGGTCGTCGGGGATGCACACGACGGGTGCGCGCTCCAGCACCGCTTGCAGTCCCGGCACACGCAGCGCGCCGGAAAGCCAGTTCAGGTAGTACTTGTTGGCGAGCAGCCGCGCGCGATCGGGATTCTGATCGGGCACGTGCTGCGTGAGCGGCTGATCGAGATAGACCTGGTCGCCTGCCAGCACGGTCAGATGCGGTTGCACCTTGATCTGCGAGACGATCGTGCCGAGCAACCCGTTCACATCCTCGGGTTGCGAATAGCACGACGACAACAGGATGTTGAAGCTGCCGTCCATCAGCGTCGGCACGGCTTTCGGCAGCGACGTGCTCGCGAATTCGAATGACTCGCCGCCCGCATCGATGCGAATCTGGCGCGGCCGCGATTCGTCCGACACCTTGAAACGCAGCACGCATTGGTGATTGACCGGTTGCCCCGCGCCGTCGACGCTGAAATCGCGGATGGGAAAGAACTGCGGCGCGGCAAGCGGATTCGCGACTTGCCGGTCGATCGACACCTGCAGCGCGGGCGGCGCCGCCACGCCGAATACGCCGACCCACAATTGCACGATGCCCGGTGCGCTCGCCTGCACGTAGCCGGTCAATAGCATCGGCGCACCTTGCTGTGATTGCTCGTGAGCATCGCGGGCCTTTTTCGTCTTATGAAAGCGGTTTGTAATGGATTCGAATAAGACGAGGCTAGTCGATAGAAAGTGAATTGCAAACGGAAAACGCTGCGCGCTTAGGCGAAGCGCTCTTGCTGCAGGATGCGGATCATCGAATGCGCATTGCGCTGCGCGGCGTCTTCAAAGCAGTTGTTGAAAACCACATGCGTGCGGCCCGCGCGTTTGGCGATCTCGCGCACGGGCCCGGCGATGTCTTCGAGTTCGCGCTCCGAATAGTCGTAGTTGAAGCGGCCTGCTGCCGTCGTGCTGCCGCTCCAGGTGTCCGCATTGCGGCCGTGCATGCGCACGATCACGAGTTCCGGCGAGGTCGCTTCCCACACGGTATGCGCGCGATTCGACACGCCTTCTGGCGCGTCCATCACGACGTGCACGAGGCCGTGTTCGCGCTCGAATGCGAGCGTCGAATCGCGGTGCCGCTCGTCGAACCATGTCGCGTTGCGGAATTCGAATGCCGTCAGCCAGCTCGCCATCCGGCTGGCGCAATGCCGCACGTGCGCCTGATCGCGCGGCGCGGTGGAAATCCACGGCGCGAATTGGAACAGCACGGCACCGAGCTTGCCCGCCGCGCGCAATGGCTCGAGCGCTTCGAAAAAACGCCGCCATATCTCGTCGACGATATCGGGCGGTATGTCGCGGTAGTACAGATTTCTCTTGTCGTTCTGCGGAAGAAGCGGTTGGATGTCGGGCGGGAAGAATTTGCGCTCGGTCTGGTGCCCGGTGAAAAGCCGGAACGCTTTCACGTTGAAGGTGAAATGCTCGGGCGTGCGCGCGGCCCATTGCGCGCTGGTCGTCGCGCTCGGCATCGCGTAGTACGACGCGTCCACCTCGACCATCGGGAACTGGCTCGCATAGAAACGCAGCCGCGCCTCCGCGCTCGTGCACCCTTTCGGATAAAAGCGGCCCGACTTGATGAGCGTGGCGTCCGTCCATGACGCCGTCCCGACTTCGATCGACATGGCTTTGCTTCCCGTTATGAATTCAGCCCATCGTACTGCATGTATGCACGCGCGCCGCGCGGGCATCATGTGCGGTATTGGGGCAAACCCGGGTTCAGACGGATTTGCGCACGACCGTTATAGAAAATGGAAGCCATTCGAAGATGCAGTCATTCCGAGCATGGAGGCGGTCACGCGGCGGTCGGCGCCGCAGAGTACATCCGGGCATGCCACTGTGCAGCGGCGTTTGCCTTCGAATGGGTCCATCGGTGTGCGGCCTGCGGGCCGCGTCCCGTCTCGCCGATGCTACGCAATCGCTTAACGAGGCCGCAAAGCCGTGCTGTTCCTGTCCACTTCGTCTAACCTGACATAAGTGCTACGATGCCTGGGTGACGACGATGGAGGTGGAAATGGCGACCTATGCTATCGATGCCGTACGCATTAACCCGATGACTGACCGCGTCACCCATGTCCGTTGGGCTCTCGTCAATCCGAAAACGAATGAATGGCTGTCGCCGCATGAAATCGTTGAAGTCGCGGATGTCGTGACGGCGATTCACGCGGGCAATGCCGTTTGGTCGTTCTTCACGCTGGGCGGGATGAATCTGCTCGGACCGAAAATCAAAACCGTCTCGCATGCCGACGGTCACGACGGCATCGATACCGACGTGCCGGATGGCCACGTCGAGAAGTTCATCGACGATCTGCCGCGCGTCTGATCGCTTCGGGCGCGCGCTGTTTTCAGGCGTGCATGTGTTCTGTTCGCGCGGCGCGTTTCGCGTTCGAGCGTTTGCCGCGAGCAGAACATCGGGCGCTGCCGCTTTGCACAAACAGCCGCGTTCCCGTATGACATTATTTTTCTGCGGCCGATAATCACGCGCTGGGTTTGCGTTTGCGTGTGCATTTGCGGCGGCGTTGCGTTCGCGCGCGAATCGCGAGAATAAGGCGCTGCCTCCGGATAAAGCGCCGCGACTCAACTGAAAATAACCGCACCGGCCGACGAAAGCCGCATGCTTCGGCGCAACCCGCTTGCACGGCACGGGAGCAAGGAGACACAGCATGACGCATATGTTCGACGCGGGACTCGCCCGGCGGGAGGCCAATCACGTTCCGCTGACACCCATCGATTTCATCGCACGCGCCGCCGAAGTCTACGGCGCCCGGCTCGCTGTCGTGCATGGCGACGTACGCCGCACATGGCGCGAGACCTACGAGCGCGCGCGGCGCCTTGCGAGCGCGTTGCAGCGCGCGGGCATCGGGCGCGGCGATACCGTCGCGGCGTTGCTGCCCAACATTCCGCCCATGATCGAAGCGCATTTCGGCGTGCCGATGGCGGGCGCGGTGCTGAACACGCTGAACACGCGGCTCGATATCGCGTCGATCCTCTACATGCTGCGTCATGGCGAGGCAAAGGCGCTGATCGTCGATACGGAATACGGCGAGCTTGCGCTGCGTGCCGCGCGGGAACTGCCGCAGTTGCGCATCATCAGCGTGAGCGACGCACAGCCGGCCGACGCGCGCCATTTCCCCAATGCGACCGACTATGAAGCGTTTCTGCGAGACGGCGATCCGCAATTCGCATGGGCGCCGCCCGCCGACGAATGGGATGCCATCGCGCTCAACTACACGTCGGGCACAACGGGCGAGCCGAAGGGCGTCGTCTATCACCATCGCGGTGCGTATCTGAACGCGCTCAGCAACATCCTCGAATGGGACATGCCGAAGCATGCCGTGTACTTGTGGACGCTGCCCCTCTTTCACTGCAACGGCTGGTGTTTTCCGTGGACAGTCGCGGCGCGCGCGGGCGTCAACGTATGTCTGCGCAAGTTCGATCCGAAGCTCGTGTTCGAGCTGATTCGCCGCGAGAGGATCACGCATTATTGCGGCGCGCCCATCGTGCAGAGCGCGCTCGCCAATGCGCCTGCCGAATGGCGCGAGGGCATCGCGCATCGCGTATCGACGATGGTCGCGGGCGCGGCGCCGTCGCCTGCCGTGATCGCGCGGATGAAGTCGATCGGCTTCGATCTGACGCATGTCTACGGCCTCACGGAAGTGTACGGACCCGCCTCCGTGTGCGCGAAGCAGGACGCATGGGATGCCCTCGACGACGACGAGCGCGCCCGGCTCAATGCGCGTCAGGGCGTGCGCTACCACCTGCAGGCCGCAGTCGACGTGCGCGACCCCGACACGCTCGAGCCCGTGCCCCGCGACGGCGAGACGATCGGCGAGCTGATGTTTCGCGGCAATATCTGCATGAAGGGCTATCTGAAGAACGAGCGCGCAACGGATGCCGCATTTCGCGGCGGCTGGTTCCATACGGGCGATCTCGGTGTGATCACTGAAGATGGCTATGTACGCATCAAGGACCGCAGCAAGGACATCATTATTTCCGGCGGCGAGAACATTTCGAGTATCGAGATAGAAGACGCGCTGTACCGGCATCCCGCCGTGTCGGTGGCTGCCGTTGTCGCAATGCCGGACCCGAAGTGGGGCGAGGTGCCGTGCGCGTTCGTCGAACTGAAAGACGGCATGCAAGCGAGCGCTGAAGAAATCATCGCGCATTGCCGTCAATTGCTCGCTGGATTCAAATTGCCTAAAGCGGTGTTCTTTGGAGAATTACCGAAAACATCGACGGGCAAGATCCAGAAATTCGAATTGCGCGGGCGGGTCAAGTCATCGAGTGCGATCGATCAGGAGCACGGTAAAACATAGCCTGCTTATGATGAAGTACTCGCGGGCATTTTTCGCAAACATAGAGCCAGAGCCGCTTTCCGGGCATGTCGGTGCATGCGCTAAAGCGACGCGAACGCGCGAATGGGTGCTAGAATCGGGCCAACACTAGGGGTTCGGCTTCGGGGTCACCCAAGCCAATGGCGAAATTCAAGTATGCAACGTGCGAGTTTTCGCCGCCATTCAATCTGTCGAAAAGCGCCGGCACTGACGGCCGGCAAACCTTGGCGGGTCCGTCTCAAGGCTTGGCTGAAAGAGCGAAGCCTTTAAATCTATTTAACGCGTGCTTAAAGGCCGCGTAGTTCGATACGTTATCGGCACGTTATGAAAGAGCGAGAAGAACATCGGACGCTCGACCTCGACGGTCAAGCGCGCGAGCGGCTTATCCTATGGATTCGGCGCCGCATGGACGAATTCGGCATTACGCTCGAAGTGCTCGAAGCGGCGCTCATTGCCGATGCCGCGACGCCGAAATACCGCGACGCGTTCGGCCACGAATGGGACGGCACGGGCGACCGCCCCGACTGGCTCACACGCGCGATCAATGCCGGTCAGGATATCGAGCACTTTCGCGTTTAAATCGGCATCGGCGTTTTAGCGCACGCCATTTCACCGCAACGTTTTCACCGGGGTCACTTTCATGTCCGATACGACTGCGCAGCATGCCGGATACAGCAGCGAAGAATGGACGACACGGTGCGAGCTTGCTGCCCTTTATCGGCTCGTTGCGCATTTCCGCATGACCGATCTGATCGACACGCACATCACCGCGCGCGTGTCCGGTCCAGAGCATTACTTTCTGATCAACCGCTATGGCGTGCTCTTTCACGAGATGCGCGCAACGGATCTCGTGAAGATCGATCGCGATGGACGCGTCGTTGAAGCCGGGGAGCGCGTTGCCGCACAACCGCAGCGTTATCGCGTGAATGCAGCGGGCTTTACGATTCACTCGGCAATTCACATGGCGCGCCCTGACATGCGCTTCGTGATTCACACGCATACGCCTGCGGGGTCGGCCGTTTCGGCTCAGAAACAGGGGCTGCTTCCTATCAGCCAGCATGCGCTGAAGTTCTACGGCGCGCTCGCCTATCACGACTACGAGGGCATTGCGCTCGATCTTGGCGAGCGCGAGCGGCTCGTCGCGGATCTGGGCGCGTGCAACGCGATGATCCTGCGCAATCACGGTTTGCTGGCGGGCGGCAAGTCGGTGGCGATGGCGTTTCAGGAGATCTATTTTCTCGAGCGCGCGTGCCAGATCCAGATCAACGCGCTGGCAGGCAACGCGGAATTAACGCTGCCGCCCGAGTCCGTGCGCAAGCTCACGGCAAGCCAGTTCGCGCGCGACGATGAGGAAGGCATTGCGCAACTCGCGTGGGAAGCGGCTTTGCGGCTGATCGACAATTCCGCTTCCGACTATCGCAGCTGACGCGCTTACCTGCGCAGAAGCACACGAAAAAAAGCCCGCGTCGAGGCGGGCTTGGAAATGTTGCTCGGAGTTTCGTTGCGCGGGTGGACTCGCGCATCCGGACCGTAACCAATGTTTATGAACACGCGATGAACCTTGCACGCGATGCACGCAAGCTTCATCGGCGTGGGTTGCATCACAGGTCGAAGAACACGGTTTCGTTCGGGCCTTGCATGTGGATGTTGAAACGATATACGGCATTGCCGCCATTCGATTCGCGCTTTGCCACGAGCGTCGCGCGGCGTTCGGCGGGCACGCTCGCGAGCACGGGGTCCTTGGCGTTCGCGTCCGCTTCGTCGTCGAAATAGACGCGCGTGAACGTGTGCAGCAGCATGCCGCGCATCGTGACGATCACATTCAGGTGCGGCGCTTCATCGGGCGATGCGCGGCCCGGCTTCACCGTTTCGAAGATGAAGCGTTTGTGCGGATCGGTGCCCGTGCCGAAGCGCGCAAAACCGCGAAAGCCCGTCTTCGTTACGTCTTCGCGCGATTGCGGATAGCGGCCTTCGCTGTCCACCTGCTGCACTTCGATCATCGCGTCGCCAATCGCGGCACCGTCGGCGTCGAACACCTGGCCGACCAGCGTGATGTGCTCGCCCGCCGCTTCGCGGTCCGCGACTACGTTCGTAAAGAGGCTTTTCAGGTCGAAGTTGTACTGCTCGGGGCACAGTCCATACGCGAAGTACGGCCCGACCGTTTGCGAAGGGGTTTGCTTAAGCGTCGTCATGATTAGCGCTCCATCGGGGTTTCGTTCGGACCGCGCAGCACGATGTCGAATTCGTAGCCGAGCGCGTAGTTCTCTTCCGTCACGTCGAGCGTGAAGCGCGAGATCAGCCGGTCGCGGGCGCCTTCCGGCGTGCCCTGGAAGATCGGGTCGTATTGCAGCAGCGGATCGCCGGGGAAGTACATCTGCGTCACCAGCCGCGAACCGAAATAGTCGCCGAACAGCGAGAAGTGAATGTGATTCGGGCGCCATGCGTTCGGATGATTGCCCCACGGATATGCGCCCGGCTTGATCGTCATGAAGCGATAGCGGCCGTCGTTGTCGGTCAGGCAGCGGCCCGCGCCGAGGAAGTTCGGATCGAGCGGCGCGTCGTGCTGGTCGTTCTTGTGCACGTAACGGCCTGCGGCGTTCGCCTGCCACACTTCGACGAGCGTATTGCGCACGGGGCGGCCGCCTTCGTCGAGCACGCGGCCCGTCACGATGATGCGCTCGCCGAGCGGCTCGCCGTTTTTCGCGGCATTGCGCGTCAGGTCGTTGTCGAGCGGGCCGAGATCTTCCGCGCCGTAGACGGGCACGCGCTGGTCGCGCAGACGCTCCTTCAGCGGGATCAGCGGACGCGTCGGGCCGCGCTTGACGGACGAGCCGTACGGCGCATGGACATAGGCGGGATGCGAGGGGAAGTCGCGCGGACTCAGAATGGAATCGTCCATCAGATGTCTCCTTGGGGATTCGTTTATGGATAGTGGATGACGAGACTTTATAGAAGCCGGGAAGTTATGCAAAATGACGTTTTTTCGTATCTCGTATAACGTCCCGTTATGCAACGAAGCCTCGCTGACAGCCGCGTGAAATTCCGGCACCTGCAGTGCTTTCTGGCCGTCGCGCAATTCGGCGGCGTGCAGAAGGCGGCGCAAAGCCTGTCGATCACACAGCCTGCCGTATCGAAGACAGTCGCCGAACTCGAAGAGATTCTCGGCGTGCGCCTGTTCGAGCGCGGCCGGCACGGCGCCGTGCCGACGCGCGAAGGGCAGCTCTTCATGCCGCACGCGAGCGCCTGCGTGAGCGCGCTGCGCCAGGGCGTCGACCTGCTCGCGCGTGCGCAGGGCGAGGCGGCGGCGACGCTCGATATCGGCGTGCTGCCGACTGTCGCCACGTCGCTTGTGCCGCCTGTCATGCGCCTCTTTCGCGTGCAATGGCGCAACGCGATCGTGCGGCTCAACACGGGTTCGAACACCGAATTGCTGGAGCGACTAAAGGCGGGCGCGATCGAATTCGCCGTCGGCAGACTGGCCGATCCGGAGCGGATGGTCGGGCTGACGTTCGAGCAGCTGTACAGTGAACCGCTCATCGCCGTGGTGCGCGCGGGACATGCGATGGCGTCGGGCGCGGTAGCGCCGGCTACGCAATTGCAGCAGTTCCCCGTCGTCGTGCCGCCGTACGGCACGTTGATCCGGCAGTCGGCCGAAAGCCTGCTGCGTGCGTGGGCCGTGCCGCCGTTGTCGTCGTTCGTGGAGGTGTTGTCGGTGTCGGTGGGGCGCGCGCTCGCGCTCGAAAACGATGCTGTCTGGTTCGTGCCGCGCAGCGCGATCGAATACGAACTGGCGCATGGCTTGCTCGTTCCTTTGCCGTTGCCCGTGGCGGGCACCGAGGAGCCCGTCGGGCTGATCCTGCGCTCTGATACGCAGCCGACGCCCGTCGGCCGCGCGCTGATCGACGCCGTGCGCAAGGTGGCGCGCGAGCGGCTCGCGCGCGATGTCGAAGCGCGCGCGGCGGGCGGCGCGGACAAGCCGGCCGCGAAAGGCCGCGCGAAGCCCGCTGCAAAGCCCGGCGCAAAGCGTCCTACGCAGTCCGCGCCCGGCGCGATGAAGGGGCGCGGCAAGCCGCAACGCAGCGCGCTGCCCGCAAAAGCGCCGCGTCAAAAAACGCCGCTATGAACTGATTAGTACAAAATCGAGGTTGCAAGAAGGGCGCTGCGCGGTGTAAAACACGGTGCGCGGCGGCCCCGAGCGGTCGCCAGCCCGAGTTGAAGCAGTACGACCCGGCACCACCCAGCACGACCCCGCACGACCCACGGAGATCCCCATGCCCAGCGACCTGCCGACCCCTGCCGATGCGCTCAAGGCCGTCGAGGACCCGCAGCACAATCCGCTCGGCACGGCCGGCATCGAGTTCGTCGAATTTGCCGCGCGCCATCCGCAGGCGCTCGCGGAAACGTTCGAGAAGCTCGGCTTCAAGCCGATCGCGCGTCACATCAGCAAGGACGTCACGCTGTTTCGCCAGGCCGACATGAATTTCCTGCTGAACGCCGAGCCGGATTCGTTCGCCGAGCGCTATGCGCAGGAGTACGGCGTGGGCGTCTGCGCCATCGGCATTCGCGTCGCGGATGCGCAAAAGGCCTTCGATCGTGCCGTCGAACTGGGCGCGTGGGCCTATGAAGGCGAGCGCATCGGCAAGGGCGAACTTCTGATTCCGTCTATCCAGGGCATCGGCGATTCACATATCTATTTCGTCGATCGCTGGCGCGGGCGCGGCGGCCAGAAAGGCGGGCTCGGCGATATCTCAATCTTCGACATCGACTTTCGTCCGATCGAAATGAGCACCGCGCAGGCCGACTTGAGCCACGCGGGCACGGGCCTCGTCGCCGTCGATCATCTGACGCAAACGGTCGGCGCCGGGCGCATGCAGGAATGGCTCGACTTCTATCGCGAGCTACTGAATTTCCGTGAGATTCACGAACTGCACGCGAACTGGCATGTTTCGGCGGAATCGCGCGTGATGGTGTCGCCGTGCGGCGCGATCCGCATTCCGCTCTACGAGGAAGGCACGCCGCGCACGAATCTGATGCACGAGTACCTGCCCGATCATCCGGGCGAAGGCGTGCAGCACATCGCGCTCGCCACCGACGACATCTTCGCGTGCATCGACAGCATGCTGGCCAACGGCATCGAACTCGTCGAGCCGCCGCCGCGCTACTACGATCAGCTCGACGCGCGCCTGCCGGGCCATGGGCTGGATATCGAACGGCTCAGGCGCGGGCGGATTCTCGTCGACGGCGAGATCGGCGCCGATGGCGTGCCGCTGCTGTTTTTCCAGACGTTCGTGCTGCGCCGCGAAGGAGAAATCTTCTTCGAAATCGTGCAGCGCAAGGGGCATCACGGTTTCGGCGAAGGCAATCTCAGCGCGCTGGCGCAGGCGCGCGCGGCCTCATAACGCCGCTTATTTCTTCGATGCGCCGGTGCCCGGCTGCAGCAGATCGGCGTTCGTCGCCATCCACAGCACTTCCGCGTCTTCTTCGCTCGTCGATACGGCCGCGTGCCCCGTGCGGCTGTCGAAATAGAGGCTGTCGCCGGCGTTCAGATGCGTCGGCGCATACAGCTCCGAATACAGGCACACGCTGCCGCTGATCACGTACAAAAACTCTTCGCCTTCGTGGCGGCCCCAATCGTCGAACGCATCGAGCGTGTGCGCCGTAATGCGGATGCGAAACGGCAGCATCGCCTTGTGCGCGAGATCCGTCGCCAGCAGTTCCATCTGATAGCCGCGATACGCGTGGCGCTGGCCCGTGTCCTTGCGCGTGAGCGCGCGCCGGCCGCTCGCGTTGACCTTCGGCGTCGAGCCGAAGAGTTCGCCCAGATCGATCTTGAGTCCCACGACGATCTTCTGCAGCACGTCGAAGGTTGGCGACATCAGGCCGTTTTCGACTTTCGACAACGTGGAGCGCGACACGCCGCACAGGCGGCTCGCCGTTTCCAGCGTGAGATCGTGCGCGAGGCGCGCGGCGCGCACGCGCCGGCCGAGGTCGGACGTCGAGGTTTCGGTCGACTTGGTCAGTGAGGTGTCCATGAGCTTGATTGACAGTGCGGCATGACGCTTTCGTTGCGTTTCCGATCATAACATTCGCGCACCCGCGACCCGCCGGACAGCGGGACCGCCATGCCGGACAGGCGAACGTTTTCCGATCTGAAACAACCTGTGCAGTGTGCCCGATCACATGATCCGCCGAAAGGAGCGAGTCGTAGAAACACGGGAAAACCCTGATTTCCTTCCGTTTTCACGCACGGCGACATCACGCAAGAACATGTCGCAGCGCCGCTTGTCGCCATAAAAGCCCGCGTGTATAGTTTCCGAACTTACTTTTGTTTCGTATCGGAAATCAAAGGAACCGGAATGAACGCATCGAGCATTCTCGCCGAACTCGGCATTGCAGACGCAGCACAAGCGGGCGACATCGCCGTTCATTCGCCCATCACGGGCGAACTCATCGGCCGCGTGGCGAGCCACAGCGCGGCGCAAGTCGACACGGTGCTCGCCAACGCGAAACAGGCCTTCGAGCAATGGCGCAACGTGCCCGCGCCGCGCCGCGGCGAACTCGTGCGCATTCTCGGCGAGCGTCTGCGCGAGAAGAAACAGGCGCTCGGCAGCCTCATCACGCTGGAAATGGGCAAGATCCTGCAAGAGGGCCTGGGTGAAGTGCAGGAAATGATCGACATTTGCGACTTCGCGGTCGGTCTGTCGCGCCAGCTTTACGGTCTGACGATCGCGTCGGAGCGTCCCGGCCATCGCATGTCGGAATCGTGGCATCCGATGGGCACCTGCGTCGTGATCTCGGCGTTCAATTTCCCCGCGGCGGTGTGGTCGTGGAACGCGGCGCTGGCACTGGTGTGCGGCAATGCCGTCGTGTGGAAGCCGTCGGAGAAAACACCGCTCACGGCGCTCGCCGTCAACAGGATTCTCGACGAAGCCCTGAAGGAATTCGGCGATGCGCCCGCGGGTCTCACGGCCGTCGTCAATGGCGGGCGCGACGTGGGCGCGAAACTGGTGGCGGACCCGCGCGCGTCGATCGTCAGCGCGACGGGCAGCACGGAAATGGGCCGCACGGTCGGCGTCGAAGTGGCGAAGCGCTTTGGCCGGTCGCTGCTCGAACTCGGCGGCAACAATGCGGGCATCGTCGCGCAGACGGCCGATCAGGAGCTCGCGCTGCGCGGCATTCTGTTCTCGGCGGTCGGCACGGCGGGTCAGCGCTGCACGACGCTGCGGCGCCTGTTCGTGCACGACAGCGTGTACGACCAGACCGTCGAGCGCCTGAAGCAACTGTATGCAAAGGTTCCGATCGGTAATCCGCTCGAAAAGGGCACGCTGATGGGGCCGCTGATCGACAAGCAGTCGTTCGCGCGCATGCAGGAAGCGCTGCAACAGGGGGCGGCGGAAGGCGGCAAGGTGTTCGGCGGCGAGCGCGTCGAAGTGAAGGGCCACGAAGGCGGCTACTACGTGCGCCCGGCGCTCGTGGAAATGCCGTCGCAAACGGCCGTCGTGCTGAAGGAAACGTTCGCGCCGATTCTCTACGTGCTGCGCTACACGAACTTCGACGACGCGATCGCCGCGAACAACGCCGCGCATCACGGCCTGTCGTCGTGCGCGTTCACCACCGACCTGCGCGAAGCCGAGCGCTTCATGTCGGCTTCCGGCAGCGATTGCGGCATCGCGAACGTGAACATCGGACCGAGCGGCGCGGAGATCGGCGGCGCGTTCGGCGGCGAGAAGGAAACGGGCGGCGGGCGCGAGTCGGGCTCGGACGCGTGGAAGGCCTACATGCGCCGCGCGACGAACACGGTCAACTACTCGTCGGCGCTGCCGCTCGCGCAAGGCATCGACTTCAACATCGGCTGAGGTCCGAACGCGGCACGCCTCGCGCGCCGCGTTACTTCCGTCAGTCTGCCTGAACGTCATTCAATCCGTCGCGGGCAGCCGTTGCCCGTCGACCCGCTTCGTCTGGAGTGGCCTGTGAGTTCGAAAGTCGTCGTTGTCGGTGGAGGCGTGATCGGCAGTTCGATCGCCTATTTCTTGCGGCTGTCGGACCCGACGGTCAGCGTGACCGTGATCGAGCGTGATCCGACGTATGCGCGCTCGTCGTCGGCGTTGTCGGCGGCGTCGATCCGGCAGCAGTTCTCGACGCCGTTGTCGATCCAGATGTCGCTGTTCGGCATCGAGTTCCTGCGCTCGATCGGCGAGCGGCTGGAGATCGACGGCGAAAAGCCTTCCATCGATCTGCACGAAGGCGGCTATCTGTTTCTCGCCACAGCTTCGGGTGAAGCGACGCTGCGCGAGAATCACGCGCTGCAACAGCGCCTCGGCGCCGACATCACATTGCTCGACAAGGCGTCGCTCGATACCCGCTTTCCGTGGCTGAACACGAGCGACCTGAGCGCAGGCGCGTTCGGCGAAACTGGCGAAGGCTGGTTCGACGGCTACGGTCTTGTGCAGGCGCTGCGCAAGAAGGCGCAGGCGCTGGGCGCACGCTATGTCGCCGACGACGTGACCGCGCTGCATCGTGAAGGGCGGCGCGTCACGCGCGTGGCGACATCAAGCGGCGAGACGTTTGCATGCGATGTCGTCGTGAACGCGGCGGGTGCGTGGGCGCGCCGCGTGGCGTCGATGATGGACATCGAGCTGCCAGTGTTCGCGCGCCGCCGCAGCATCTTCAATGTGAGCTCGCCCGCGAAGCTCGCGCATTGTCCGCTGCTGATCGACCCAACGGGCGTCTATTTTCGTCCTGAGGGCCAGTCGTTCATCTGCGGCACGTCGCCGTCGCCCGACAATGATCCCGACGATCTGCCCCTCGACGAAGTCGATCATGCGCTGTTCGACGACGTGATCTGGCCGACGCTCGCGAACCGCGTGCCGCAGTTCGAGGCGCTGCGCGTCGAGCATTGCTGGTCCGGCTACTACGAGTACAACGTGCTCGATCAGAACGCGATCATCGGCCGTCATCCGGATATCGAGAACTGCATCTTCGCCAACGGCTTCAGCGGACACGGCCTGCAGCAAGGTCCGGCGACGGGACGCGGCGTCAGCGAGCTGATCCTGCGCGGCCGCTACGAGACGCTCGATCTGTCGTCGCTTGGCTTCGAGCGCGTGCTCGAGAACCGGCCGATCGTCGAGAAGAACGTCGTGTGAGCTGATTCGCTAGCCGCCGATGCGCTCGCGCGGCGCGGCTTCATGGTCGTCGCGATGCGGCGTGGCGCTGCGCTGGGCGGCCGTCCAGTAGTCGGTGCGCACGCCGATTTCTGCCGAAACGAAACGGTCGGCGCGCCCGCGCGTTGCCCGATAATGCGCGAGCGCCTTGTAGACGAGACCTTGTCCCACCAGCACGATGGGCACATTCAGCAGCACCATCACGATATTCATCAGGTCGGACAGTGCCCACAGGTTCGGCAGTTCGAGTCCCGCCAGCACGGTCAGCGCGCCGAACGGCACGAACACGAGCGAGCCCGTCACGCGAATGCCCACGATGAAGCCACGGCTGCGCGAAATGAAGTTAGCCGAGATTTCGGCGAACGAAATCATGCCGAGCAGCGTCGTGAACGCGAAGAGGCCGTAGCAGACGCACATCGTGATGCGGATCAGATTGCCGACGGACGCGGGCACCAGCGTCTGCACGGAAGCGAGATAAACGGTGATCTTCGACGCGCGCACCGATTCCCACGCCTGGCCGTCGACGCTGCCCGTCCACACGTGCGCCATCACGACGATGAAGCCCGTCATCGTGCAGATCACCATCGTGTCGAAGAACACGCCGAGGCTTTGCACGAAGCCCTGTTCGCACGGGTGATCGTTGTCGGCGATCGCGGCCGCCATCGTGATCGTGCCTTGTCCCGCTTCATTCGACATCAGCCCGCGCTTGACGCCTTGTGCGAGCGCGGTGCCAATCGCGCCGCCGAACAGCGCATGCGGCGCGAACGCACCGACGAACACTTCGCGGAAGAAATATGGAATCAGCGGCAGGTTGATCGCGATGATGACGAGCGACATCAGGCAGAACAGCGCGGCCTTGATGGGGACGAGCACATCGGTGTAAGCGGTTACGCGGCGGATGCCGCCCATGATGATGAACGAGCACGCGGCGATCAGGCACGCCGCGATCGCGTAGTAGACGCCCGACTGGCGCGCGAGATGCGTGCCCGCGACGGTATCGGCGATCGTGCCGATCGCGGTGAACACGTTGAAGGTTTGCGGCGGCACGTTAAAGAGCGCGTAGACGATGAACACCAGCGACAAAAACGTGCCGACCATCCGCCTGTCGCCGAGAATGCGCCGCCCATAAAACGGCAGCCCGCCGACGAACTCGTCGTGTTTCTTCTCCTTGAACAACTGCGCGAGCGTGGACTCCATGAAGGCCGTCGCCATGCCGAAGAACGCGGCGACCCACATCCAGAACAACGCGCCCGGCCCGCCCACGGAAATCGCGCCCGTGATGCCGACGATATTGCCCGGACCCGCGCGCATCGCGAGTCCGAGCATGAACGAAGCGAGCGCGCTCACGCCCGTAAGCGACGATTGCCTGCGCAGCATGATGCGCACGATGTCGCCGGGGCGCATCGTCTGGATGAAGCGCGTGCGGATCGTGAAGTGAACGCCGACGCCGACCAGCAGCAGGATCGCGAACGGAAACTGTCCGAGCACGGGAATGCGGGCGTATGCGTGAAAGTTGGTGGGGAAGTCCCAGAGAAAGTCCGAGATCGGCGCGATGAAGGCGAACAATGCGTTCACGGAACGGAAGAGGTCTTCCATGCGTGTCTCCCTGTGTCGTTTTGAGCCTTGCTGGAAGGCGTTTTTGTATGAGACGAGAAAGCTATAGCAAGTGCTTCAGCATCGTCAATGGTGCCGTGCCGCGCATCCACACGTGCGAAACGACGAACCACGCGCCCGCCCATGACGCCGCGACGACGAGCAAGTCGCAATGTCCGCTGTTCCACAGGTTCAGCGAATGACGGCCGAGAATCCAGGGGACGCCCAGCGGATTCGGCCAGTCGGCGAGCAGGTGCATCACGCCGCCGCATGCGAATCCAAACGCGACGGCGGCCTCGGGATGATGCGGCATCGCGTGCCACGCGAAGAACAACGCGGCGAGCCAGCCGAGCCCCCAGTGCGTCGCCGTGCGATGCGTGATCCATAAACGCTTCTTGCGCGACCACCACGCCACTTCGAGCCAGTCCGGCGCCGTCGCGCCCGCGACGCCCGCGGCGAACGCCAGCCACAGCCACACGTGAAACGGACCGTGCGATCCGTGCTGCGCCGCCAGCGCCGCCGAGATGATGCCGGCCGCCCAGCCCGTCGCGTGATGTGCGTTGCTCGATGCCATTGAAGTCGCGCTGCCGGTGGGCGCGGAAAAAGATGGGCGGCCATCTTCGCAGAAGCATGCATAAAAAAATAGCCCGCGACGTGCGCGGGCTATGGCTGGCGATCGTGCCGTTACGAAGACTTACACATCAAGTCGCGCAACGCGCAATCGCAAAGCGCATTTCTTCCTCGGGTGGATCGTCGCCCGAGCCGCGCACGACCTTGATCACCGAGCCGTGACCCGAAGGTGTCAGCGTAATGAAATACGAACCGTTCGACGACGAGCCAATCGTCAGATCGGTGATGCCGTTGGCCTTCGATGCATGCACGCGCGACAGGCGGCTGTCGAGGCAGCGCGCGATGTCGGACACGGGGCGCGCCGACGACACGTACACCATCGGTTCGGCGGAGGCGCTGCCTTCGGGGCCGCGCGACGAGCCGCACGCGGCGAGGATGGCGAGGGGAGCGAGAAGAATGAGTCGTTTCATGATTGTCGTCGGCGTCCTTGTGCTGCGGCGCAAGCCAACACCGATGCTTCGCGAAAGAAGCCGACTGCGCCGAGGGCGCGCTTATCGTCGAAAGAGTGTCAACGATTGCAAACACGTCCCAGCTTGAAGTATACCGGCGCGCCTCATGTGCGAATGCGGCATCGTGTTAGAAAACATTTCGAAACCGGTCGCGAGTTCCGCCGTCGGCGACGATGCCTAGAACCGGTTCGTGTACGCCAGCCCCACCGTCGTCCCGTGCGCATTGCTGCGATACGTGATCGCCCAGTGCGCCAGCGCCGCGCCCGTCAGCGCGCCGAGCGCGTCGGCGGCGAGATCCTTGTACGAGAAGCCGTCGGTGCGGCAGGTGCCGTCGATCACTTCTTTCGCGAGTCCGGGCACCGTGCCGATCAGCGTGCCGTAGACAATGGGATGCGCCGTGTCACGCATCAGATATCCGCCGATCGCGCCGAACGGCGCCGATACCGCGAAATGCCCGAGTTTGTCGGTGCCCGTCCAACTATCCGATGTCTGCCACTGCCAGCCGCCGTGCGAGCCGCTGCAATCCAGACCGGCATGTGCGGCCGAACTCGCCGCCAGCATCAACGCGAGCGTGCTCGCGCGCTGGAATGTCGTCGTCATATGCTCTCCGATGTTGTTTTTCATTCGGGCGCCTTGTGGGAAATATCTGGCGCTTGTGAGCATTTAACGTCCGGTGCCGTCAGATCATTAGTAAACCGAATAAAAATTGTTGCAGAACGTGTCGAAGAAACGTTGGTAGAGCAAACACTGTCGCGTCGAAGATAAAAAAACGCGCGCGTTAAACAGCACGCGCGCGTTTTCGTCGATGACCGCGATGGCCGCAGCGGATCGTCACCCGCTGCACAGAGACATGGCGTCGTCGGAAGAGGCTTAGAAGCGGTGACGCAGGCCGACTGCGACGGCCGTCTGGTTTTGCGTCGACGACGGCGTCAGCGTGTTGATCGCTGCGACGTTTGCGCCGAAGTCGCCGAGGCTGCCCGAAGCGTGCTGGTAGACGCCTTCCAGGTAGACGTCGGTGCGCTTGCTCAGCGAGTAGTCGCCTTGCAGCGAAACCGTGTGCCACTTCGGCGAACCTTCGCCGTTCGAGCCCGACACCTTGCCGTCCGTGAACGTGTACGCAGCGGCAACCGACAGCGCCGGCGTGAACGCGTAGCGGCCGTTGATTTCATAGTTGTCGAGGTGCAGGTTCGTGCCCGACAGGCCGTTGATGAACGTGCCGCCGACGTTCGCGCTCTGCAGGTTGTCCATCTGCGAGTGCGTGTACACGAAGCCGGCGGTCGCCGGGCCGTACGTGTAGTTCGCGCCGACGCCGTACGTGCGTTGCGTCTGCGCAGCCAGCTGCGCCGCGCCGCCCGCGCCGGCCGAGATCGCGCCGTTCGTGTTGTTGCTGCCTGCGTTGTTCAGTTGCAGGTAAGCTGCCGCGACGTTCAACGGACCGTTCTTGTACGAAGCGCCCGCGCTCCACGCCCGGTTGTCGGCAAAGCCGTCCGCCTTGTTCGAGAAGCCGTACAGGCCGCCGAACTGCAGGCCGGCGTAGTTCGCGCTCGTGTACTTGACGGAGTTCTTGATCGAGAACGAGTTGTCGAGGTTGTCGTTGTCGAATGGGTGGCCGGCCAGGTTGTTGCCGTAGCCCGAACCCGCAGCCGACAGCGGCGCCAGGTAATCGACCACCGAGTCATATTGACGGCCGAGCGTCAGCGCGCCGTATTGGTCGCTTTGCAGGCCGACGTACGCCTGACGGTTGAACAGCGTGTTGTTCTCACGGAAGCTGCCGTTGTTCAGGTTGAAGCCGCTCTCCAACGTGAAGATTGCGTGCAGGCCGTTACCGAGATCTTCGCTGCCGCGCAGACCGAAGTAGGTATCCGACACCGAGCCGCTGCCTTGCTGCCAGTTGCTGTGGCCAGCCTGGTTGTTCGTGTAGATGAGGCCGGCGTCCAGCGTGCCGTACAGGGTGACGCTGCTCTGTGCGTTGGCGCTTGCCGCGAACGCGCCGAGGATGCCCGCGACGATAAGGGTTTTTTTCATGCTTTATTACTCCGAGACTTTGCGTGAAGATCCCAATGCAGAAAACGCGTTGGATGCGTTCTGTCGAGTCGGGGAGCGAAGTGTATTACTAATGGAGAATCGGTTACTTTAATTTGGCGCAACAATCATTTCCGGAATCGGGAACAGAAGAAATAACGTCGCTAAGTATTTTTCTTTAAAGGATTTTTTGGCCCGCGGGCGCGCGATGATGAGGGCTTGTCAATTGTCACATTGTTGCAACAACGCGACGTCGAAGGCTGAAATTGAGGCGGGTTAACCCGATAAAAGCCGTTCCGCGGACCAATTGCAAGCGCCAATTCATGCGATTTTTGGAAAGGTACTCTTCTACCTGATGCGCTCGCTCGGACCGGCTCCAGCTTATAGAATGCATATTACCCCTTGACCAAGGGTAGTCTTTTTTATCTTTTTTTTATGCGGCCTTCGGGCCGCTTTTTTTGCCATTTCTAAATACGCATGATTTCTATTGTTCGATACGCAATTGATTGTTTCGCAATTTGATTGCCGGATTGATTGAACTTTGATTTAAGCGGTAAATCGCGCGGCGACTTGTCCATTGGTTATAGGAGAGCCGTTGGCGCAGCGAGCGCGGGTAAAATGCCGGTTTTCGCACGAGGCGCGCAACGCCGATGCGCCGCGCCCCACAACCCGAACGCTCCGCAATGACCGACACGCAACTCCCCGAATCCGACGCCGACAGCGCGTCCGAAGCTGTACACGAAGACCGCCTGTGGCACGACAACGGCTGGACCGCGCGCGTCATCAAGAACGAAGACGACGACGGCTGGGCCGTCGAGATGGTCAAGGATGGTGAGGCCGAGCCCGCGCTGGTGGGCCCGTGGACGATGGGCCGCGACAAGAAGAATCCCAAGCCGCTCGACGTGTCGGCGTTCAACACGCTCGTGAAGACGGCGTCGGAAGTGCTGCGCCGGCATGAGCAGCAACTGCACGCGCAGTTGCACAAGCGGCTGGTGGTGGAGTCGGGCGACGTGAGCGTCGAAGTGACGCTCGACATCATCCCCGATGAACACGATCCTTACGCGCTGCTCACGGCATTCGATCCGTTCGGCGAACAGCTCGCGCAAGTGAAAGTCGCGCCAAGCTTCAAGTTGAGCCGGGCGAGCGCGGCGTCGTGGGTCGATAACGACTTTCGCCGTCCGGGCTGACGCCGCCTCTGCGGCGCTTCGCGTCAGGCGGACTTGTTCAGTTCCGCCTTGATGCGCTCGGCGAGCGCGCGCAACTCATCGAGATCGGCGCGCTCGGCGGCGTGAATCTTGAGCGGAATGCCGTCGTGGCGCGGAATCACGTGAAAGTGAACATGCGGCACTGTCTGCCCGGAGGCCGCGCCGTTCAGCTGCGCGATCATCATGCCGGGCGGGTTGAGCACCGCCTTCACGGCAACGGCCACCTTGCGCGTCGTGCGGATCGCGGCGGCGGCGGCATCGTCGGACAGCTCGAATATCTCGGCCGCGGGCTCCTTCGGCAGCACCAGCACGTGGCCTTCGGCCTGCGGCATGATGTCCATGAACGCGACGGTGTGCTCGTCTTCGTAAATGCGGATGGACGGCAGTTCGTCACGCAGGATGCGGGCAAACGGGTTCTGCGGATCGTATGGCATGAGGGGCTCCCGTGGTCAGTCACATCGGCCTTGCGTCGAAGGCCCTGGATGAATGGTCCGGGAATTCTAGCCGACGATCCTTCGCATCACGGTACACAGCGCATGACGGCCGTTGCACCGCACGTGCTCGCGATCCGATCTTCCTTTCGCAACAGATACTTGTGCGTGGTGTGCTCAGCTTGTCCACATCCTTACCCACGAAATCTGTGGACAACCGGCTGCGACGCGCGGGCGACACGTCAATCGCAGCGTGCATGCACTGCCGCCAATCCCATCAGGATCAAGCGCTTGCGGATGCCGTGCTCAGGATACCCACAGCTTTGCCAACAAAAACTGTGGACAACCGCATCTCGCGCGCGACACGCGGCAACCGCCAGCGAGCGACGCTAACGTGCATGCAGGTCGGGCAAACTGAATTGCGTCAATGACTTGCGCTGGTCGTGCGCGAGTTGCTCACAGCCTTACCCACGGAATCTGTGGATATCCCCGGGCATTAAACCCGCTCGACGCTTGCGTACGCGCAGCGTTTGACGCGTGCAGCACCTCGACCGGCAATCCCAGTCGCATCAGTGACTTGGCGCTATTGCCCCAAGCTTTTCCACAGTGCTCTCAACAGATTCTGTGGATAGATACTCATCGCGCGACCGGCAAGCCGCCACAGCGACAGCGTCTACGAAACCTCCGCCGATGCCGTCGCCGCGACCTGCGTCATTGACTTACGGACGGCCGTACATCGCAAACCAGTCCTCCGACGACACCCGCGAGCCGCCCGATTGCGATGCGCTGTTCGCGATGCCGCCGTAACCGCTTGCTGCACCGTTTTGCGCGTTCACGCGCGACTGGGCAGCTTGCAGTTCATCGGGATAGTGCGCTTCCGTGCCTGCGCCCGGACGGTAGCCCGCCTTTTCCAGCTGGACCAGTTCCGCGCGAACTTGCGCGCGGGTCACGGGCTGGTTCGACTGAGCGAACGACACAGCGGGGATAGCGAGAACGGCAGCAATGGCAACAGCCTTGATCAGCGACTTCATGATGAACCTCCAGTATTTTGCTTTGCCGTTGCAAACAGCCCTGTTTGCAATCGGTATGGAGGCAGTGTAGGTATGTAGCCGCTTAAGATTAAGACCCCTTGGTGGAAGTGACTCTTCCAAAAAATGGAGGGTTAACCCTTAAATTCGCGCGCGCCCTTGTGTGACAACGCTCAGCGTCCCTCGACCGTCAATTTTTTACCGTATCCCGTCAGCTCGAGGTAGCCGCGCCCGGCTTGCCGGCCGTCGCGCGAGAGCGTGACGGCGCCTTCCCAATAGAGCGCGCCCGTCGAGTCGCGCGAATCGAGTTCCTGATCGTCGATGAGCGGCGTCAGTTGCCAGTGAAGGTTGCCCGTACGGACGACGGTCGCCACGGGGTACGGCGTATCCGTGCGCGGCGAGCGCCATTGGCGCGTCGGCGTGAAGTCGACGTCGCCGGGGCCGTATTGCGTGATGTGTCCGTCGGCGGCGCGCAGCGCGGCGTGCGCCCAGACTGCATGACCGTCGGCGGCGCGCACCTTGAACGCCATCAGCGCCGCGCCGTCCGCCAGATTCGCGCCGAGCCAGTCCCAGCCGACGGCATCGGCGGCGAGCAGCGTGCTCGACCACTCGTGATCGAGCCACGCGCTGCCCGTCACGGCCGTGGACGTGTCGGCGTGGCCCGCGCCATCGGCGGCCGGACGCGTGACGCTGCCCGTCACGCGCAGGTGCGGCTCGCTGTAGTAGTAGCTCGCCTGTTCGGGCCGCGGTCCCTTGCGCGAGTAGCCGTTCGCGCCTTGCACGAGGGGCGCCTGGGTCGGCGTGAACGTCAGGTGCAGCGCGAAGCTGGCGGCGTCGGCGGTGACGTCGTAGTGGCCGTCCGCCGCGCGCACCATGCGCCAGCTGTCGAGCCGCACGTCGGTGTTGTCGGCCTTCGCATACGCAAGGCCGAAGCCCTGCCGCGCGATCTTCTGATCGTGCACCAGCCGGCCCAGCTTCGGATCGCTCAGTGCGGCGTGAGCGATGATCAATTGTGTCGGCGCGAACGCGCTCGGGTCGTTTGCCGGATGGCCCGTCGCCGAGCGGAAAAACGTGATCTGGAAGCCGAGCGGCTGGCCGTCGGGCGTGTCGAGCCAGCCCGTCGCGTACCACCATTCGGTGCGAAACGCGGGATGCGCGCCGGTGTCGCGCGGCAGGTCGATGGGCTTGCCGGGCGCGACGGCCTCAAACTGTGCAGACGTGTTGCCGTCCGCCAGCACCGACGATGCGCCGCACGCGCACGCGCACGCGCACGCAAGCACGGACAGCAAAGCAAGGGCGCGGCGCATCACCAGTCCTCCCTGACGGCGCGCACGGCATCGACGGATACGGCCCGGCGGCCTGCCAGCACGGCCGTCGTACACGACGAAGCGAGCATCACGAGCGCGAGCGTCGACAGCAGCGCCCACGGCACGTGCAGCGACATGCTCCAGTGAAACGACTGCGGATTGACGACGAACACGAGTATCAGGCTGATCGCGAAGCCGAGTGCGCAGCCCATCGCAATGCCGAGCGCGGTGAGCAGGCCGCCTTCCGTGGCGAGCAGCGCGAGGATCTGCGTGCGCGTCACGCCGACATGGCGCAGCATCCCGAACTCGCGCGAGCGCGACAGCGTCTGCGCAGAAAACGTCGCGGCGACGCCGAACAGCCCGATCACGATCGCAACGGCCTCGAGTAGATACGTGACGGCAAAACTTCGATCGAAGATGGTCAGCGTGCGCGCGCGAATCTCGCCGGGCTGCGAGAAGTCGAGCGCGTTCGCGAACGGCAGCGCGCGCAATGCCGCGATGGCCTGCGCGGCGCTGACGCCGGGTTCGAGCGTGAGCGCGGCATCGGTGGCGCCCGTGTCGCCCGTCAAACGCCGATAGTCGGCGAGCCGGATTTGCAGCGCGCCCGTCTGCCGCACGTAGTCGCGCCAGATTCCCGCGACGACGACCGTCGCGCCGCGTTCGCCGATCGGCAGCGTCAGCCGTTCACCCACGCGATAGCCGTACAGATCGACCATCGCCTCCGACGCCCACACGGGCGTCTCGCCTTCGTGCAACGCGGACGGCGGTAAGACCGCGCCGGTGATCTGCAGCGTCGCGCCGGGATCGGCGGCATCGATTTCGCGCGCGAGCAGCGCGATGGCAGGCCGCGACGGATCGAGCGTCAGTTGCGACGTGCGCGCGAACGCCGCGTGCCGGATGCCGTGCGCCGCCGCGACCTGCGCCTGTTGCTGCAGGTTCAGCCCGCCCGTGTCGCCGTTCGGCGCGACGCGCACGTAGACGTCGGCGGAGAGCAGATGCGCGAGCCAGTCTTCCACCGACACGCGAAAGCTCGCGACCATGATCGCCATCGCGACGATCAGCGTGAAGCTCGACAGCACGCCGCCCATCGCGATCGACGCCTGCCCCGGCGCATTGGCGAGCCGCGCGAGCGCGAGCGCGATCATGGGCGAGCGCCGTCGCGGGCGTCGCTGCGGGTGTCGCTGTAAAGCGGATGCCGCCGACAGCGCGCGGAACAGCATTGACGTCACGCGCGGCATCAGCGCAATGCCGCCGATCAACAGCAGCGCGACGGCGAGATAGCCCGCGATCGGCACGTCGAAGACGGGTGGCGCTTGCGTCAGCGCCGCGCCGAGCGCGAGGCAGGCGAGCGCGGGCCACGGCGTCGACAGCTTGCCGAGCGCGGCTTCTTCGCCGCCCGCCTTCAGCGCGGGCGCGGGGTGCGCGCGCGCCGCTTCGAGCGCGGGCACGAGACTGCCGAGCAGCGCCACGCCGACGCCGAGCGCGACGAAAATCGCGCTCGCGAGCGGCTCGAAGCCGACGCTCGGCTGCACGCCGGGGAAATAGCCGCCGCCGAGATCGCTGCCGAAAAAGCGCAGCACCAACGATGCGAGCGCGAAGCCGAGCGCGATACCCGCGACCGAGCCGAGCGTGCCGAGCAGCGCGCCTTCGAGCAGAATCTGCCGCAGCAATTGCGCGCGCGTCAGGCCGAGCACGCGCAGCATCGCGAATTGCGCGCGGCGGCGCACGACGCCGAGCGCCTGCGTCGAGAACACCAGAAATGCGCCTGTGAACAGCGCAACGAGCGCGAGCACATTCATGTTGATCCGGTACGCGCGCGACAGCCGGTCCGTGCGGCTTTCGACATCGCGCGTCTCCGACACGGCAAAGCGGCTGCCGAGCTGGTCTTGCAACGCGCGCCGGAAACGTTCGCGATCGACGCCGCGCGCGAGCTGCAGATCGACGCGCGACAGCCTGCCCACGCGCCCGAAACGCCATTGCGCGGCAGCAATGTCCATCACGGCGATCCGCTGTCCGGGCCGCGCGCTGACGATGCCGCCCGCGACGCGCAGATGCACGTCGGACGTGCCGCTGCGCAGCGTCGCCGTATCGCCGACGCGAACGCCGAGCCACTGCTGCGCGGCCGTCGAGAGAAAGATCGCGTCGCCTGCGAGCGCGTCGAGCGGCGTGTCGCTGGCCGTCGCGCCCGTCAGATCGGGCGCGATGCGGCTCGCGCGAAACACATCGATGCCGAGCACTTTGAGCGGCGCGGTGCGGCCCGGCACGGTGACGTCGAGTTCGAGCACGGGGCTCGCGAGCGCGACGCCCGGCTGCGTGGCGAGTTGCGGATAGAGGCGTTCGTCGAAGGTTGGCTGCGCGCCGCGCACCTGTAAATCCGCCTGGCCCGACAGGCTGCGCGCCGCCGCCGAGAACTCGTTGAAGGCCGCGCTGTTGATGAGCTGCACGGCATAGCCGAGCGCGACGCCGAGTGCGATGGTTGCAATCGCGATCAGCGCACGGCCTTTGTGGCTGCGCCATTCGGCCGACAGCAGCCAGCGCGTGAGCGTGCGCAGACCGTGGCGCGGGGCGCTGCGCGTGTCGGCGCCTGGCGCCGCTTCACGGATACCGTCGCGCGTGCTTTCCTTGAGGCTGTCGTTCATGCCTGCATCGATGTCGTCATGGGTGCGAGGGGTACAGCGCATCGCGCGAGCGGGAGTCGGCCGCATGCAGTTTGCCTTCGCTCAGCACGAGCACGCGATCGGCGACGGCGGCGGCCGCTTCCGAGTGTGTGACCATCATCGTGGCTGCCCCGTTCGCCTTTGTTTCTTCGCGCAGCAGCGCGAGCACTTCGTGCGCGGTATCGGGATCGAGATTGCCTGTCGGTTCGTCGGCGAGAATGAGGGCCGGGCGATGCACGAGCGCGCGCGCAATCGCGACGCGTTGCAGTTCGCCGCCCGACAGCTGACGCGGCAGATGGTCGTCGCGTCCTTCTAGTCCGACGGCCGCGAGCATTTCGCTCGCCCGCTGCGTTGCGCGGCCGTTCAGGAGCAGCGGCAGCGCGACGTTTTGTGCGAGCGTCAGATGGGGCAGCACGTGAAACGCCTGAAAGACGAAGCCGAGCTTCTGGCGGCGCAGGCGCGTGGCCGCGTCGTCATCGAGGGAGGAGATGGGCATGCCGTCGATCAGCACGTCGCCGCTGTCCGCGCGATCGAGGCCTGCGATCAGGTTCAGCAAGGTCGACTTGCCCACGCCCGAGTCGCCCATGATCGCGATGAATTCGCCCTTGCCGAGCGCGAAGTCGAGTTGGTCGAGGACGATGCGTTTGGTGTCGTAGGTTTTGCTTAGCGCGCGGCATTCTAATGACGGGGGAAGCATTTCTGGCCTTTTTTGTCTGCAACGCGGTCGGTTTTTAAGCGCCTTTGCGGCGCGGGCATTCGTGAGGCGGTGTTTTGCTTTGCCGTTTCGCGGGCATCCGCGATTCGCCTTTGCGGCGCGGGCGTTGCCGTTGCGTGTTTGCCCTTTGCGTGGGCATCCGCGATAGCGCCTCGCGGCGCGGGCGTTGCCCCTGTGCGGGGCGGCACTTACTTTCTTTGCCGCCGCAAAGAAAGTAAGCAAAGAAAGCGGGCTCACACCGCCAATCCTTGGCACTCACCCACGGGCTCTCAACGTCCCCACACTCCATATCGCAGTGTACTAGTACGCGCATGTTGCCATCGCATCGGCACACGCCTCACCCGTGTCACGCGCACGCGTCAGCGCATACCCCACCGAAGTCCCCACGCCCCGTGCGGCAAACTCGTGTAGACCTTCGCGCCGCACAGGACACATTGCTGCGGATGGATTTCCCAATTTTGCGCTGTTGCGTACGGCGAGACGAGCTACACAGAGTTTGCCGCACATGGAGATTGCAACAGCGATGGGGCGAGCCGTCTTACGGATGGCCGAAGCGGGTGAGGCGTAAGAGAGCACGTGGGCAACGCACCTGCACTAGTTCGCTGGGGCACGAAGTACGGGGACGTTGAGAGCCCGTGGATAAGCGTCAAGGATTGGCGGCGTGAGCGGCTTTCTTTTGCCTACTTTTCTTTGCAGCCGGCAAAGAAAAGTAGGTGCCGCCCCGCACAGGGGCATTCTGCTGGAAAACCCTTCTCCCCGCAAACCCTTTCCTGACAAGCGATCCCGTTCGATCCCCGCTTTCGTGGAAGTTTCTTGCTATTTTGCAGGACACCCACAGGACACATTTTGCAAGATTTGTTCAGCAAA
>BBSL01000345.1 GCA_001319865.1 Burkholderia sp. E7m39 | reverse complement strand
TATGTACGCCAACCGCATTTTCCTGGTGGGTACGGAAAACGGCGTCGGTGTCTCGACCAAAGGTGTGCTCGCAGCGCAGGCGGGCGATCTGATCCTGACGACCCAGGGCAAGCTCGTTCTCGCGGGACAGACGAACGCTAGCGGTAACATCGCGGCGAGCGCGCGCGATGGCATCGACAACAGCGGCACGACCTACGCGCAGCAAAGCGTCAGCACGAACACGTCGGGCGCGCTCACCAATAGGGGCACGCTTGCCGCGCAGCAAAACACGTCCGTCACTGCCGCCAGCGTCGCATCGACGGGCACGCTCGGCGCGGGCGTGAATGGCGACGGCTCACTGGCGCAGTCCGGCGACCTGTTCGTCTCCGCGACAGGCGCGGTCACGGCGACCGGTCGTAATGCGGCGGGCGGCAATGCGTCAGTGAATGGCTCGGCGGTCAACCTTGCCGGGAGCACGACATCGGCCAAAGGCGCGATGACGCTTGCCGCCAACGGCGGCGACCTGAACCTGTCGGGCGCGACAACGACGGCGGGCACGACGCTCAACGCCAGCGCTGCGGGCACGCTCACGAACGATAGCGGCTCGCTGTCGTCGGGCGGTGCGCAGACCATCACAACGGGCGCGCTGTCGAACCGCAACGGCCAGATCGTTTCAGGCTCGACGCTGACAACGGCTGTGACGGGTGCAGTCTCGAACCAGGGCGGCACGATCCAGGCAGCGGGCGCACAGATGCTGCACGCGGGTTCGGTTGACAACACGGGCGGTCACATTGCGTCGCTCAATTCGGACGGCCTGAGTCTCTCTGTCGGCGGCCTGCTGAACAACGGCACGGGCGGCAGCATCGGCGGCAATGGGAACGTTGCGTTGCAGACCGGACAGATCGCGAACGCCGGTTCGATTACGGCCGTCCAGAACCTGATTGCAACGGCTGTGCAGACCCTGTTCAACAGCGGCACGCTCGCGGCGAACGGCAACGCGACGCTGTCAGCCGGTACGACGCTGACGAACACGTACGCCATCGCAGCGAGAATCGCGGCATCCATCACGGCGGCGACCTTCGACAACAGCCGCGGCACGACACAGGCCAACCAGTTCACGCTGCACGCGACGAACCTCGTCAACCACGGCGGCAGCATCACACAGACGGGCACTGCCGCGACGACTGTCGACGTGACCAGCACGCTCGAGAACGCCGGAGGTTCACTCCAGACCAACGCCGACAGTCTCACGCTCGGCCCCGCCGCCCTCACGAACGACAACGGCAAGATTTCCAGCGCGGGCACGGGAACACTTTCAGTCACGACAGGCGCGCTGTCGAACAATGGCGGCACGATCGCGACAAACGGTGCGCTCGACGTGCGCGCGGGCGTAGTCTCGAATCGTGGTGGCACGCTCGCGGCGCAAACGGGGGCGACGCTGCGGGTTGCATCGCTCGATAACAGCGCGGGCGGCTACGTCGGCGCGCAGACGTTGTCGGTCACGGACGGGGGCGCACTCAACAATGCAGGCGGCACGATCCAGGCGAACGATACGCTCGCGATGTCGGCCCAATCGGTCACTAACGACGGCGGCTCAATCGCGAACGGCGGCGCGGGCGCAACGACCGTTACGGCGACGGGCGTGGTTACTAACACGCAGAACGGCCTGATTGGCGGCAATGGCGGCGTGTCAGTCGCGGGCGGTAGCGTCGACAACTCGGGCGGCACGGTCACGGCGGGCGGAGCGCTCACGGTCCAGTCCGGCAGCACACTCGCCAATCGCGCGGGCATGATGCAGGGCACGGGCAGCACGACGGTGTCGGCGCAAGGCGCAATCGACAATACGGGCGGACAGATCGAATCGGACGGCACAGACGCAACACTCGCCGTCACTGGCGCGACGCTCGACAACACGAACGGGCGCATCGCGAACACCGGTTCCGGCGCAACCACGGTCAGCGCCAGCACGATCACGAGCAGCAATAGCGGCGGTGTCGCCGGTGCGGGCACGATAGGCGGCAATGGCGATGTCGCGCTGAATGCACAGACGCTTTCGAACACCAACGGCGCGCAAATCGTCGCGGGTCATGACCTGATGCTGAACGTCGCACAGCTTGCCGACAACACGAACGGCACGCTCTCAGGCGCGAACAACATGACGCTCAATGGTCCAAACGCGGCCGTCATCAATGCAGGCGGTTCGATCCATGGTGATGGGACGATTACGCTCAACGGTTCGACGCTCGACAACACGAACGGCCGTATCGGCAACGACACAGGCAGCGGCGGGAGTATCGGCATTCGTACCGGCATGCTGGCGAACCAGAACGGCGCAATCGGCAGCGACAATAACGTGAGCGTCACGACGAACGCGCTCACGGGCGATGGGCGCATCGTCGCGGGCAACGACGGGACGGTCACGGTCAACGGTGACTTCACGCTCACGGGCGCGAACCGGATACAGGCGAACCACAACCTGACCTTCACGACGGCCGGCAGTTTCACGAATCAGGGCACGCTCGGCGCAGTGAATGCGCTGACCGTGAATGCGACGAACGTCGACAACCAGGCAGGCGCAGACATCAATTCGTCGAACACGACGGTCAATGCTGCGAACGCGATCACGAACGAAGGTCGCATTGAAGGCGATAGCGTCACGACGCGCAGCGCGTCACTCTCGAACGTCGCGACCATCGTCGGCAACACGGTCACACTGAACGACGGTTCGATTGCGAACACGGGTGCTGCGGCAGCCATTGCCGCAGCGTCGGCCGTTAATCTGTACGGCTCCGACATCTCGAACACGGGCGGCGCGAACATATTCAGCCTCGGCGACATCAATATCGCGGCCGACGCCACGCGCGACGGCAACGGGCTGCTCGCGAACCTCGCGAACTCGGTGACGAACGACCAGTCGACCATCGACGCACAGGGCAACATCGAAATCGCTACGCAGACGCTGACCAACACGCGCTCCACACCCACGGTCGAGACGGTCACGACCGATGTCGAGACGATTCATCAGACCAAGCGCGACAAGTACATGGCCTGCACGCCGACCAATGGCGACAAGGGCTATTGCACGCAGGACATGTGGGACAACGGCTACAAGAATCCGCTAAACGCCACGTTCAGCAATGCCGATGTCGTATCGACCGCCAGCGGCCCGAATGCGGTAGACCGCGTGCTTGTCGTGAATGTCAACGGTCAGCAGCAGACCCTCTACTACAACTCGCTCACGACCAACGGCAACGGAACCGTCACGGTCAGTTACTGGGACGATTACGATCCGCACATCAATTACGATCCGGCAACCGAATACGCCGGCGACAACCAGGCGCACCACGGCTATCAGCGCATCGAGTCGGCACGCGATACGACGACCACGACACAACAGGATCAGATCGCAGGCCCGCAAGCACAGCAGGCGCAGATCATGGCGGGCGGCAACATGGTGCTTGCCAACGTCGGCACGCTGAACAATAGTTTCAGCGCCATTGGCGCGGGCGGCTCGATCCAGATCGGCAGCAGCCAGGCGAACGGCGATGTAGCGAGCGGCAATGGCGACGATACAACGTGGACAAACACGCATGTCAGCGCGGGCAACACGCTCACGCTGCAGTCAGGCGGTGACACCAGTCTCAAGGGTGCGGTGGCGGACGGCCAGCAGGTGGTCGCGAATGTTGGCGGTAACCTGAACATAGAGAGCTTGCAGCACACGAGCCATTACGACTCGAAGCAGACAAGCGGCGGCGTATCGGTGAGCGTATGTGTGCCGCCGATCTGCGCGGGCAGTTCGAGCGTGTCGGCGAACTTCAACCAGGAAAAGCTGAACAGCAACTACGCGAGCGTGACTGAGCAGTCCGGCATCAAGGCTGGCGATGGTGGCTTCCAGATCAACGTCAAGGGCAATACCGATCTTAAAGGCGGCGTGATCGCGAGTAGCGATACAGCGGTCGATAATGGGCTGAACAGCCTGACGACCGCGACACTGACGCATTCGGATATTGAGAACCTTGCATCGTATAGCGGTTCGTCGGTCGGTGTCAGTGGCGGGTATGGCGGCGACATCGGCAAGACGCAAACAGGGACGGCGACGAACGTGAATCCGGTTCCGGGGATGACGCTGCCGAGCGCGGGCGGTGTGTCGATGGCGCCGCCTGTCGTGATGGGTGCATCGGGTGATGCCAGTTCGACTACCCGAAGCGCGATCAGTGGTGGCGCGATCCATATCACCGATCGTGAGAAACAGCAGCAACTGACCGGGCAGACTGCCGAAGAAGCCGTCGCGAGCATCAGTCGCGATACGAATGGCACACAGGCTACGATTGCGCCGATCTTCGACAAGGACAAGATCGAAGCCGGTTTCGACATCACCAGCCAGTTCATCAATCAGGCTGGCACGTTCGTGAACAACCGGGCGAAGGAGGCTGACGCAGCCAAGGCCGCTACCAATGACCCGAACCTGACGCCGGAACAGCGCGCGGCCGCGCAGCAGCAGTCGGATCAGCTCAATGCCGAATGGGGGCCGAGCGGATCGTATCGTCAGGTGTTGACCGCGCTGACGGTCGCGGCTGGCGGTAATGTGACGGGCGGCATGGGACAGTTCGCGCAGAGCGCTGCCGTTGCATACATACAGGAAATCGGCGCGAACCAGGTCAAACAGATAGCCGATTCACTGGACAGCGATACGGCTCGCGCCGCCTTGCATGCGATTGTCGGGTGCGCCGGTGCTGCGGCGAGTAGTCAGGCGTGCGGTGCGGGAGCGATGGGGGCGGCCGCAAGCTCGGTCATCGGCTCGCTGCTTGGGCCAACCACGAACATGTCAGCGGCTGATCGTGAAGCACGCGAGAATCTGGTGAACAGTCTGGTTGCCGGGGTTGCGGCTGCTGGCGGCGCGAATGCGGCGACAGCGACAGGCGCGGCACAGATTGAGGTGGAGAACAATCAGCTGGCGGCGCCGATGGCGTCGCCGCCTGCATGGCTGGCAGGATTCAAGCTACCGGGCTTCACAGGCCAGAGCCGTGGAAAAGACGATGGCATCATTGCCGATCCAGCGACCGAGCTTGATCCATCGATGAAGGCCGGGCCGTTGATTTCTCCGATGCCGGATGTGAAAAGCGTGAATGACTGGATCACGGCGATCATTCCGGATCAGGTCAAGAATCTGGTGGATTACGTCTTTACGATGGCGGGTGGAGACGGTGGAAATAGCGCCTTCTGGTCTTCAACAAAAGCCAAGACGCCCGTTGAAAACGCCTATGACCATTCGACCAAGCACGGTGGAGAGTTCCCGGAGTATCAGAACTCGGTGCAGTATGTTCAAGCAGCGCGGGACTTTGTGAACAATCCGCCGACGGGAACACTCATCAAGACGCGTCCCAATGGTGACACACTGTATTACGATCCATCGTCAGATACGTTTGCCGTGAAAACTAAGGATGGAGCGCCGAGAACGATGTTTAAGCCTGATCCGGCTCAACACGGCTACCCAACTAATCTGGATTACTTCAATGCACAAAAATAACTGCCGAGTGTGCGGCTATGAACTGGCGTATCCCCCTTGGGGGGATGATGGTGAAGACCCGTCTTGGGACATATGCCCTTGTTGCGGTACAGAGTTTGGTTACGAAGATTGCACACCGGTAAGCGCCAGGAGAAAAAGAGAGCAATGGATTGCTGCGGGCTGCCCGTGGTTTGATCGCAAAAAGAAGTCATTAGATTGGGACTTGGAACGCCAATGCGAGCACATCCCAGAGGCGTTTAAATGATGTTGCAGCAACGCTAAACCCGGCAGGTGCCGGGTTTGTTGTTTCTGGAGTGTTTCAATCTGGGGTGATAACGAGGCGGCCGTACTGGACCTCGATTCTTACGCGTTGTCCGGGTGGGAAGCCGGCCTGTTCAAGCCACTTGCCGGCGATGCGCAGCCACGGAAAGAACGTGGGTGTACGCCATTCCCTGCCGGGTTTGGGCGAGGGTCGCCAGCGCATGAGCTGCTGGACGGTGGCGCGGCGCTCGGGATGAGCGGGCAATGCATTAAGATTTGCGTCAGCCATATCAACTCCTTGTGTGAGCTGGTTGTGGTCAGCGGGCCGTGGGTGTTAGCGCACTCACGGCCCGCGCTTCGTTTACAGCTTGCTCTTCGCTCCATCAGCCAGCGCTACTTGCGGGTGTTTCGCGCGGGCTTCTCGTTGATGGCTACGCGGGCAATGGCCCCGGCTACCTGGTTCTTGACGATCAACGCATCGAGCAGTTCGCGCACAAGCTGCTGCTCGTGCTCGGACATGCCTTGCTGACGTTTGCCGTCAGTAGTGCGCGGTTTGTCCCACCGATAATAGAAAGCGACCGAGCCGATCTGGGATACCTTGATACAGAAGCCGCGCAGCTTTTCGTCGGGAATGTAGCGCGACTTCCCGTTGCCCTTGATGGTCAGCAGGAAATGGCGGTTGATGTTGACGCGTGCCATTTTTAGCCCTCTCCCTAGGTCGTTGAACGACATTGCACAGAGGAGCGTAGGACACATAGAGGACACTTTCCGTATGACACTCTATGCAACCCTAGGCCACTCTGTGCAACGTAAGGGATTGATTTTTATGGCTTATGACACTCTAAGCAACTCTGTGCAACAGTAGAAATGCCCCGCACAGGGGCAACGCCCGCGCCGCGAAGGCGCAACGCGGATGCCAGCGCAAACGGCAACACACCGGCGATGCCCGCGCCGCGAAGGCGCAACGCGGATGCCCACGCAAAGGGCGGAACGCCCAAACAGTCCCGGCATCGCGGACAAAAAAATCAAAACGTCAAATCATGCAACTTCCGCATGCCATCCAGCAGCCATTGAAAAACAGACTGCTCCGAACTCGCGACGGGCGTCGGCGTCCCGAGCTTGTCGAGCGTATCCTGCCGCCGCGACAACATCTGACACATCAGCCGTGCGACGTCCGGCTTGTCCTTGAGCAACGGCGTCAGATCGTCTTTCTTCAACTGATAAACCGTCGAGCGCGTGAGCGCCGAAATCGTCACGCGCGCCGGCATTCCCGCAAGCAGGCCCATCTCGCCCAACGCATCGCCCGGCCCCAGACGCGTCACTTCGACGGGGCCGGACGCGTCTTCCGCCACCACGGAAAGCACGCCCGAATCGACGATCGTCAGGTGGTCGGGAACCACCTCCGGCGACATCACCTTCTCGTTACGGTCGTACTCGCGGCGCGTCAGCAGCGGCGCGAGCTGCTTCAATTCATCCGTCGTCAGCGCGTTGAAAATCTCCACGCGACGCAGCAGGCTCAAACGCGCGTCGGTCGGTTGCACCGGCGCGGACGGCGCATACGGTGCGCCGAGCGGACGCAGTTCGATCCCCGCTGCCTGCAACTGCCGGTAGCACAGGTCGTACAGTTCGTTGGTGACGGCCAGCTTTTTGCCCATGTCGTCGACGTACCCGGTCGCTTCGTACTGGACCGACATGACCGTGGTCCGCTTCACGATTGCATACGGCGCCGGGTCCGCGATCACCGCGCGCGCGCCCGCGAGCGCGCGTTCGAGCGCCGCCAGCACGACGCTCGGGCGCGCCTCCGGCGTGATTTCGAGCGTCACGGTCACGCCGTGCAGCGTCGGCGGGCGGTTGTTGTTGGTGATCTTCGCCTTCGCGGCGACCGCGTTCGGAACGATCATGATATTGCCCTGCGACGTCAGCAGATGCGTCGCGCGCCAGTTCATCTCCACCACCTTGCCCTCGACGCCGTCGATCGAAACCCAGTCGCCGATGTGATACGGCTCGGTCGTGTTGATGACGATGCCGGCGAACACGTCGCTGAGCGTGCTCTGGATCGCGAGGCCGAGCACGATGGCGAGCGCGCCCGATGTCGCGACGAGTCCGCGAACGGGCAACTCGAGCACAAAGCCAAGTGCGGCGACCACGGCCGCGAGAAACACCAGCGCGCCGAATACGTCCTGAAAGAGCCGCTGCCGGCGCCACCTTTTGGGCAGCAGCAGCGTGTCGAGCGCGAGGCTCAGGAGGCGCGCGCCCATCAGCCACCAGATCACTTCGAGTATCTGGCCGAGCACGTGCAGCGGCATCGAATCGGGATACGGCGCCTGCGAGAACGGACTCAGTCCTGTGCTGAACAGCAGCGCACTGAAGCCCGCGTAAATGCACAGGCGCACCAGCAGCCGCGCGACTTCGTTTTGAGGAACGGCGCAGCGCCAGATCACGACGTCGAACGCGACGAGCGCAAAGCCGATAATCAGCGGATTGTTCACGCACACTCCGTAGCGGGTTGAACAGCGAGGCAAGCGTGCAGGGCGACTGCTGCGACAGTATCACGGCCTTTCGCAACACGGCTGATGTCCCTGCCCCTTGCTCGTCGAGGCCATCTTTTACGATATTTTTTCCTGCGTTGCAGCAGAGCGGTCCCCGCCCGTTTTGCCTCGGACGATGCGCGACGCTGCTCGCGGCAGCGTGCGGCGCTTGCGGTTCGTCACGTCACTTCACGTTGAACGAGTAGTCGCCGTGCGTGCGATGGCCGTCCGGCGCCACGGCCACCCAATGCACCGTGTATTTGCCCGCGGCCAGGGCGGGCAGCGTGACGGACGCGACGTCGGGCTGCTGCGCATCGACCGTCGATTTCGCGGTGTTCACCTGCTTGCCCGACGCGTCCGTCACGGTCAACTTGCTGAAGGCGGGTTCGAGCGAGCCGTCGAACGTGATGCTCACCTTGGCGGGCGCTCCGATCGTCGCGCCCGGGCCGGGCTCCTGCTTCTGCGGAAACACATGAGCGAGCGCGGCGAGCGGACCCAGCGCAAAGCCCAGCGCGAGCGCCGCGGCGATGCCTGTCGTGTCGATGTTCATGGCGAGTGTCCTCAATATGGAAAGAGCGGCTTGCCGATGGTGGTCGGCGCGATGTCGTCGAAGAAGAAGTGCGCCTGCACGAGCAGCCCGACGCGCGAACCGCTCGCGTGGTTCACGGGGATTTGCGCTTCGACGCCGAATTGTCCGTAGCGGTTGATCCAGATGAAGCCGGGATTCACCGTGCCCGTGGTTTGCCCCTGGCTGCGCGACAACGGAATCTCGACGAGCGGAATCAGATTGGCGAATGGCTGCGGCAAGCCGACGTCATGCACGTGCTGCTGCAAATACGGCAGGCTGTATTGCACGGTCACGCCGTAGTTGAATGCGTTCGGCTGGCCCGCGCCCGTCGAGAAGGCGGGGCCGGCTTCGGCGGTGATCGCGACGGGACGCAGATACGCGAGCGAGTCGGGCAAGTTGCCGAAGCCCTTGCCAGCGACGATCGTCGGCGAGATGGTCGAGAAGCTTTCGCCGATCGCGTGACTGCCCGTGCCGCCCAGATCCGCGTCGACGCCGATCGACGTCATGAACTCGTGCGCTTCGTTCACGTACAGCAAATACTTGAGCCCGACGCCGAAGTTGTCGAAGCCATGCGCGGTCGGATTGTTCTGCCCGGCGTACGCGCCTTCGACGGATACCGCGAGCCGCGGCGTGATCAGCTTGTCGTATTCGAAGCTGAAGGTATTGACGCTCTGGTCGCCGTCGTCGCCGCGCACGCGTTGGTGGCCGTATTCCAGATTGAGTTCGTCGCTGACGCCGGGGTCGTCGACGGCCATCGTCGCGGGAAACACGCGGTTGCCCGCGATGGCGTGCGCGTAACCGAGCGACGGGAAGGACAAGGCTGCCGCCATGCAGCAGGCAAGTGAGGCAAGCGAAGGATGTGAGGCGAACGAGGCGGATGGCAATGCGCCGCGTCTGACGAAAGTCGTCTTCATCGATTTTTCCTGAGCGTGAGCGCGCGTTGCCCGCTTGCGTTACGCAAGGCGGCACGCGCGGAAACAGCAACGCTGTGCTGGCGTTGCCCGTTTGCGTTTCGGCTCAGAGAGGAACGGGAGGCGCGCGTGGCTGCGCGGCGTCGAACGGTGCAGCGAGCGCGACGCTTTCGAAGCGCGCCTGAACGCGCTGCGTGATCGCGGCAACAGTCAGCGCAAAGGCGATGGGCGCCGAGGGTAGCACGGGCGCATGCGCAAGAAGGCTGCAATAGCCGCACGCATGCCAGTGCGAGGCGAGGGTGTGGGCGTCGGCGGGGTCGTCTTCGCGCGTGTCGGCGGCAGCGGCCGTGTGCGCGGAGCAGAGCGCGGAGGCGGGATCGTATGCGCCGCGGCTTGCGGCTATGGCCTGCGAGACAGTGGGCGCGAGCGTCGCCATCAGGATCGCGAGCAACCCGAGGATGCAGCCAATCTTCCGATGGAACCGGCTCGACATGGAGGAAAAAATGGGTGCGGGATGCTGCGCGGATTATGCCACGGGCCATTGCCGAGCCGCAGCGGATGCGGCGCGAGTGCGTGCAATAGAAAACTTTTCGTCAGGCTGTCGATTCGTTGCCGCGTCGTTCGTCGTATGTGTAGAACCGGGCGAGCCGTTGTTTTATGCCCGGCGTCGATGAAACGCGATGGAACGCTGACCAAAAGGAGAGCGCAATGAAGTACGTGGATGGATTCGTCGTCGCGGTCAAGGAAGAGAGCCGCGAAATCTACCGCAAGCACGCAACGACGGCGGCGGGCGTGTTCAAGGAGTACGGTGCGTTGAACGTCGTCGAATGCTGGGGCGACGACGTGCCGGAAGGCAAGCTCACGTCGTTTCCGATGGCCGTCAAGCGCGAACCGGGCGAGGTCGTGGTGTTCTCGTGGGTCGTGTGGCCTTCGCGTGCGGCCCGCGACGAAGGCATGAAGAAGGTGATGGCCGATCCGCGCCTTCAGCCCGACGTGATGCCAATGCCGTTCGACGGCAAGCGGCTGATCTACGGCGGCTTCGAAGTGATCGTCGACGTGTGACGGGGTACGCCGCGCTGCCGTGCGTGTGCTTCTGTCGCGGTATTGAAGCCGTCGGCAAGCTAAAGGATCATTGGCGACCATTCTTCAACGCGATTTGCACAAAGGGCGATGCGTGTTCCGATATAGCCGCGCTTTTTTCGAACTGCAATGGCGGTTCGCCGAACATGTGACCGCCATTTCGGGCATGCCGCTGGATCGGGTGCTATTGCATTACACGAATTTCTATATTCGTTTTGGCTTGGGCCGGGAATTCGATGCCAATCATTCCGTGTGGCGGATGTATATCGACGGTCTGGCAATCGCAACGGACCCGATCGACTGGACGTGGCGCTTTTTTCTCACGCGCCCGTCTGTGCCGCCGCCTTCTCTGGTGGCGACGTTCGGCTGCTTTTCATACGCGAATGCAGGCGACGATTGCATGCGGCTGCATTTCGCCAATGCGCAATCGCCCGAATGTTCGCCGTTGAGCCGGGCATGCATCGGCGCAAGGCGAGCGGAATTGCGAGCGTTATTCGCGCATGCGAAGCAAACGCACCCGTCGATACAGCGGGTGTTGGGCACGTCGTGGCTTTACCATTTGCCCGCTTATCGGCGGCTATTTCCCATGGGATACCTGGAAACGGCGCGTGAATCGTCGTCGCGCTTTCAAAACATGCCGCTTTGGGGGCAGTTTCTCGACCGGCATGGCGACGTGCGGCACGGCATCAAGCAGCAGTTCCTGGAGCGGCTCGCGCGCGCGAGCGCCATGCACGATCTCGCCCGATGTTTTCCGTTCCCCCCGCTTGCCGTCGATGCACCCGTCGCACTGTTCGACGGCTTTTACGACGAGAACTCGCACTCAAGCTTTGCGCCCGATTGCCGATAACGTGAGTGGCCGTTCCTTAAGCAAAGCCACAACCACGATGCGTTTGAACAAGACCGAGTCCGTACTGTTAGCCGTCGCCGTATTCGCCATTTTCAGTTTCAGCGGCTGGCTGCAGCGTGAAATGAAGCATGCCGCGCGCGAGCGCAACCGGCACGACATCGGCACGATCGTCGATGCGGCTTGCGCGAATCTCAACGCCGCCGAACTGGAATCCAGCGACAACGGCCGGTTGCAATGCGGGACCATCGCGCATGAAGCACCGCATGAAGCGTCGGCGGTAACCGAAGCCTTGACGGCGGCTGCCGCGACGACGGTTCCCAATCCCTGAGCACGGCTTTCGCACGGCTCGATGCCTTTTGCAGCGCGCCTCCCGTCGACAATACCTCACACGCTGATATACTAAATACAATCACGACCCGCGTGTCGAGCAAGCCAGTGACAGATCTCACGCGGACAAAAGGCGCGGCGCAGTACGCCGCTTGAACCAACCACGGTGTGCGTTCTACACCGACCGGATCAGAGGCGATGCATGTCGTCAGAACTTGACAGCCAGCCAGCGGCCACGCCGTTCACCCTGTCATTGCAACCTATTGGCACGAGCGCGAGCTTGCGCGACCGCGCGTACGCGATGTTGCGTCAGGCGATCGCGGACGCCGACATTTACGCGTCGCACGAAGAGATTCGACTCGACGACCGCGCGTTGAGCGAATCGCTGGGCGTGAGCCGCACGCCCGTGCGCGAGGCGATGACGCTGCTCGAGCAGGAAGGCTTCGTGCGCACGATACCGCGCCGCGGCATCTACATCGTGCGCAAGAGCAAGCGCGAGATCGTCGAGATGGTGCAGATGTGGGCCGCGCTCGAAAGCATGGCCGCGCGGCTTGCCACGCTGCACGCCACCGACGAAGAAATCGCGAAGCTGCGCCATATGTTCGACCAGTTTCGCGATTCGACGCCGGCCGAGCATATCGCCGAGTACTCGGATGCGAACATCGCGTTCCACCAGGCGATCGTCGAGTTGTCGAAGTCGCAGATCATTCTGGACACGATCAAGAACATCTTCATCCACGTGCGCGCGATTCGCCGCATGACGATTTCGCAGAGCGACCGCGCGTCGCGCTCGATCGTCGACCATCTGCGCATTATCGAGGCGCTCGAAAAGCGCGATACCGAACTCGCCGAGCGGCTGACGCGTCAGCATTCGCTCGATCTCGCCGCGTTCATCGAAGCCAACTGCGACTTTCTTGACTGAAGAAGGCGCGCCCTTTTTTCCAGACCGTTTACACGATTGACTGCGGACATCCCACTCCGGGGATGTCCGCATCTTCCCTCATTGCCAAGCAGCAAGCTCCTCTGCGCGTCCCACGCCATCGCATCTATAAACGATAGCGAATCCATTCGATAAGTAACTTTAATTATTCGCAATTGCGCACGCGACCTTACGATGGGTTCGCCCGATCAGCATTGCGACTCAGGGTTAACGCGCGCGTTTGCCCCCGAAAGACGATGCATTCGGGTTAATCCGCAGGCCGTTGGAATAAAAATGTAAAGACCGCAACCTGTTTGAATGGTTAACTACGCAGGTCTGTCGAAAGGTCCCCAACGCCGGGTAGAAGAAGTACGAGTAAGGCGGATGCAGGCGGCGCGTCGTGTCATGCGCATCCGGCATCGAACACATTAGAAAAGCGGAGACGTTGCTCATGAATGGAAATACCCGACAGGCGACGGGAAGCGGTCTTTTCGCGAACCGTTGGAGTCAGCTGGTGATCGGCATGCTGTGCATGGCGCTCGTCGCTAACCTTCAGTATGCATGGACGCTCTTTGTCGCGCCGATGAACGCGCGGCACCATTGGGGCGAAGCATCGATTCAGCTGGCTTTCTCGATCTTCATTCTGACCGAGACGTGGCTCGTGCCCGTCGAAGGATGGCTCGTCGACCGCTTCGGTCCGCGTCCCGTCGTGGCAGGTGGCGCGATCTGCGCGGGTCTCGCGTGGATGCTGTTCTCGCACGCGACCACGTTGACAGAGTTGTATATCGGCTCGGTCGTCGCCGGCATCGGCGCGGGCGGCGTGTACGGCACGTGTGTCGGCAATGCGCTGAAATGGTTTCCGGACAAGCGCGGTCTCGCAGCCGGTTTGACGGCGGCGGGTTTCGGCGCGGGTGCGGCGGTGACGGTGATTCCGATCGCCAACATGATCTCGTCGCAGGGCTACGAGCACACGTTCCTGTTCTTCGGCATCTTGCAGGGCGTGGCAATCTTCGTGCTGGCGCTGCTGCTGAACAAGCCGGTCACGCGCGCAACGGCAGGCATCAAGCGCAAGTTCGCGGTGAGCAAGGTCGATTACACGCCGGGCCAGATGATCAAGACGCCCGTGTTCTGGCTGATCTATGTGTCGTTCGTGGCGGTGGCCGCGGGCGGCCTGATGGCCACGGCGCAGATCGGTCCCATCGCGAAGGACTGGGGTCTCGCCAAGCTGCCGATGACGATGTTCGGCATGACGCTGCCGCTGCTGACGATGACACTGTCCATCGACAACATCTGCAACGGCTTCACGCGTCCCCTGTGCGGCTTCATCTCGGACAAGATCGGCCGTGAGAACACGATGTTCGCGATCTTCATCGGCGAGGGGCTCGCGCTGCTCGGCATGATGCATTACGGCCAGAACCCGTACGCGTTCATGACCTTCGCGGCGCTGATCTTCCTGTTCTGGGGCGAGATCTTCTCGATCTTCCCGGCGATCTGCGCGGATACGTTCGGCAGCAAATATGCGGCGGCCAATGCCGGCACGCTGTACACCGCGAAGGGCACGGCGGCCTTGCTGGTGCCGATTGCGTCGGTGTTGTCGGGCGCGGGCGGCTGGAGCCTCGTGTTCATCGTGTCGGCTGTGATCACGATTGCGGCGGGCGTGTCGGCGAAATTCGTGCTGGCGCCCATGCGCGCGCGCTGGATCGAGTCGGGCACTTCGGCGGCGGCATCGTCGGCTAACGCATCGCGCTTGAGCGCCAGTTCGGGCGAGTGAAGACGCGCTGCCGCGCAGCGGCAGGATGACGGATGACAGCAGAAGCGGCGCATGGCCAGATGGTGGCAATGCGCCGCTTCTTGTTTTTTATCGTGTGAACGGCGATGACGATGGCGTTGGCGGCGACGTTGGCGTGCTTTGCGTTCGTCGCATCGCCAAATACGAATAAAAAAGTCTCCCGCGCATGAACGCGCGGGAGACTTTTCAGAGCCTGCTTCGTGGTCGCGGCGGGCCGCTCAGGCGCCTGCGAGAGCAGGCACGCCGTCGTCTCCGAAGTACTGCGAGAACGAGAAGCCCGTCGAGCGGCTTGCGCGTGCGCCGTCGCTGGGTATATCCACGCGCGTCGGCAGCACGTCGGGCGTGTGCGCGCTCTTCTTCGCGAGAATCGCGGCGCTCAGAAACTCCGCGCTGTATGCGTTGAGCAGGTGCGGCTGGTGCGCCTGCAGATAAGCGACGACGCGCGCATGCTCGCCGTCGATTGCCGCCAGCGACGTCAGCGTCTGTGCATCCCAGCGGAAACGCAGACCGAGGTCGGCGAATGCGCTATTGAACGCGCACAGTTGCGCGTCGATCGAGCGGTCGTAGTGGCTCGTGTGTTCATCGTGTGCGTTGCGCATCATCCCCTCCGTTTCATCGATTGCGTGAAAACAGGATAGGCGCGTCGATCGATTCACGATAGTTAAAGTTTTTTTAGAAAACCATCAATCAACGTTTATGGAAAGACCGCTGCATACCTAGGGTGCAGGAGAAGTGGTGTCGATAAGATATGTGATATACAGTATTGCACATATGCAAGACGGCGCTGACGAGGCCGAACGAGCGCGCGGATGCGCCTCGAACGCCAACCCGGCCATCACCGTTTTCGACAACGAGGAGACACGTCGACCATGTCCACCGACACGCAAGAAAACGTCCGCGCGGTCCCGTTGAGTCTGAATCTCACGCCGATCAACGCGACGGCTTCGCTGCGCGATCAGGCGTACGCCCGACTCAAGCAGGCGATTGCGAACACCGACATCTATCACTCGCGCGCGGAAGTGCGTCTGGACGAGAAGGAATTGACGGAGGCGCTCGGCGTGAGCCGCACCCCGGTGCGCGAGGCGATGACGCTGCTCGAACAGGAAGGCTTTCTGCGCACCGTGCCGCGCCGCGGCGTCTACATCCTGCGCAAGACGAAGAAAGAGATCGTCGAGATGATCTGCATGTGGGCCGCGCTCGAAAGCGTCGCGGCGCGGCTGGCCACCCAGCGCGCGTCGAACGACGAGATCGCGAAGCTGCGCGCGATGTTCGACCACTTCAGCGACGCCGCACCGACCGATCACATCGAGGAGTACTCCGAGGTGAACATCGCGTTTCACCAGGCGCTCGTCGAACTGTCCGGCTCGCAGATCATCCTCGACACGATCAAGAACATCTTCATGCATGTGCGCGCGATACGGCGCATGACGATCGCGCAGAGCGACCGCGCGTCGCGTTCGATCGCAGACCACATGCGCATCGTCGAGGCGCTCGAAGCGCGCGATACCGAACGTGTCGAGACGTTGGTGCGCCAGCATTCGCTCGATCTCGCGCTGTACGTCGAGACGCATTGCGATTTTCTCGACTAAGCCAGGACCGAGGTCTCGAAAAGACCCAGGACTATCCCGTACGGACGCTTGATGCAGTGCACGATTCAGGCGCCCAAACCCTCCAGACACAAGGCTCAAACGACGTTTTTGCGATGCAACAGCATCGCCGGGCACCTGCAAAAACCCGTTGACTAATATTGTGTTTGGAATATTGTATATCACGACGACGCACACAACACCCGGCCAAGGAGGAGACGTCATGGCAGATGTACTTGAGATCAGACCGCAGGATTCCGCTGAACAGAACGCACAACAAACGACGGACGGCTTCCACCTCGTCATCGACGCGCTGAAGGCGAACGACATCGACACGATTTTTGGCTGGTCGGCATTCCAATCACCGACCTCGCGCGCCTCGCGCAAGCGGAAGGGATGCGCTTCATCGGTTTCCGTCACGAGCAGCACGCGGGCCACGCCGCCGCGATCGCGGGCTACATGACGCAAAAGCCCGGCATTTGCCTGACGGTGTCCGCGCCGGGCTTCTTGAACGGTCTGACGGCGCTCGCCAACGCGACGACGAACTGCTTCCCGATGATCCTGATCAGCGGATCGAGCGAGCGTGAAATCGTCGACCTGCAGCAAGGCGACTACGAAGAGATGGATCAGCTGAACGCAGCGAAGCCGTACGCGAAGGCGGCGTACCGCGTGCTGCACGCAGAGGACATCGGCATCGGCCTGGCGCGCGCGATTCGCGCAGCCGTGTCGGGCCGTCCTGGCGGCGTGTATCTGGATCTGCCCGCGAAGCTGCTGGCGCAGACCATCGACGCCGTGAAGGCGAAGCAGTCGATCGTCCGCGTGATCGACGCCGCGCCGCGCCAGCTGCCCGCGCCCGATTCCGTCAAGCGCGCGATCGATCTGCTGAAGGGCGCGAAGCGTCCGCTGGTGCTGCTCGGCAAGGGCGCATCGTATTCGCAGGCCGACAAGGAAATCCGCGCGTTCATCGAGAAGACAGGCATTCCGTACCTGCCGATGTCGATGGCCAAGGGCCTGTTGCCTGACACGCACGAGCAATCGGCTTCCGCTGCGCGTTCGTTCGTGCTCGCCGAATCCGACGTGGTGGTGCTGATCGGCGCGCGCCTGAACTGGCTGCTGGCGCACGGCAAGGGCAAGACGTGGGGCAAGCCGAAGCAGTTCGTGCAGATCGATATTTCGGCGCAAGAGATGGACAGCAACGTCGCGATCGCGGCGCCTATCGTCGGCGATATCGGCTCGTGTGTCGCGTCGCTCCTCGATCAGGTCGGCGAGAACTTCCCGCAGCCGCCGAAGGAATGGCTCGACGCTGTCAGCGAGAAGAAGAATACGAACCTGCAAAAGATGGCCGCGACGCTCGCGAAGAATCCGTCGCCGATGAACTTCCACAGCGCGCTGCGCGTGCTGCGCGACGTGGTGAAGGCGAACCCGGACATCAACGTCGTCAACGAAGGCGCGAACACGCTCGACTACGCGCGCGCCATCATCGACATGTACCAGCCGCGCAAGCGCTTCGATTCAGGCACGTGGGGCGTGATGGGCATCGGCATGGGCTTCGCGATCGGCGCAGCCGTGACGAGCGGCAAGCAGGTGCTCGCGATCGAAGGCGATAGCGCGTTCGGTTTCAGCGGCATGGAGCTCGAAACCATCTGCCGTTACGAGCTGCCCGTGTGCACGGTCATCTTCAACAACAACGGCGTGTATCGCGGCACCGACGTGAACCCGACGGGCGGCAAGGACGTCGCGCCAACCGTGTTCGTCAAGGACGCGCGCTACGACAAGATGATCGAAGCCTTCGGCGGCATCGGCTACAACGTGACGACGCCCGAAGAACTCGACAAGGCACTGAAGGAGGCCATCGCATCCGGCAAGCCGACGCTGATCAACGCCGTCATCGACGAAGCAGCCGGCACGGAAAGCGGACGCCTGACCAATCTGAACCCGCAAAGCGCGGCAATGAAAAAGTAATGACATCAGCCCAACACGGAGATACAAAAGTGAGCAAACCACTCGAAGGCGTCAAGATCATCGACTTCACGCACGTTCAGGCAGGTCCTGCGTGCACCCAGTTGCTTGCCTGGTTCGGCGCGGATGTGATCAAGGTCGAACGTCCCGGCGCGGGCGACGTGACGCGCAACCAGTTGCGCGACATTCCCGACGCCGATGCGCTGTACTTCACGATGCTCAACAGCAACAAGCGTTCGCTGACGCTCGACACGAAGACGCAGGAAGGCAAGGAAGTGCTCGAGAAGCTGATCAAGGAATCGGACGTGCTGGTCGAGAATTTCGCGCCCGGCGCATTGGATCGCATGGGCTTCACGTGGGAGCGCATCAACGAGCTCAACCCGAAGATGATCGTCGCGTCTGTGAAGGGCTTCAGCGACGGCCACCATTACGACGACCTGAAGGTCTATGAAAACGTCGCGCAGTGCGCAGGCGGCGCGGCTTCGACGACGGGCTTCTGGGACGGCCCGCCCACTGTGAGCGCAGCGGCGCTCGGCGACAGCAACACGGGCATGCACCTCGCCATCGGCATTCTCACGGCGCTGATCGGCCGCGACAAGACGGGCAAGGGCCAGAAGGTAGCCGTGTCGATGCAGGACAGCGTGATCAACCTGTGCCGCGTGAAGCTGCGCGACCAGCAGCGTCTGGACCGCGTCGGCTACCTCGAAGAGTATCCGCAGTATCCGCACGGCGAGTTCACCGATGTCGTGCCGCGCGGCGGCAATGCGGGCGGCGGCGGCCAGCCTGGCTGGGTGCTCAAGTGCAAGGGCTGGGAGACGGACCCGAACGCGTACATCTATTTCACGATCCAGGGCCACGCGTGGGAACCGATCTGCCGCGCCATCGGCAAGCCGGAATGGATCGACGATCCGAACTACAAGACGGCACAGGCACGTCAGCCGCACATCTTCGATATCTTCAATACCATCGAACAATGGCTCGCCGACAAGACCAAGTTCGAAGCCGTCGATATCCTGCGCAAGTTCGACATTCCGTGCTCGCCCGTTTTGTCGATGAAGGAAATCGCGAATGACGAATCGCTGCGCAAGAGCGGCACGATCGTCGAAGTGGACCACAAGGCACGCGGCAAGTACCTGACGGTCGGCAGCCCGATCAAGTTCTCGGACATGAAGCCTGAAATCACCGGTTCGCCGCTGCTCGGCGAGCACACGGAAGAAGTGCTCAAGGGTCTCGGCTACAGCTTCGAGCAGATCGCGAACCTGAAGGAAGCGAAGGTGGTGTAACAGGCGAGGCAGGCATATATCGACGGGCTCCGTCGCATTGCACCGTGCGACGGAGCCCAACCGGATACAGCGCCCCCGCGGCGCTGTTTTTCACTGAGCGGCAGCGAGCCCAATTACACACGAGCCCCTATATGCAAGCAGCCATCGACTTTCAACAACTGGTGAACGCGATCGGCGATGCCGTCGTGATCTCCGACAAGCACGGCGCGATCACGCTGTGGAATCCCGCGGCGCAGCGCATCTTCGGCTTCACGCAGGAAGAAGCGCTTGGCCAGTCGCTCGATCTCATCATTCCCGAACGTCTGCGCGGGCGTCATTGGGAAGGCTACGAAAAGACCATGGCGACGGGACAGACGCGCTATGGCAACGATCTGCTGCGCGTGCCCGCGCTGCACAAGGATGGCCGCGCACTGTCGATCGCTTTCACGGTTGCACTGTTGTATTCGGACGAGCGCGAACTGACGGGCATCGTCGCGGTGATCCGCGACGAGACCGCGCGCTTCCAGGAAGACCGCACTCTGCGCAAACGCATCGCGGAACTCGAGGCGCGCGTCGGCGCCTGATCGTTGTTGTTCCGGGTTGTGGCCAGGGCGGTGCATGCCGTCCTGCACTCGCGCAGTTCATATCACGTCGAGCGCCATCCTGGCGCACAGCACGGAGAACATCGATGCGTGTAGAAACCTTTGGACCGTATCAACTCGAACTGTCGGCCATGCAGTTCATCCATAACGGCGGCTGGGCTGCGTTTGCATGCGTGCGCATGCTCGACGACGGCGCCGAGGCGCCCGTCCATGTCCTGCCATTCCAGCAGGTCGTCGATCACACGGTGTTCGCTACCGAGGCCGCGGCAATCGCGGCTGCGCGCGGGGCCGCCTTTGCGGTGATCGGACCGCAGTCAGCATAGGGATA
>BBSL01000344.1 GCA_001319865.1 Burkholderia sp. E7m39 | reverse complement strand
TTGAGGTGGATCACCCGGTGCGCGGCAAGTATCTGACGGTGGGCAACCCGATCAAGCTGTCGGACAGCCCGACGGACGTCACGCGCTCGCCGCTTTTGGGCGAACACACCGACGAGGTGATGGCCGAACTCGGCTATTCGCCCGCGCAGATCGACGCGCTCAAGGCGTGCGGCGCGATCTGAACATGAAAACTCGTGACGCGGGCGTATTCACCGTGTCGGTCGATAAAAACATTGTGGAGACGGTTCGATGACATCGTGGATACGCTTTCGGCAGCCGCAAGGTCATATTGGTTTTGGCGTGCTCGATAACGGCAGTATTGCTGAATTCGACGGCGACATGTTCGGCGAGGCCGCGGCCAACGGCAGGCAGTGGAAACTCGACGACGTGCAGTTGCTCAGTCCATGCGTGCCGTCCAAGGTCGTGGCGCTCTGGAACAATTTTCACGCGCTGTCGCAGAAGCTCGGCAAGGCAGCGCCGTCGCATCCGCTCTTTCTGATCAAGCCGCCGATGTCGGTGATCGGCCCAGGCGAGCCGATTCGCCGCCCGAAAGGCTATAGCGGCAAGATCGCGTACGAAGGCGAACTCGGCATCGTGATCGGCAAGCGTTGCGCGAACGTGAGCGCCGACGAAGCCGGTGAATACATCTTCGGCTACACCTGCGTCAACGACGTCACGGCCGTCGATCTGCTCAACGAAGATCCGAATTTCGCGCAATGGTGCCGCTCGAAGGGCTTCGATACGTTCAGCTGTATCGGGCCCGTGATCGAACGCGGCTTCGACTGGCGCAGTGCGCATGTGGTCACGCGTCTGGACGAAGTCGAGCGGCAGAACTATCCGCTCTCCGACATGATCTTCACGCCCGAGCAACAGGTCAGCATGATCTCGCACGACATGACGCTGATGCCCGGCGATGTGATCGCCTGCGGGACGTCGGTGGGCGTGGGCTCGATCAAGGACGGCTCGACGGTCATCGTGTCGATCGACGGCATCGGCGCATTGCCGAACCAGCTTGCGGCCGCACGGCAGCCGGAGATGGTCGCCTAGCGTGCGTGTCGCACGCACACCGAACACGCAATCAACATGCTTGAGCCGGGGACGTAATCTCACATGAGTCGACGATGAATCGATCATGACGGTTGCGCGCTGCGTCGATGGACGCCCCGGCTCGATCTCACCGATCACTTCTTGGAATGGGAGCAGATAGATGAAGATCTGTGTTTATGGAGCCGGCGCGATTGGCGCCTATGTCGGCGCGCAACTGGCGCTCGCGGGCGCCGAGGTCAGTTTTGTCGCGCGCGGTCCGCATCTGGCCGCGATGCAGCGCAACGGCGTGCGTCTTCTGACGGACGATACCGAGCGGCTCGTCAATGTGCGCTGTTCGTCGGACCCGCGCGAACTCGGTCCGCAGGACTACGTGATCGTCGCGCTGAAGGCGCATTCGGTGCCGGGCGTCGTCGATTCGATGCAGCCGTTGCTCGGACCCGAGACGGCGATCGTCACGGCCGTCAACGGCATTCCGTACTGGTACTTCTACAAGCATGGCGGCGAGTTCGCGGGCACGACGCTCGAGAGCATCGACCCGGGCGGCACGCAGTGGAAGAAGCTCGGACCCGAGCGCGCAATTGGCTGCGTGGTTTATCCGGCAGCGGAAATCGTTGAGCCGGGCGTGATCAAGCATGTGTACGGCAAGAAGTTTCCGATCGGCGAGCCGGACGGCACGCGCTCGGCGCGCGTTCAGGCATTCTCCGATGTGATGGTGGCAGCGGGCCTCGAAGCGCCCGTGCGCGACAACATCCGCGACGAAATCTGGCTGAAATTGTGGGGCAATCTGTGCTTCAACCCGATCAGCGCGTTGACGCACGCGACGCTCGATGTCATTACGAGCCACGTCGGCACGCGCGCGGTGGCGAAGACGATGATGCTCGAAGCGCAGAACGTGGCTGAGCGGTTCGGCGTGCATTTCCGCGTGGATGTCGAGAAGCGCATCAACGGCGCGGGCGCGGTGGGCGCGCACAAGACGTCGATGCTGCAGGATCTCGAAGCCGGACGCCCGATGGAGATCGATCCGTTGCTGACCGTCGTGCAGGAGATGGGGCGTCTGGTTGGGCATCAGACGCCGACTATCGATACCGTGCTGGCGTTGATCAAGCTGCGCGAGCAGATTGCGCAGCAGCCCAAGGGCGACGCGCACGTAGCAACGCCGCCGCAGACGGCGCCCAGCGCCAAGGCCGCCTGATAACTCGGGGCGCGCCAGCCACCATGCGGGCCGCTCACGCGCGAAAGCGAGTACAGCGGCCTGCATCTCACACGGCATACGCATGTTCGCTGCGGCCGACGCTGTGGCCGACCCACAGGCCGGCATCGTAGGCCGCTTCCAGCGCGGCGAGCAGGTCAGGATATTCGTCGAGCGCGTCGATGTTGAGCAGGTTGCGCGCGATCAGGCCAAGCAGTTCGAGACGCTCTTCGTAGATGGGGTTGTTCATCGTGCACCTCCGTCAAGGTTGAAATCGTTCTGACCGCATTCACTGACCACTTCGTGCCATTGGCTGCTGAGCGTGGGCTGCAAGCGTGCCCGTCAGCGGCAGGAGTGCGAGTGCCGCGGTTCAAAGTCGAACCTGGAGAGATGCGATGCGCACGCGATCTTGCGTGCGTGTGGTGATCTCGTTGGCTTGCGTCTCAGGTTGAATCTGTGTCCGATTCAATAATAGTCGCTCGCGCGGCGCGATACGGGCGGTCAGGCGCCGCATACTGAAGCACTACTCGAAACGCGTGACAGCGCAGCACATTCCGGCACGCGCATGAAGCCGATGTATGAATGGAATGAACACGGAATGCTTGCGTGCATTCGTCAGACGGTTGAGCGGCGCATTCAGAATATGTGCATGATGCCGACATAAGCGCCCGTCTGCGATTCGCCGGGTAGCGGGTCGGTGTTCGCGCCGCCCGTTGCATCGCGCGACGTAGCGAACAACGAGAAGTTCGCCTGGCTGCTGTTGCGCACGTACGCGACGGTGCTGTACAGGAACGTGCGGGCGCTGAAGTGATAGGTGGAGCCGAGCACGAACATCGTCGCGTGCCCGGCAGGGTCGTGCGTCGCGTCGCTGGCGCCCTCGTTCAGGTGCACGTAGAACGCCGCGCCCGTCACGGCGAGCTGATGCGTTGCGTCCCAGGTCGCGCCGAGCCAGTAGTAGTCGGCGCTATCGACGAGGCCCGCGGGGGTGTCGGGTGCCGACAGATGCGTATAGGCGCCCTGTATCTTGAACTGCGACACCCGCAGGTTCGCGCCGAGAAAGTACTCGCGCGAACTCGTGAAGATGTTCTCCATGCGGCCATCGACGTCGCGCAATTCGTCATAGATACCGCGCACGTCGAACAGCTGCGAGTGATACGACAGCATGATGCCGTCCGAGCGGCCGAACTCGCCAGGCGCGCCGCGATTGAAGCCGCTCGCCTGGTTACCGAATGCGTATTGTGCCTGCACATCGAAGCCGCCAACGACGGGGCTGTGATACTCGATGTTGTTGCTCGTCTGCTGCCAGTTACGGCCGCGCACCAGCGACGCCGATGCAAACGCCTGCTGCACGAACGGATCGAATTCCCACACGCCGTCGCTGTCGATGAACAGATTGCGGCCCGCCCGGATCTGACCGTAACGCTTGTCGGCGAGCCCCACATACGCTCGCCGCGAGAATAGCCGGCCGCCGCTCGTCGTGCCGTTTATGATCTGCAAGCCCGTCTCGAGATCGAACACCGACGACATTCCACCGCCCAGATCTTCCGATCCCTTGAAGCCGAGCATGCTGATGCCCCAGTCGCCGCCTTCCGCGCTCCAGCTGGACACGCTGCCGCCCGTCGGCGTCGCGATGTGATTCAGATACTGGAGGCCGCCATCGATGCGTCCATAGAGCGTCACGCTGTTCTGCGCGAAGGCTGCGTGAGCGGCTAACGCGAGTATCGCCGCAAGCTGGGTGCGCATTTTCATGAGCGTTTTTGTAACCTCGATGAGGTGGATAGCTCGTTATTGGGTATCGCGCGCTGCATGACGCGTTTTGCATGGATGGCTCGGATGTCGCCACGCGCTACGCGAATGTCTGCCGGATGCTAGTCCTGATTGGAAAATCCCGCTCGCCTTCCTCCAAGGGCTGTGCGGAGAAAGCTTGGCCGCGAATTTCCGACCTTCCGTCTGCAAGATCCCATCTGCCGCTCTACACTCGCGAGTACCCCTTCGCCATGCGCGCCGCGCGTGCGTGGCACTTTCCCAATGTTTGAAAGGAAACCAGATGGATCTCAAGATCAGCAACAAGCTAGCGCTCGTTTCTGGCTCGACCAAAGGGATCGGCCACGCGATTGCAGTTGGTCTCGCGCGTGAAGGCGCGAGCGTGATCCTCAACGGACGCTCGCAGCAGTCCGTCGATCAGGCGATCGACACGCTGCGCGCAAAAGTGCCCAATGCCTCCGTGCAGGGCTTCGCGGGCGACGTCGCCGATCCCGCGCAGGTGGCGCAGCTCGTCGAGCGTTTTCCGAGCGTCGATATTCTCGTCAACAACATGGGGATTTTCGATCCGAAGCCGTTCGAAGAAATCTCCAACGAAGAATGGCTGCGCTTTTTCAATGTGAACGTGATGTCGGGCGTGCAGTTGTCGCGCGCCTATCTGCCCGGCATGAAGCAGAAGAACTGGGGGCGCGTCGTGTTCATCAGCAGCGAGAGCGGCGTCCAGATTCCGACCGAGATGATTCACTACGGCTTGACGAAGACGGCGCAGATCGCGCTGTCGCGCGGTCTCGCGGAAACCTGCGCGGGCACGGGGGTGACGGTCAATAGCGTGCTGCCTGGCCCGACCAGCTCGGAAGGGGTCGAGGAGTTCGTCGACAAGCTCTCGGGCGGACAAAGTTTCGAAGCCTTCGAGAAGCAGTTCTTCAAGGAAGCGCGGCCCACTTCGATCCTGCAGCGCTTTACGACCCCCGAGGAAATCGCGAACATGGTCGTGTACGTGTGCTCGGAGTTGTCGTCGGCAACCAATGGCGCTGCCTTGCGCGCCGACGGCGGCGTCGTGCGTTCGGCGTTCTGAGCGTCGTCGCGTTGCAGCAAAAAAGAGCGGCCATTTCGCTGCCGTTCGTTTGACTTTGCCGGGCGCCCGCAGCCGTCGTCTGCTGCGGGGGCGCGTGCGTCGTTCGCATGCCGTGCCCGGGCGCCGGGGCGGAAATGCCGCCATACATCGTCTATGCTCTGCATCATTGGCTCCATCGCGGGCCGCGCCAAGGCGTGAACATGATTACTCGAAAAAAGAATGCAGACGCAACGCGAATTCGTGTCGGGATTGGTGGCTGGACCTTCGAACCCTGGCGCGGCGTGTTCTATCCGGAAGGGCTCGCGCAAAAGCGCGAACTCGAATACGCGAGCCGGCAGCTCACGACAATCGAAATCAACGGCACTTTCTACGGGTCGCAAAAGCCCGCGACGTTCGCAAAGTGGCACGACGAAACCCCTGACGACTTCGTGTTCGCGCTGAAGGCTCCGCGTTTTGCGACGCATCGGCGCGTGCTGGCGGAAGCGCGCGATTCCATCGACCGCTTCGTGGCGAGCGGCGTGCTCGAGCTGAAGACGAAGCTAGGCCCGATCAACTGGCAATTCCCGCCGACCAAACAGTTCGAAGCCGACGACTTCGGCAGCTTTCTCGAACTGTTGCCCGCGAAAGCAGACGGACACGTGTTGCGCCACGCCGTCGAAGTCCGTCACGAGAGCTTTTGCAACGAGGCTTTCGTCGCACTCGCGCGCAAGCATGATGTGGCGATCGTCGTCGCGGGCGACTCGAAGTATCCGCAGATCGCCGATCCGACGGCGTCGTTCGTCTACGCGCGCATCATGGGCACGGAAGAAAAGAATCCACTCGGCTATACGAAGAAGTCGCTCGATCAATGGCTCGAGCGCGCGCAGACGTGGGCGTCGGGCGGCGTAGCCGACGGCCTCGACACCTATGCTGGCGCCGCGCCGAAGAAGGCGCGCGACGTCTATATGTATGTGATCAGCGGGTACAAGGCACACAGGGGATA
>BBSL01000343.1 GCA_001319865.1 Burkholderia sp. E7m39 | reverse complement strand
TGAAGTGCCGGCGCAGACGCCGGCGCGAACGATCAGCGTAGTGAGTCAGCGCAACAGCTCAGCGGTCGGGTGCCTCGAGCGCGCAGGGCGTGTGCAGCAACGGCGCCCCGGCCGATGCGCCAGCCTGTGAGGCGGGCGGTTCGAACGCGGCCCACTGCGTCCATGCGGGCGCGGCGCCCGGCGTGCGCAGACGCAGCGCGCGCGAACCGTCGGCAAACACCAGCGATTCGAGATCGAACAGACGCTCCGTTGCGACGCCGCCCGGCGTCACGCTGCCCATTTGATGGGTAAAGCGCAGATTGCCTTCGCGCAGCAAATCGAGGTAGCTGTCGCATTGCGCGGAGGGCGGTCTGACCGTCCAGCGGTTAAGCAGTTTTGCGGCGATTTCGGCATCGAACATCGTGATTTCTCCTCGCCTGTGCGCCGCGAGCCCGTGAGGGGCTGCGGCGGGCTGGTGTCCGCTTCGCGGCGGACTATCCGTGATCAGTCGGCACTTTCGCGTGCGCGAAAGGCGTGTCTTCCCACCACTATAGTCAAAATTATGGTGCGATGCACAAAGCCGGACCGAGATCACGGTCTAATCGTTGTTTTGATGTCAATGCCGCACCGCCGTCGTGTTGCTTAAGCGCTCAACGGCAGTGGGAAAATGCGCGCAGTAGCGCGGAGAAGGGATGTCAATCGGTATATTTTCGCCTATGACGCACAATCGTGGTGCGTGCGTGTTTTATCTGACGAATACGCTTCGACAATGCGGCTGCGCGCGCTGCATCGCAGGAAGCCGCGCACGCATCGCGATGTCACTGCTCGGCGGCGCGCGCCGAACCGGACTGCGAAGAGCCGGACACGCCCGCGCCATACGCGGACTGAGCCGAGCGTATTTCCGTGAGCCGCTGCATCGCGGCCTGCGTCTTCGCGGGATAGGTCGGGTCTTCGCCGCCCCCGGCGCTATAGCCGACGGACGCCAGATCGGCGAGTTCCTGACGCACCTGCGCGCGCGTGAGACGGGTGCTGGGTTCCTGCGCGTGAGTGAGGGCAGGTGCGGCGGCAAACAGGGCTGCGGTCAGAGTGGCGACGGCGGCGGCGACGGTGGACTTCAAAACGTTCCCCCAATGGCAATCCGTGGATGCCGGCGGTGTTGCATGAGCCGGCAGATGAAGTCTACGGATCGCTTCTGGCGGGAAAAACGGGCGAAGCTGGAAGGCATCCTTCCGCGTCGTACAACGATGTCCGCAGGTTGCCTTGCACCATGCGTGAAAAAGCCCGCCGCACGAAACGTGCGGCGGGCTCGATACGCAATGCGCGGAGAAACACGCGTTGCCTGGAAGCGTTGCCTAGAAGCGGTGACGCATGCCCACCGTTGCGACAACCTGGTTGGCCGTCGACGACGCGCCGCCCGAGGTGTTGATGAACGCGACGTAGCCCTGGCCGATCGCGTGCTGGTACATCGCTTCGGCGTAGACGTCTGTGCGCTTCGAGAACGCGTAGATGGCCTGCGCGTTGACCTGGTTGAACTTCGGATCGGTACCGAACTTGGCCGAGCCGCTCGTGTGGCCGTCCGTGTAGGTGTCCGTCAGGCCGAACGTGACGGCAGGCGTCAGCGCATACTTCGCGTTCAGTTCATAGTTGTCGAAGTGCATCGAGCCGTTGGTCATGCCGAACGCAGCCGACTGCTGATAGTGGCTGTTCGTGTACACGAAGCCGACCACGGCGGGACCGAATGCGTAGTTGATACCCGCGCCGAACACGCGCTCGACGCCCGCGCCAGCCTGGAAGCCGCCTGTGCCGTTTGCAGCGGATTCGGCCGTGTCGATCGCGCCGCTTGTGTTGGTCGCGCTATTCGAGCCGTTGATCTGCAGGTAGCCGGCCGCGACGTTCAACGCACCCCATTGATAGCTCGCGCCCGCGCTATACGCACGGTTCATCGCGAAGTCGGTGCTGTTCGAGAACGCGTACAACGCGCCGAACTTGAAGCCCGCGTAATTGTTGCTCGCGTACTTGACGGCGTTGTTCATCCGCACGGAGTGGTTCAGGTTGTCGTTGTCGAACGGGTGAGCAAAGCCCGTGTCGCCGAACGTGCCGGCCGTGCCCGACAGCGGCGCGACGTAATCGACAAGCGAGTCGTACTGACGGCCCAGCGTGATCGTGCCGAGCGTGCTGCTGCTCAGGCCCACGAAAGCCTGGCGGCCGAACAGACGACTGTGCTGGCCGAGCGTGCCGTTCTGCACGTTGAAGCCGTTTTCGAGCACGAAGATCGCCTTATAGCCGCCGCCCAGATCTTCCGCACCGCGCAGGCCGAAGCGGCTGCCGTTGATGGTGCCGCTCGTCGCCTGAAACAGCGAGCCGCTCGCGCCGCCCTTCTGCACGTTGTTGGTGTACATGAGACCCGCGTCGATGATGCCGTACAGCGTGACCGAGCTTTGCGCATGGGCGGTTGTGGCGGCGAGGGCGCCGAGCACCGCAACGGCGGCGGGGATTTTTTTCATGAGTTCTGCTCCAGCGAATCCAGACAGTGAGTGAAAAAACAGCCTGGCGAGTATAGGAAAACCCGGGGTTCGATTGAACGCAGTGTTGCTGCAGGAGACTGTTACGCGCAGCCGCGTGAATCCGTCATCAAATCGAAATAATCGGCGTCATGCTTACGAAAAGCGATGCGCGACCAGCCCGCTACGCACGCATTGCGCGGGAAAGATTAGCGAAGCTTGAGTGGCCGTTTGATGGCACGCATGCACCAAATGCGCGAATAACAACACCCTCAGCCGGCGCTGCAGACGATGGCGGTGAGCACGAATGGCAGAACCTGTTTGACGGTGGCTTCGCTGCCTGCCTGCTGAACGCGCACGCGCACCGAGTCCGACGGGCCCGAGACGACGACGCCATAAATCGAATCGGCTTCTACCTTGCCGCTGCCTTGTCTGAAGATTGAATCGTCGCGTTGATAGCCGAGCACCGCGTAGACGTGAAAGCCGAATGCAGTGAGATCGCGCCCGCGCTTCGGACGAAATGCATTGACGGAATTGGACTCGACGCGCATCGGATTGGGATCGATGTACTGATCGTCGAGGAGCGGCTGGATGAATGCGTGCGCGTCAGTCTTGCACACGAGTTGTCCATCGAGATCGAGCCCGAACGCCGGCGCGCAGCTGAGTCCCGTTCCCACCGCGGCCAGCACGGCAATCGAAGAGATGAAGTCCTTTTGCATACTCGTGCGAGACCCCTGAGCCGGCGAAGGCCGGTTACCGATGTTAGCCCGAAGTTCTCGTGCCCGTCAGCCGACGTGTGTGCGCTAGCGAGCGGTGCCGCTGTACAGGTTCGCGCGAATGGGTGAGCCGAGGCAGAAATCTAGCAAATACTGTGCGCAGCGGGCGTACACAAGAGGCGGGCGGCAATCGCCGCTCTCCAGGCTAGCAGGCCGTTTATCGCTGCGGCAGATATGAGTATGGGATTTGCTTCGTTGACGGCCCCGGGCGTGCGCCGTAGATTCAACCCATCGCCGCTACCTCAAAGAACATTCAGCGTGAGCACCCCCGTTTCGTCTTTTTCTCCCATGACATCGAAAGCGCATTCCGCTGGCGCGCAAGCGTCGCTCGAGATCGTTCCATTCGACGCGCCCGTCGGTGCGCAAGTGCTCGGTCTCGATCTGAGCCAGCCGCTTGGCGCGGAAGATTTTGCGCGCATTCATCGCGCGCATCTCGACTATCACGTACTCGTGTTCCGCGATCAACGGATCACGCCCGAGCAGCACATCGCATTCAGCCGCCGGTTCGGACCGCTGCAGATTCACGTGCTGCACCAATTTCAGCTGCCCGGCTATCCGGAAGTGCTGATCGTGTCGAATATCCGCGAAAACGGCCAGCCGATCGGACTCGGCGATGCCGGCCACTTCTGGCATTCGGATCTGTCGTACAAGGAAAAGCCCAGTCTCGGCTCGCTGCTGCATGCGCAGGAGTTACCGCCCGAAGGCGGCGACACGCTGTTCGCGAACATGCATCTGGCGTGGGACACGTTGCCCGCGCATTTGCGCAACGCAGTCGAAGGGCGCAAAGCGGGGCATACGTATCTCGCGAAATACGCGGAACTGCAAAAACGCAGTCCGTGGCGGCCCAACCTGACGGCCGAGCAGATTGCGGAGGTGAAGCCCGTCGTGCATCCCATCGTGCGCACGCATCCGGAAACGGGCCGCAAGGCGCTGTTCGTCAGCGAGCATTTCACGACGCACATCGAGGGCTTGCCCGAAGACGAAAGCCGCGAACTGCTCGAGGCGCTCTTCGCTCACAGCGTGCGCGACGAACATATCTATCGACACCAGTGGGCCGAACATGATCTCGTGTTCTGGGACAACCGCTCGCTGATGCATCTTGCCGCGGGCACGCCCGATCATCTGCGGCGCAAGCTGTATCGCACGACGATCGAAGGCGACGTGCCGTTCTGAGCCCTCAGGTTCTCTTTCTTTCCGACTTTCGATCCGCGGAGTTTCCATGCAGTTTTCCATTCGCCCGGCCGCCGCGGCGCGGCCTTCTTTCGCCCGCCGTTTCGCTGCGACGGTGCTCGCTTTGTCGCTGGGTGCGGCGGCGCTGGCCGTGCCGCCCGATGCGCGCGCCGAAGGCCATATTCGCGTCGCGGAGCAGTTCGGCATTGTGTATCTGATGCTGAACGTTGCGCGCGACCAGCAGTTCATCGAGAAGGAAGGGCGCAAGGAAGGCCTCGACATCAAGGTCGACTGGGTGAAGCTGTCGGGCGGTTCGGCCGTCAACGACGCGCTGCTGTCGGGCTCGATCGATGTCGCGGGCGCGGGCGTCGGTCCGCTCCTGACGATCTGGGACCGTACGCACGGCAAGCAGAACGTGAAGGGCGTCGCATCGCTCGGTAATCTGCCGTACTACCTCGTGTCGAACAATCCCAACGTGAAGACGATCGCCGACTTCACCGACAAGGATCGCATCGCGCTGCCCGCCGTCACGGTGTCCGTGCAGTCGCGCGTATTGCAGTTTGCGTCCGCGAAGCGTTGGGGCGACAAGGACTACAACCGCCTCGACAAGCTGACGCAGGCGGTTCCGCATCCCGATGCCGCCGCTGCCATCATCGCGGGCGGCACGGAAATCACGGGGCACTTCGGCAATCCGCCCTTTCAGGAACAGGAACTCGCTGCCAATCCAAAAGCGCATATCGTGCTGAACTCATACGACGTGCTTGGCGGTCCGAGTTCGGCGACCGTGCTGTACGCAACGGAAAAATTTCGCAGCGAGAATCCGAAGACGTATCGCGCCTTCGTCAATGGACTCGCCGATGCCGCGCGTTTCATCACCGCCAATCCGGAAGCCGCTGCCGATATCTACATTCGCGTGAATCAGGCGAAGACGGATCGCAATCTGCTGCTATCCGTGATTCGCGATCCACAGGTGCAATTCAAGACCGCGCCGCAAAATACGTTCGCGCTCGCGCAGTTCATGTACCGCGTTGGCGTGATCCGCAACGAGCCGAAATCCTGGAAGGACTACTTCTTCGATGACCCGGCGACAGCCGCGGGCAGTTGAACGTCGAGACTTCGCATCTACGAAAACCCGCTATTTCAGCGGGTTTTCTGTTTTTTCGCGAGTGGAGGTGGCAACGCTAAAGGAGACGCAGGCGCGGTCATAGCGCGATTTACGGCGCTTATGCATCACACAGCATTGAATATGCTTTTTCATTGGTTGGTGCGCGGGCCCGCTCGCCGTATGTTGTGGTTTTGCTCATGCGGTGCCGTCATCGTGAAAGCCATGTCGCAAGCAGTTCAATTCGAGGGAGCGCGCTGATGGTCGCGAATCCTTCCGTGATATTTCCCGAACCACCCGCGCTCGATGCACAGAACGCGGCCGCGCATTCGAGCCGTCTTCTTGCCGTCGATCGCGTGAGCCTCGAATACCGCACGCGCGAGCGCGTGGTGCGCGCGACGCACGACGTCAGCTTCGACGTCTATGGCGGCGACCGCTTCGTGCTGCTCGGTCCTTCCGGCTGCGGCAAGTCGACATTGCTCAAAGCCGTCGGCGGCTTCATCAAGCCGGCTTCGGGCACGATCACGCTCGATGGCGAAGCGGTGCGCGAACCAGGCGCGGATCGCATTGTCGTGTTTCAGGAGTTCGATCAGTTGCCGCCGTGGAAGACGGTGCTGGAGAACATCGCGTTTCCGCTGCGGGCGGCAAAGAAGCTGAGTCGCGCGGAGGCAAAAGAGCGCGCGCAGCACTATCTCGACAAGGTCGGTCTTGCCGCATTTGCCGATGCCTATCCGCATACGCTGTCGGGCGGCATGAAGCAGCGCGTCGCGATTGCGCGCGCGCTCGCAATGCAGCCGCGCGTGCTGCTGATGGACGAACCGTTCGCCGCGCTCGATGCGCTCACGCGCCGCAAGATGCAGGAGGAGCTGCTGCGCCTATGGGAAGAAGTGCGCTTCACGCTGCTGTTCGTCACGCATTCGATCGAGGAAGCGTTGATCGTCGGTAGCCGCATTCTGCTGCTGTCGCCGCATCCGGGCCGCGTGCGCGCCGAACTCAACAGCCACCAGTTCACCCAGGACAGCTTTGGCCGCAGCGATTTCCAGCAGCGCGTCGCGCAGATTCACCGGCTGCTGTTCGAACCAACGGAGTCCGTCCGATGAGCACGCCTTCCTCGTTCCTGCCGCCCGTGCGCCCCGAGTACGAGCGGCCGCTCGAACCCGTCGGCGAGCTTTCCGTCGAAGCGCCGTTGCCGCTCGGCCGACGTCTTGCGAACCAGTCGTGGCTTAGCAAGTCGATCATCGCGCTGGTGCTGATCGCCGCATGGGAAATCGCCGCGCGCGCGATCGACAACGACCTGCTGCTGCCCACCTTCGGCGCGACGTTCGCGGCCTTCGTGCAGGGGATCGCATCGGGCGAGCTGCTGCAGAAGACGGCCGTATCGATGTCGGTGCTGTTGCGCGGCTACCTGCTCGGCGTTGCGCTGGCGTTCGTGCTGACGTCGCTAGCCGTGTCGACGCGCGTGGGGCGCGATCTGCTGTCGATGCTGACCGCGATGTTCAATCCGTTGCCGTCCATCGCACTGTTGCCGCTTGCGCTGCTGTGGTTCGGCCTCGGCACGGGCAGCCTCTTGTTCGTGCTCGTGCATGCCGTGCTGTGGCCGCTCGCGCTCAATACGTATGCGGGTTTCCGCGCCGTCCCCGCGACCTTGCGCATGGCGGGCCGCAACTATGAGCTCACGGGGCTGCGCCATGTCGTGCTGATACTCGTGCCCGCCGCGCTGCCGTCGATTCTCGCGGGGCTGCGAGTGGGCTGGGCCTTCGCGTGGCGCACGCTGATCGCGGCCGAACTCGTGTTCGGCGCGAGCAGCGGCAACGGCGGACTCGGCTGGTACATCTTCCAGAACCGCAACGAGCTTTATACGGATCGCGTGTTCGCGGGCCTCGCGGCCGTCATCGCGATCGGGCTGATCGTCGAGCATCTCGTGTTCGACACGCTGGAACGCGTCACGGTGCGGCGCTGGGGCTTGCAGCACTGACGCTGCACCATGGCGATGCAGCGTGCCGGCAACGGTGACACGCTCACGCGGCGCCGGGCCAGTTCGCGATCAGCGGGCCTTGTGCGCCAAGTACGGGATCGCTGTGCGGAAACGGCAGCGCTTCCATTGCGGCGCGTTCCTTGTCGGTGAGCGCGTCGCGCCGGATGTCCCATTGCTGGCCCGGCGGATAGGCGCCGACCACATTGAGCGGTCCGCTCGACGATTCCAGACAGTGCCCTGTCCCCGCCGGCAGCAGGATCACGTCGCCCGCTTCCAGATGAACGACGCGCCCACCCGGGCCGCCCACGATCACGTCGGCCGTTCCGCCCGCAATGCCGAGCACCTCGTGCGCGGACGAGTGAAAGTGGTGGTAGTCGAAAATACCGTTGCGCCACTTCGGCGGCCAGCCGTTGCGTTCGAACATCGCTTCGAAGGCGTCGGCGAGCTTGTCGCCGTCGGCGTCGCCTTTACTGTCCAGCACGTCGCGGTACAGGATCACGGGCAAGTGCGCATTGTTCGGCACCCAATCGCGTGGGCCGAGCTTGAACACATCGGTACGGACGGCGCCCTTCGTGTGTGCTTGCATGTCTGCTCCTCGACTGATGCGCCGCGCAAGTGAAGGGTAAAAGGGGACATGGGGCCATGCCCGGCGGCGCGTTCCTCAGCAAAGCAGCAATTGCCGTTCCGTAGCAATCAGGGCAAAACCGGATCGGCAAAGGTATCGGCGCAAACGTTTTCATTTCATCCGGCTGACTTTTTCCGGGACAGATACATCAAGTTTGCAGTCGCTTTCGTCGTTATAACAGCCTTGCATCGGAGCCACGCCCTCGCGCGCCGGTTCCGGTCGCGGACGATGATAAAACCAACTACGGACGGCGCGAGGGGCTGACTTATGTGGAATGCCGAGCTGTCGGCAGACGGGACGGGAGTGCAACCGATCGACGAGGCGGCGAGGGCGGCGGACGCGAGCGGCGCGCCATGGGCGTGGTATCGCGCGGGCCAGCATCTCGAGCTCGTGCGCGAAGGCGCGACGCGCTTCGACTGGCCGCGCACGATCGTGCCCGCGATGCTGCACGACGCCTGCGTCGAGCGCGGCTGGTTCGCGTGGCCCACGGGCCGCAGCGAGCTCGCGCTCGGCTGGCTGCTGGCGCCGGCATCGTTCGCGACGGACGCGCGCTTTGGCGCGCTGGCGCGTGCCATCGGCGAACAGATGCAGGCCGATGCGCTGGTGCGCGCGCAAAACGTGCAGCGCGTGCTGTACGACATTGCGTATCTCGCCAGCTCGATCAGCGAACGCGGCGAATTCCTGCAGGCCATCCACGAGCGTCTCGGCACGCTGATCGACGCGGAAAACTTCTACCTCGCGCTTTACGACCGGGAAACGGGCGGAGTCACTTACCCGTACTACATCGATCTGATCGACACGGAGACCGTCGACACGAATCACATGGATGTCGTCGACCCCGAATGCCTGTCGCTGACGGGCCACGTGCTGACGACGGGCCAGCCGCTGCTGATCGACGAGAAGGGCATCATCGAGGCGTCCGCGGCGGGGCGCTTTCATTGCGTCGGACATCGTCCGAAGTTCTGGATGGGCGCGCCGCTGAAGAATGCATCGGACGAAGTGTTCGGCATGGTGACGATGCAGGTGTACGACGCGTCGCGCATTTATAGCGCGGAGGACCGCGCGCTCTTTCTCGTCGTCGCGCGGCATGTGGCGATGGCGCTCGATCGCATTCTGCACCGTGTCGGACTCGAAGACGAAGTGGCGCGGCGCACGGCCGAACTCTCGCGGCTGAACGATACGCTGCGCGAAGAGATCGCCGAGCGCAAGCGCGCGCAGCATTTGCAGGCGGCATTGTTCGAAATCGCGGAGCTGTCGAGTCAATCGGTCGATATCGGCAAGTTCTTTCGCAGCCTGCATGAAATCGTGGGCGGCCTGCTGTACGCAAAGAACTTCTATATCGCGCTGTATGAGCCCGCGACAGCGGAAGTGTCGTTCCCGTATTACATCGACGAAATGCAGCGCGACGTGCCCGCGCCGCGCCGCCGCATGCGCGGGCTGACCGAATACGTGATACGCCAGCGCGTGCCGTGCCTGCTCGATACGCTCGACGCCCAGCGTCTTGTCGAAGCGGGCGAAATCAAGTTCGACAGCGAGAACATCCGCTTGCGCTCGTGGCTCGGCGTGCCGCTGTTCGACGGCAGCGTGGTGCGCGGCGTGCTCGTCGTGCAGAGCTACACGTCGAGCGTGCGCTATGACAGGCGCGATCAGGAGCTGCTGACCTTCGTGTCGCGTCACATCGATACGGCGCTGTCGCGGCGGCGCGTCGCGGAAGCGCAGCATGCGGCGAATCTCGAACTCGAAGGGCGCGTGCTCGCGCGCACGCAGGAACTCGATGCGGCCAACGCGCGTCTGTTGCACGAGAACTATCACGACGCGCTGACGGGCCTGCCCAACCGCTCGCATCTGTACGAGCGGCTCGAAGCGGCGTGGCACCGCTACAGCGAGCGCGGCGATCCGTTGTCCGTGCTGTTCATCGATCTCGACCGCTTCAAGGTCATCAACGACAGCCTCGGGCATCTGTTCGGGGACGCCCTGCTCGTCGAAGTGGCGCAGCGTCTGCGCGAATGCCTGCGGCGCGACGATCTGCTCGCGCGGTTAGGCGGCGACGAGTTCGCCGTCGTCGTGCCCGGCGCAAATCTGCAGACAGTGTTGTCGCTTGCCGAGCGCATTCTCGCGGCGTTCGATGCGCCGTTCAACATCGGCGAGCACACGGTTTTCTCTTCATGCAGTGTCGGCGTGGTGAGCGCGGACGGCGCCTACCATCTGAAGCCTGCCGATCTGCTGCGCGACGCCGATGCCGCCATGTATCGCGTGAAGAATCGCGGCCGCGACAGCTTCGCGGTATTCAACCAGCAGATGCGCCGTGAACTGTCGGACCAGATCGAAACGGAGGGCGCGCTGCGCAATGCGCTCAAGCGCAACGACGAACTGGTGCCGTATTTTCAGCCTATTGTCGATATCGACAGCGGCAAGCTGGTCGCGCTCGAAGCGTTGATCCGCTGGCGGCAGCCGAACGGCGAGGTCTGGGCGCCGGGCCGTTTTCTGCCTGCTGTGGAAGGGCTCAAGCTGATTGGCCGTCTCGATATGTACATGCTCACGCGTGTTGCCGAAATCCTCGCGCAGCCCGAGTATCTCGACTGGCCGCCCGTGCAGGTCAATCTGTCGAGCTATAGCATCACGCGCCCCGAGTTCGCCGACGAACTGCTCATGCTGCTCGAGCGCTATGGCGTGCACCCGTCGCGCATTTCGCTCGAATTGACGGAAGGCGCGCTCGTGGCCGAGCCGGATCTTGCGCGCAACACGATGCAAAGTCTCGCCGACAGCGGCATGTCCGTCGTGCTCGACGACTTCGGCACGGGCTTTTCGTCGTTGAGTTATGTGCACCAGTATCGTTTCAGCGGTCTGAAGATCGACAAGTCGTTCGTGCTGGAACTCACGCAGAGCGCGCGGAGCCGCGCGATCGTGCGTGCGATCGTGCGGATGGCGGAGTCGCTCGAACTGACGGTCGTCGCCGAAGGCATCGAGGATCAGGCGACGCTCGAACTGCTGCGCAACATCGGCGCAGCCCACGGGCAGGGCTACCATCTTGCGCGGCCGATGTCGCTCGAAAGCCTGATGACGTCGCCCCTCGCGCCGCGCTCGCGGGCGCTGGAGCAGTAGTCTCTTCGATCGCTATTCGCGCGGGGTGCGGCCCATCAGGTAGAACTCGTCGTTGGGCCGCATCGAGATGACGTTCGCCATCCGGTTCGACAGGCCGAAAAACGCGGTGATGGCGGCGATGTCCCAGATGTCGGCGTCGCTGAAGCCGTGCGTGCGCAGCGCGCCGAAGTCGGCATCGTCGACGCTGGCCGAGTCGCGGCACACTTTTAGCGCGAAATCGAGCATCGCTTTCTGGCGCGGCGTGATATCGGCTTTGCGATGATTGACGGCGATCTGGTCCGCGAGCAACGGCTCTTTTTCGTAGATGCGCAAGATGGCGCCGTGTGCGACGACGCAGTAGAGGCAGTCATTGACCGCGCTTGTCGCGACGACGATCATTTCGCGCTCGCCTTTCGTGAGGCCGCCTTCTTTGAGCATCAGGGCATCGTGGTAAGCGAAGAAGGCGCGGAATTCATCGGGACGATGGGCGAGTGTCAGGAACACGTTCGGCACGAAGCCCGCCTTGTTCTGGACTTCGAGAATCCGGGCGCGGATGTCGTCGGGCCATTCGGCGGGTGTCGGGACGGGGTAGCGGCTGATGGGTTTCGGTGTTGGCATTCTGGTTTGTCTCCGGGTTTTGTGCGCCTTGGGGGCGCGGGCGGCTTTTGCGTTGGCCTTTGATTGGTTTTGTTTTTGTTTTTGTCTGTCTTGGTCTTGGCGGTGTTGCTGTTGAGTGTTTGCCGATTCGCTGGCATCCGCGATTCGCCTGCGCGGCGCGGGCGTTGCCGTTGTGTGTTTGCCCTTTGCGCGGGCATCCGCGTTAGCGCCTCGCGGCGCAGGCGTTGCCGTTGTGTGCTTGCCCTTTGCGCGGGCATCCGCGATAGCGCCTCGCGGCGCGGGCGTTGCCCCTGTGCGGGGCGGCACTTACTTTCTTTGCCGCCGCAACGAAAGTAAGCAAAGAAAGCGGACTCACACCGCCAATCCTTGGCACTCACCCACGGGCTGTCAACGTCCCCACACTCCATATCGCAGTGTACTAGTACGCACATGTTGCCATCGCATCGGCACACGCCTCACCCGTGTCACGCGCACGCGTCAGCGCGAACACCACCGAAGATCCCACGCCCCGTGCGGCAAACTCTGTGTAGATCTTCGCGCCGCACAGGACACCATCGCTTCGGATGGGTTTCCCAATTTTTTTCGCTGTTGTGTACGGCCAGACGAGCTACACAGAGTTTGCCGCACGGGGGCGTTGAAACAGCGATGGGGCGAGCCGTCGTACGGATGGGCGAAGCGGGTGAGGCGTAAGCGAGCACGTGGGCAACGCACCGGCACTAGTTCGCTGCCGCACGAAGTGTGGGGACGCGATCCCGTTCGATCCCCGCTTTCGTGGAAGTTTCTTGCTATTTTGCAGGACACCCACAGGACACATTTTGCACAAGATTTGTTCAGCAAAAA
>BBSL01000342.1 GCA_001319865.1 Burkholderia sp. E7m39 | reverse complement strand
CATGTACGCCAACCGCATTTTCCTGGTGGGTACGGAAAACGGCGTCGGTGTCTCGACGAAAGGTGTGCTCGCAGCGCAGGCCGGCGACCTGATCCTGACGACCCAGGGCAAGCTCGTTCTCGCGGGACAGACGAACGCAAGCGGTAACATCACGGCGAGCGCGCGCGATGGCATCGACAACAGCGGCACGACCTACGCGCAGCAAAGCGTCAGCACGAACACGTCGGGCGCGCTCACCAATAGCGGCACGCTTGCCGCGCAGCAAAACACGTCCGTCACTGCCGCCAGCGTCGCATCGACGGGCACGCTCGGCGCGGGCGTCAACGGCGACGGCACGATTGCGAACTCGGGCGATCTGACCATCACGGCGACGGGCGCAGTCGCAGCGACGGGCCAGAACCAGGGCGGCGAAAATGCGACCATTCAGGGCGCGTCGGTCAATCTCGCGGGCAGCAACACTTCAGCGAATGGCGCGCTGACGCTCATCGCGTCCAATGGTGATCTCAATCTTGCGGGCGCGACGACCACGGCGGGCGGTGCGCTCATTGCGAGTTCGGCGGGCACGCTGACCAACGACAGCGGCAAGCTGACGGGCGCGAGCGTTCAGGCGTCGGCGGCGAACGTCTCCAATACGGGCGGACAGATCGTGTCCGGCTCGACGCTCGGCCTGACCACGGCGGGCGCGCTCGGCAACCGTCAGGGCGTCATCCAGGCGGCGGGCGGTGCGACCATCGGCGCGGCGTCGCTCGACAACACAGGCGGACAGATCCTGTCGCTGAACGGCGACGGCCTGAACCTTGGCGTGACGGGCACGCTGCTGAACGGCATCGGTGGCGTGATCGGCGGCAACGGCAACGTCAACGCGAGTGCCTACACGTTCACAAACATGGGGCAGGTCAATGCGCTGCGCAATGCGGTCCTGGCTGCGTGGGGGCTGACCAATAACGGCACGATTGCGACGGGCGGCACGCTGAACGCGACCGCAACGGGCGCGATCAGCAACGCGGACGGCACGCTCTCGGGCGGCACGCGCCTCACCCTCTCTGCACAGGGCGACATCGACAACACGGGCGGGTCGGCGCAGACCTCGGGCGATCTGACCGTGAGCGCGGGCGGCGCGTTGTCGAACGCGCACGGCACATTGTCAGCCAACGGCGCGCACGGCGTAGTCAGCGTCACCGCCGCGAGCCTCGACAACAGCACCGGCAAGCTGACCAATGCGGGCGACGGCGCGACGACTGCGACTGCATCGACGGTGACCAACACGGGCGGCACGCTCGGCGGCAATGGCGATGTGAGCGTGAACGCACAAACGCTTGAGAACGACGCGGGCGCGAATCTCGTCGCGGGCGGCGCGGCGAACCTGAACGTCACGCAGCGCGTCAACAATGCGGGCGGCACGCTATACGGCGGCACGGCGCTGAACCTGAAGCAGGCGAATGCGGCCGTCATCAACGACGGCGGCTCGATCCTCGGCGGACAGGACGTGTCGGTCAATGTCGCGTCGCTCTCGAACGCAGGCGGCGCGATTCGCGCGAACCGGGACGTATCGACGAGCGGCATCGTGTCGGGCGATGGCGATATGGTCGCGGGACGCAACCTGTCGCTGGCCGTGAACGGCGACTACACGAGCGGCGTCGCGAACATGGACGCTGCCGCACAGTATTCTCAATCTGGCTCGATACGGGCTGCTCAGTCTGCATTTGCCGCCACGGTCGGTGCGATCACCGGGCCAATTGGTGCGAACGTTGGATTCATCGAGAATGTGCTTTTGGGTGGTGCTGGCGCAGCTACTACGACAACATTTAACAACATCTATTACGGTGAGAACAGCAGCACAATCCTGGCGTTTGCGGCTGGCGCGGGCTTCGCGGGCATCGCATTTCCTGTTGGACTTGGGATCAGCAAGGTGGCCGGTATCTCACTGCCGTCGATCGTATTTCCGAAACATGAATCCTAGTATTCCCGCGATCCTTCAAGGAGGCAGGAGCACGCTTCCTGCCAACATCGGTACTGCCGCAGGCGCATTTACGGGTGGGATTAGCTCATTCGTGCCTAGCCAAGACGCAAGCAAACTCAAAAAATGAACAACACTATTAATCGGTGGCTCACTTCGGATGGCTGGATAGGCATCGTGTCGAGGGTGGTATGTGAACTGATATTTTTTGCTCTCGTTTTTAACGCCGTCTTCCTGGCAAATTGGGCGGAGCAGTGGACGTCGGGTCGCACTATTGTAATCACCGAGAGCAAGGAATTACTGGTTCGCCAAGCAGCTATCGTGATGATCTGCGTAGGTCTTTTCGTTGAAGTCGTCAACGTTGTGCGGTTGCTGATACGGAAGCGGCGCAATCAATGACTAGCTACAAAGTTGATCGACTAGTCCTTGACGGCGGCTGGAAAGGAACTCTTACACGGGTGGTTGGCATCACGCTCGTTTATCTTGGCATGAAATTCCTTCCCAACATCGTCGCCTGGCTTTCAGTTCATACAAGCCTGAGTCCGATGTCGATGCAGCAAACCGAGCGTCACAGGGCGATTCTGATCGTTTTTCAGATCGTGTTCGCCTTCGTGCTCGCTTTTTAGGCGATCAGGTCTTTGTATGTTCTCTTCCTGAAACGCAAAGGCGCGACGAAGTAATCAGGGAAAAACAACGCATGAAAATCAGCAAGAGGCTGGCGGCTTTGCCGCTCACAGCCCTGGTCACACTCGCGTCCGCACAACGCGCGCCGTCACTGGCAGACGCGGCAGCCGCCGCACGCGCGAACGCAGAACAGAACCAGCAGTTACAGCAACAGCGCGACGCGCAGCAGCGCGAGCAGACCGTCAACGCACCTTCCGTGCGCTCGACCGTGCCGAAGGCCGGGGCATATCCTGACCTTCCTCACGAATCGCCGTGCTTCCGCATCGACACATTCGCGCTCGACGTACCGGCGACACTGCCCGACATCGCGCGCAGGAACGGCGCATCAAATCTGCCGCTCGATCCGTTCTGGTTTGCGCGCGAATGGCTCGATCACTACCGGGGCGAGTGCATGGGCAAAGCCGGACTCGACATACTCATGAAAGGCTTGCAGCAGACCATACTGTCGCGCGGCTATGTGACGACGCGCGTGCTGTTGCCTGAACAGGACTTGTCGGCGGGCACGCTCAAGGTGTCGCTCGTGCCGGGTCTCGTGCGTCATGTGCGCTTTACCGATCCCGACACGCGCGGCACATGGAAGTCAGCGTTTCCTGCGCGCGATGGTGACGTGCTGAACCTGCGCGACCTCGAACAGGGTCTGGAGCAGATGAAACGCGTCGCATCACAGGACGTCGACATGAAGATCGAGCCTGCCGAAGCACCTGGCGAGAGCGATGTCGTGCTGAATGTGAAGCGTTCGAAGCCCTGGAGTTTCGTTGCGTCCGTCGACAACTCGGGCACGAAGGCAACAGGCAAGTGGCAAGGCAACGTGAGCCTTGGCGTCGACAATCCGCTCGGCCTGAACGACGTGCTTGCGCTCGGCGCGAATCAGGATCTGTCGTTTGGCAACAAAA
>BBSL01000341.1 GCA_001319865.1 Burkholderia sp. E7m39 | reverse complement strand
CGCTTGGTTCGCACGGGTTCAACGGTTCGTACTCCATATCCTTCGGCTACTGGACGGCAACACTGTCGGGCAATACGAACACCTACTATCAGCCACTTGCAGGCGTGAACCAGACGTTTGTGTCGAGCGGCAACGCACAGACGACCGCGTTCCGACTGTCGCGTGTGCTCTCGCGCAACCAGGCCGACGTGCTCGACGCCTATGTGCAGATATCGAAGCGCTTCGGCGAGAGCCTCCTCGAAAGCACGAGCATTCCGATTCAGGACCGCAACAACACGTTCATCGAGACGGGTCTGACCGACCGCCATTACTTCGGCGCGTCGCAGTTCGACGGCACGCTCGCCTACCGTCAGGGCATTCGCGGCCTCGGCGCGACGGGCGATCCCGATCCCGGTCTGTACGGCCCGAGCCAGGACGGCAAGCCTCTGCCGACCTATCTCTACAAGATGGTGGTACTCGACGCGAACCTGTCGGTGCCGTTCGCCATTGCGACGCAGAACTTCCGTTACGTGTCGACCGTTCACGCTCAGTTCACGAACGACACGCTGTTCTTCATCGACGACCTGACCATCGGCAGCCGCTACACGGTGCGTGGCTTCGACGGCGAGACGATGCTTGGCGCGGAGAAAGGTTTCTACTGGCGCAATGAATTGCAGTGGCCCATCTTCCAGACGGGACAGACGCTGTATGCAGGAATCGACTGCGGGCGTGTATTCGGGCCGAACACGGCGACACTGGTCGGCACGCAACTCGCGGGAGCTGTCGTTGGCATCCGTGGCGGTGTGCCTGCGAAATACGCGGGTCTCACGTATGACCTCTTCGCGGGCACGCCAATCTACAACCCGGCCGGATTTCCGACCGCGCGATGGGCGGGTGGACTTCAGATGACGGTGCAATTCTAGGAAACAAACAGATCGATCTCTCCACAGAGTGGACAGGTCCATAACCGACTATCCATGTTCACGCGTCGAAAGAACTCCGCTCATCGCTACGACGCTTTCATGGAGTTTATCTTCAGTAACGGAGCATTTTCGATGTCTTTTAGAAACGCAATCGTGGCGATCGGCGCCATTACGATAACTGCTGCCTGCACGTTTCTTCCGCAACCTACCCATGAGGTAACGACCGAAACACCCAACTACGACGCAACAGTATCGGCGCGAATTCGCATACTGACCGATAACGGGGCCGGTGGCGCAATCTTCCGTCCGGGTGAGAGTTGCTACAAAGGGTTATTCGAACGCGACGACAACAAGGTAGTGGTCGGAGATGGTTTCTGGTCAGCATGGAAGTATTCTTCACGCAGCATCACTATCGGCATGCCAACCAGTCCGCGCAAGTGGATGACCGTTGACGGACTGGAATTCAAGGATTTAATCAGGGAGTATGTTGTTCCCGCAGGGAAGCCACTTACGGTGGCGATCGTAGTTAGTAATAGCGCTGGAAATTTTCACTCGTCATGTACACCTCCAGCGACAACTTTCGCGCCGACCCCCGGTCAGGATTACGACATCTTCATGAACAGTGCGAGCGGCCGCTGCTGGGTCGAAGTCCGTAGAATTGACGGACACGGGATGGACGAATTCACAGTTCAAAGGGTTGCGCCAAAATGCGACGCTCCGACGAAATAGCAAACGATGTGCGCCATAGTATATCGGCGTCTCGTATTACCTTCACGGAGAGTCTAGTCTACAAACCGACCGGGTTTCCTACTTCGCGCGCGACGGTCGGCGTGCAGGCAACGATGCAGTTCTAGTGTGCGAAAGGCGGGCGTGCCCGCTTTTCGCGATATCTGTTGTTACTACTGCGCGCCCGCCGACCTGGTCGTTCGCTTTGGGCGTCGGACGCGAGCGGGAGGACGACTGGCGCTCGCATCATTGGTTGCGCCCTTCGGGCCCCTGCATCGGACATAGGTCGGAAGGGCCGTCCGCTTACTCTGCAATTTCGAGGTTGCCATCAATTCCAACGACTCGGCCACGTCCTTGTCCAGTACATCTTGACCGGTTGCGTTCAGGCATACGACAGTGGACAGTTGAACGAAATCCTCGGCCTGGTCCTCGTAGACTTCGATGCTTTTCAGGGCGGCTGACAATATAGCGTCGGCCCGCTCCCGGTCGTCCGCGCTGATTGCTGGTCGACGATAGAGGTCGTCAAGCAGGATGCGAAGGGAGCGGAAACGCCCCACGACCTGTGCGCCACGCTGGAGCGTAGCCAGCGCGAGCTTTTTATACTTCTCGTCGACCGAAAGGGATTTAACGGTCTGACCGGCTTTCCGTTTGTTCATTGGTTCATCCTTCCCGATGCCTGGCGCATTGCGCCTATGTGCGCGGTCAGAGCGTGCGCGTCCGGCCTACAGTTCGGCGTGACTCACATCTATCGGCATATCGAACGGATTCGCGTCTGGCCGCTTTCGCGGTGCATGCGAAACGGACATCAACTCCAGGTAGTGATCGTCCAGGAAACCGTTGATTGTCGGCACAACCATCGCGGTCTTCGCGTCGCTGTTTGCCTTCTCACGCTTACGGATGATTTCGCCGGGGGTGTCGCTCTTGTGCTCCAGTTCCTGGGTGAGTTTCAGCGCGGCAGCGCGCGCCTCCGAAACGGTCTTGCCGGGATATCGGCCAATGGTATTCGGTAGCAGAAGCTGATGACGCCTGCGGGCGTCACGCGGACCATGAATCCCTGCTGGTGGTCGTAGATGTCGTGGTGCTTGCCGGTTCCGCCCGCATTGCGGATCTTGTCGAGAAGATCGCGGGTGGTGTTGGTGCTTCGTGCCATGCTTGCCTCGTGCTCAGCGTTAGCCATGCATAGAAGCGCGCCGTGCTTTTTCGGTTGGCGGATATCCTTTAGGTCGCGTGGGTATTTCGTGGGTGAAATCCGGTACGGACAACCGCGAACGAACACGGAGCAATGCGCACTAGAATGTCCTTGCAATCAAAGACTTGTGTGCTTGTACGTACTTCTACGCTCCTGCGCGGGCTCTATAAATCGCCCGCACAGGGGCAACGTCCGCGCCGCGAGGCGCAACGCGGATGCCAGCGCAAAAGGCAAAGCAAACACTGCACCGCGGATGCCGCGCAAAGGGCAAAAAGCAACCCGCAACCGCCGTAGGCAAAAAATTCAACCTTTAGTAGTGACTTCCCGCTTCCCTCTGACGATCTCGTCGCCAGCATTCGGCGACAACCTCCTCGTGACAGGAATCGAAGCAAACGAACACAGCCCGACCACCAGAAACGCAGGCCAGAAATCCATCCAGTGCAGCGATGCATGCCCATGCACTGCCCGTGTGATCGTCAGCACGACTCCCCGCAACGGTCACGCCAAGGCCCAGCGAAATCTGCTGCACCACACTGCCGAGACTCGTCGCGCGGCCCACGTCGCGGCTTTCGATTTCAGCGTACGTCATCGAGTTCAAACTCGTGAACTGCAGCGCCGGAAAGAAGCCGCCCAGCAACACGATCAGCCAGATCAGCCACGTCGGCGTGCCAGGAAAAAACGTGCCGCATGCGGCAATCGCGATGCCCGAAAAAGCCGCGTTGTACATCAGCACCGTGCGAAAGCCATACCGGCGCAGCACGGTCGCGGCGAGCGTGCGCATGAACATGCCGCCGAACGCCGAGGCGCACGTGATCAGCCCGGACTCGAACGCGCTCATGCCCAGCCCTTCCTGCAACACGAGCGGCAGCAGGAACGGCACGGCGCCAAGACCAATGCGAAACAGCGATCCGCCGAGCACGCTCGCCTGAAAAGTCGGCACACGGAAAAAACGCAGATCGAGCAGCGGACGCCTGGCGCGCCGCGCGTACAGCACGTAAATGCCAAGCATCACGGCGCCCGTCACCGTCATCAGGGCAGCCGTCCTGACGGTGACCAGTTCGCCGTCGGTGAGCGAGAGGCCCAGCAAGAACAGCGACGCGCCGCCCGCCGATAAAACGAAGCCCAGCCAGTCGAGCGGCCCCGGATGCGGCTCGCGTGTGTTCTTGATGTACTTGTGCGTCAGCCAGATGCCGAGAATGCCAACAGGTATGTTGATGAAGAAAATCAGCCGCCAATGCAGATACGTCGTGATGAAGCCGCCGAGCAGCGGGCCCGCGGCAGGCCCGAGCATCGCGGGCACGCTCAGGTAGTTCATCGCGCGTACGTACTCGGAGCGGTCCACCACGCGAAAGATGATGATGCGCCCGACGGGCACCATCATCGCGCCGCCTACGCCCTGAATGAAGCGCGCGACCGTGAAGGTCGGCAGCGACGTGGACGCGGCGCACAGCAGCGAGCCGACCACGAAGATGCCGATCGCGGTGCGAAACACCGAGCGCGCGCCGAACCGGTCGGCAAGCCAACCGCAGACGGGAATGAATACGCCGAGCCCCAGCACGTAACTGGTGACGGCGATTTTCAGCGTGACGGGGTCCCGGCCGAAGGCGCGCGCCATTTCAGGCAGCGCGGTGACGATGACGTTCGCATCGACGCTCTCCATGAACATCGCGCAGGCGACGATGACGGGAGCGATAAAAGCCTTGAGGGCGAGCAGCACGGGCGGCGAGCGATGTAAGTGACCGCTGATTATTGCATAGCCGCTCGACGATTCGCCATGACGTTGCGCGTGCAACGGGACGGCTGGCTGCGCAAGCGCTGCGTCGGCTTGACGCGCGCACCCGTTGTAACGGCCGCGTGGCTGACTTACTTGTCCGCGCGCCTGAAGAACCTTGCGTGCCTGGCGGGCTCCGACGTGTCGCCGCCGATCCAGCCGAACTCCACGGGCATGCGCATATAGAACAGGTGGACGTTCGCGGCGCGCACGATGTCGAGCAGGCGATCGGCTTCGTCGTCGGTGGTGGCGAGGATGATCTGCTGCGGCTGATCGGCAAGCGAGAGCGCGTGCGCCGAATGATGCGCGCCATCATGCCCGACGCCCTGCGCGCAACCGATCACCGTTGCACCGCGAATTCCGAGCGCGCGCGCTTCGTGCAGCAGCCATTCGCAAACGGTCTGATGACCATGCTTGCGATTGCGCTCGGTAAAGAAAGTCAATTGACAGCCGTTCATCGCTGCGCCCGCGATGCCGACGCCGACGTTGCATCGCCGCCCGCAGGGTTCACGTGATGCCTTGCATACTCGATGGCTTCCATCAGCACGGGCGCGATTTCGTCGACGCGTTCGCGCGGTATCCGGATTTCGACCCACTCGCGCATCGCCGAGCGGCCGTACGGCTGAAAGGCGAATGCGCGCCCCGAATCCACCAGCATCGCCGCGCGTGGCGCGGGCAGCTTGATGCCGATGCCGCTGCCATATACGCAAAACGCGAGATGCGCGCCGACGAACGCGGCCGGGCAGCCGAACATCGCGCCCTCGCGCACGGAAGGGTCCTTGTCGTGGACGCAGGCGAACACCGCATTGAACAGTCCGACATCGTGCAAGAGTCTTGGCTCTGTTTTCATCGCGCTTCTCCCACGCAAAGCTGACACACGAGCTGTCATGTCGCAAACCCGGCATTGCACCGCGCAACATCGGCGCGCATGCATCGGCGTCTGTCCGGCCGTCGGCGCGGCCATTTACGTCATTACGTCTCTTAAGCCCTTTACGTCTTCTACGTCTTCTACGTCTGTACGCAGGTTACGCGCTTTCAGCGCGCGCTGCTTCCGGACACCTCGTATTCGACCGCGCAGCGCGTGTAGAAAAGCGGCACGTTGCCGTGCCGCAAGCGCTCCAGCAGCGCATCGACTCGCGCCGTTTCGCCCGCGAGCGTAATGGCGACGGGCTGATCGGCCAGCTCGACGAAGCGTGCCGCGTGATACTT
>BBSL01000340.1 GCA_001319865.1 Burkholderia sp. E7m39 | reverse complement strand
CCGTGCACGTCGAGGCACTCGCTGACCTCGACCACCGTTGCGCCCTGAATGCCCGCTTGGCGCGCTTCATCGAGTATCCAGCCGATGGTTGTCTGGTGGTGCTTGCGCGGGCCGATGGTGGCCGCAAACACGGTGAGCTGGCTGCCTTGCATGGCCGGTCTCCACGCACGCTGCGTTGACGGATCAAAGCATTATCGCGCTGCGAAGGGGGCTTGCGACAGGACAGTTTCGCGAGCGCGATGTCCGCGCATCGAAGTGAGGATTCACCGATGCCGCAGTGCGTCATGGGTGCTGATCAGGTCGCGCGCGGCGGCTCACGCGCAAGGGGCACGCCGGCAATTGCGCGAGGCGTGCAGAGCGGGGCTAGTGCTTGCGCACGAGCGTATCGACGAGCGCGAACGCGGTCTGCTTGAGCTTTTTCGGATCGCCATAGACGCGCTCCATCACCGCGATGCCGCGCGTCGTCATGACGATCAGGCTAGCCGCCTGCTGCGGCGGCAACGTGAGTTGCGCGCGCGCCTCTTTCGTATCGAGCACGGCCAGCACGGCTTTTTCGAGCGAATCGAGCATGGTCTGCAACGCCTCGCGCAGACGCGGCGATTCGGGATCGATTTCGGCGGCCGTTTTCGTCGACAGGCAGCCGCGCGGCGGCGTGCCCTGCGTAATGGAGCGGATTGCGAATGTGAAGAACGAGGTCAGCGCGTCATGCAGATCGGGCTTGTTGAGGGCCTTGCGCGCGTCCGCGACGAAGCGCTGCGCGTAGCGTTCGAACACGCGCATGAAGATTTCTTCCTTGTCGCCATATGCGTTATACAGCGAGCCGCGCTGCACGCCCGTCGCTTCGGCGAGATCCAGCATCGACGTCCCGCGAAAGCCCTTGCGCCAGAAGACGTCCAGCGCATGCGCGAAGGCATCGTCTTCATTGAACTGACGAACTCCTGCCATCTTGTGCCTCGGTGATGGAATGCCCAAATCGGTATTTTGACACTAATGGCTAACATGCACAAATCAGCGGCGCTAGCGCGCGCGTTCGTCGATAAAGCCTTTGAGGGTCGTCAGCGCGTCGGCGTCGTCGATGTGCTTGTCGGTGCGCCAGCGCAGCATGCGCGGAAAGCGCACCGCCACGCCCGACTTGTGGCGCGGACTCGCCTGAATGCCTTCGAAGCCGATTTCGAACACGAGCGTTGGCGTGACGCTGCGCACGGGGCCGAACTTCTCGATGGTGGTCCGGCGCACGATCGCGTCGACGTGGCGCATTTCTTCGTCGGTGAGGCCGGAATAGGCCTTTGCGAACGGCACCAGCGTGCGCACGCCGTCGGCTTCGTCCCACACGGCGAACGTGAAATCGGTGTAGAGGCTCGCGCGGCGCCCGTGGCCGCGCTGCGCATAGATCAGCACGGCATCGATCGCATACGGATCGATCTTCCATTTCCACCAGGTGCCCGCCGCCTTGGTGCGGCCCACGCCGTACATCGACATGCGCTCTTTCAGCATCAATCCTTCGACGCCGCGCGCGCGGCTCTCGTCGCGCAGCGCGGCGAGAGCGGTCCAGTCTCCGGCTTCCACCAGCGGCGGCACGCGCAGCAGGTCTTTGGCCAAGGTACCAGCAAGATTCGACGCAAGATTGGCAGCAAGCGCATCGAGCCGCGCGCGCCGTTCGGCGAGCGGCCGCATGCGCAGATCGTCGCCATCCGCTTCGAGCAGATCGTATGCGAGCAGCGCGGCGGGCGATTCGGCGAGCACGCGCTTCGTCAGCGACTTGCGCGTGATGCGCGGCTGCAGCCGCGCGAACGGCAGCGGCGCAAGCGCGCCCGGCTCCCACGCGAGAATCTCGCCGTCGAGCACGGTGCCGTCCGGCAGCGCCTCGCCCAACGCAACGACCTCCGGGAAGCGGTCAGTGATCAGATCTTCTCCGCGCGACCACACCCATACTCGGCCGTCGCGCTTGACCACCTGCGCGCGGATGCCGTCCCACTTCCATTCGGCGAACCACGACGACGGCTCGCCGAGCGCAGCCGGATCGGTCTGCAGCGGGTGCGCGAGAAAGAACGGATACGGCAGGCCGCGTTCGCTTTCGTGCAGCACGCGGGCGGCGTCCGCGTCGCTCGCGTCGCCCGTCGGCGCAGGCGCGATCAGCCGCAGATAGCGCGCGGCATCGGGCGGCTGGCTCGAATCCGTCCAGCCGACCATGCGCTGCGCGATCAGCTTGTGATCGACGCCCGCGACATCGGCGAGCGCGCGCACCACGAGTTGCCGCGCGACGCCGACGCGAAAGCCGCCGCCGATCAGCTTCGTGAGCAGGAAGCGGCCGCTCCAGTCGAGTTCGTCCCAATACGCGACGAGCCGCTCGCGCAACGTTTCCGGCGATGCGCCGCGCAGCGTCAGGATGCGCTCTTCGATCCACTGCGTGAGGCCCAGCTCCGACGTGCGCTCAGCGGGCGGCAGCACATGCGCGATGGTTTCCGCGAGATCGCCGACGGCCTGATACGACTCTTCGAACAGCCACTCGGGCAAGCCGGCGCGCGTGCGTGCGATGTCGGTCAGCAGACGCGTCGGCACCGATTGACGCGGCTTGCCGCCCGCGAGAAAGTACGACGCCCACGCGGCATCTTCGGGCGGCGCGGCGCGAAAGTAGCTGATCAATGCGTCGAGCTTGTCGCGCGTCGACGTGGTCGCGTCGAGCGCTGCATAGAGCGTGGCGAAGCGCTTCATCGCGCGCTGGGCGCTGACGCGGACGAATCCGCCGCGGCCGTTTCGGTGGGCGCCGACGCGGGTGCATCCGCTGCGGCCGCTTGACTGGCCGCCGCTTCGCCTTCGCTGCCGGCCGCCGCGTCCGCTTCGAGCGCCTCGTCGCCATATTCGGTGGCGAACGCGCCGGCTTCGAGGCCCTGTTCGCGCAGCCAGCGCACCATCGGCTCGACTTGTCCGTGCGTGACGATCACGCGCCGCGCGCCCGTTTCGGCGATGGCGGTCTGCAGTCCCGGCCAGTCGGCGTGATCGGACAGCACGAAGCCCCGGTCGACGCCGCGCCGCCGGCGCGTGCCGCGCAGGCGCATCCAGCCGGACGCGAACGCGTCGCTGTATTCGCCGAAACGGCGCAGCCACGCGCTGCCCTGCGCGGACGGCGGCGCGACGACGAGCGCCTGCCGGAAGGCCTCCTTGTTCTTCGCGGGAATCTCGCTGACGAGCCGCACGGGCGGCAGTGCGACACCCGCCGCGCGATACGCGCGATTCAACGGATCGACGGCGCCGTGGCAGAAGATCGGCCCGATGCCGGCATCGACGTCCGCGAGTATGTGCTGCGCCTTGCCGAACGAATAGCAGAACAGCACCGACGCGCGATTCGCTGCCGCGTTATGACGCCACCAGCTGTCGATGCCGTCGAACACCGTTTGCGGCGCATCCCAGCGATAGATGGGCAGGCCGAACGTGGACTCGGTGATGAAGGTATGGCAGCGCACGGGCTCGAACGGCGCGCAGGTGGGATCGGCGTCGAGCTTGTAGTCGCCCGATGCGACCCAGACTTCGCCGCGATATTCGACGCGCACCTGCGCCGAGCCCAGCACATGCCCCGCGGGATGCAGCGACACGTTCACGCCGTTGATCGACAGGTGCTCGCCATAGGCGAGCGTCTGCAGCGCGATGCCGGGCAGCCGCGCCTGCAGCACGCGCGCGCCCGCTTCGGCGGCGAGATAGCGGCGATGCCCGAAGCGCGCGTGATCGGCATGCGCGTGCGTGATGACGGCGCGGTCGACGGGCTGCCAGGGATCGATATGAAAGTCGCCTGGCGGGCAATACAGGCCTTCGGGACCCGCGACGATCAGGTCTGCCGGTTGACTCAAGTGGGTCTCCGCGAATATACGAGGCTGTCGGCTTGACACGGGGCGATCTATCGATGGACTCGCGCGGCGAGGCAGAAGTTCATCGAAGCGTCGGTGAAGGGACGGCTCGACGTGCAGGCTAGCCGCCCCATTACGGGTGACTCGATATTGACCAGGATACTGACCAGGAACGGGCCGCGCTGCTGTCCGAACGAACTCGTACCACGCGCATTCAAAAGCGCCCCGGTGTCTTGCCGACGCCGGGGCGCGCGTCTCACGGCAGGCGTTTGCCTCTCGTCGAGGCACGTCCTGCACGCGGGCTCACGACATCACTGACCGCCCTGGTTGGTGCCCGCACCCGGCTGCATCGTGCCCGGCTGGCTCATCGTTCCCGCCGTGCCGTTGTACTGACCGTTCTGCCGCGCGTTTTGCGGCGTGGAGCCCGTGCCCGTGCCCACGCCGCCGCCCGTGCCTGTGACGCCCGGCGAGCCGTAACCGCTGTTGTTCGACGTGCCGCGTTGCATGCGGTTCACGCCCGCGCCCGGCGACGCTACGCCGCCAGCGCCACCCGTGTTGCCGCCGCCTGCGCCGACGCCGTTGCCGGACGATCCGCCGCCGCCGCCCGCGCCCGCGCTGCCGTTACCGCCTGCGCCCGCGCCAGCGCCGCCGCCACCCGCGCCGCCTGCACCCTGTGCATAGACACCGCCCGACAGAGCCATCACGAGGGCGGTAGCAAGTACTTTCTTCATCGTGCCTTTCATGGTCGAACCTCCGAAAGATGGTTGATCGTCACGAGTCGGTGCTGTTGACTCGCACGCATCTCTTCTTGCGCAAACCCTGTGCCGCAGACGCGGCGCGCGCTGTTTATGCTGTTTCGGCTAGCGGCTGGTTGGTGGCTCGTTGGCGGCGGATTCGCGTGGAACGCTGTTTGCGACTTGCCGACGATACGCGCGCGTTTGTGGTTGTTTGAGCACGCGACCACGTGCGCGCATTCCATGACGCAAAGGAGCAACCACCGATGGCAAGCAAATCGCGCAATCACGCGTCGTCCAACCCGACGGACGACGCCAAGTCGAAGGATCTCGAACGTTCGCGCGCGCGGCCGCAAGGCGAAGCGCTGCGCACCAATCAGGGCGTGAAAATCGCCGACAACCAGAACACGTTGCGCGCGGGCGCGCGCGGTCCGTCGTTGCTGGAAGATTTCATCATGCGTGAAAAAATCACGCACTTCGACCATGAGCGCATTCCCGAACGCGTCGTGCATGCGCGCGGCTCGGCGGCACACGGCGTGTTCCAGGTGTACGAGTCGATGGCCGAGTACACCAAGGCTGCATTCCTGCAAGACCCTGGCGTACAGACGCCGGTGTACGTGCGCTTTTCCACCGTGCAGGGCCCGCGCGGTTCCGCCGATACCGTGCGCGACGTACGCGGCTTCGCGACGAAGTTCTACACGACGGAAGGCATCTACGATCTGGTCGGCAACAACATGCCCGTGTTCTTCATTCAGGATGCGATCAAGTTCCCGGACTTCGTGCATGCCGTCAAGCCCGAAGCGCCCAATGAAATGCCGACGGGCGCGTCGGCGCACGACACCTTCTGGGACTTCGTGTCGCTCGTGCCCGAATCCGCGCACATGGTGCTCTGGACCATGTCCGATCGCGCGATTCCACGCAGCCTGCGCACGATGGAAGGCTTCGGCGTGCACACATTCCGCTTCGTCAACGCGAAGGGCGTGATGCGTCTCGTGAAGTTCCACTGGCGGCCCGTGCTCGGCTCGTATTCGCTGCTATGGGACGAAGCGCAGAAGCTCGCGGGCAAGGACCCGGACTTTCATCGGCGCGACTTGTGGGAGGCCATCGAGCGCGGCGACTTTCCCGAGTTCGAACTCGGCGTGCAGATCATCGAAGAAAAAGATCAGGACGCGTTCGGCTTCGACCTGCTCGATCCAACCAAGCTCGTGCCCGAGGAACTCGTGCCCGTGAAGATCGTCGGCAAGATGACGCTGAACCGTAATCCCGACAACTTCTTTGCCGAAACGGAGCAGGTCGCGTTTCATCCGGGGCACGTCGTGCCCGGCATCGACTTCACCAACGATCCCCTTCTGCAAGGGCGTCTGTTCTCCTACACGGACACGCAGATCAGCCGGCTCGGCGGGCCGAATTTCCACGAGATTCCCATCAACCGTCCTCTCAGCCCGAACGTGAACAACCAGCGCGACGGCATGCACCGGCAGACCATCAACGTGGGCCAGGCTTCGTACGAGCCCAATTCCGTCAGCGACGCATGGCCCAAGGAAACAGACCCTGCTGCGCAGGACGGCGGCTTCGAGAGCTACGCCGAACCGATGGAAGGCACGAAAATCCGCGTGCGCAGCGAATCGTTCGCCGATCACTTTTCTCAGGCCGCGCTGTTCTATCAGAGCATGAGCGATGTCGAGAAGGAACACATCGCGCTTGCGTATCAGTTTGAACTCGGCAAGGTGACGAAGCCGGAAATCCGCGCGCGCGTCGTCAACGACATTCTGGCGAACTTCGATGCAGAACTCGCGGCGACCGTCGCCGAAGGTCTCGGTTTGCCGAAGCCCGGTAAAGGCGCGCGCGCGGCCGGCAAGCAAAAGCCTTCGCCCGCGCTGAGTCTGTTGAACCGTGTCGTGCCGGGCATCAAAACGCGCAAGATTGCCGTGCTCGCCGCGGCGGGCAGCGACGGCGCGGCCATCAGGAGCGTGCAGGCGGCGCTGAAATCGGAAGGCGCGACGCCGCTGCTGATCGCGCCGACGCTCGCGCCCATCGACGGCATCAATCCCGACGCGACGATCTCCGGCATGCCGTCGATCATGTTCGACGGCGTGGTGATCGTGGGCGGGGAGCAGGGCGCGAAGACGCTCGCGCAGTTGGGCGATGCGCGTCATTTCGTGCTCGAAGCGTTCCGGCATCTGAAGGCGATTGCGGCGCTGGGCGCCGGCGAGGAGCTGCTGAGCGCCACGCATCTGCCCGACAAGGCCGACGGCGTATCGATGGGCGACGACGGCAACGTGGCCGCCGTGCTGAAGCCGTTCATCGAGGCGGTGGGCCAGCATCGCGTGTGGTCGCGCCGTCAGCTTGCCGCGACCGTGCCGGCCTGATCCGTGGTTCGACGCGCGTCGGGCCATGATTTGACCCCTACGCGCGACGTGCAAAAAACGCCGTTGCTGCGCATGCAGCAACGGCGTTTCGTTTTGATGCGCGCCTTTGCATTGCACATGCAACGTTACGAACTGTAGGCGGCGTTGCCGTTGTTGCGGAGCATGGATGACTGCGCGCGCGACGCGAAGCAGCGCGCAAAAAAACGTACACTTCGCTCATATCACTGGAAACGCACGTCCCTTTTGCATTGCAGCAAGGAACGGCAAAGAGGAGACAGCATGGATCTTTTCATGTCGATGGAAGCGTTCGTGCGCGCCGCCGAGGCCCAAAGCTTCGCGAGCGCCGCGCGCCAGCTGGGCGTCGCGAAATCCGTCGTCACGTCGCGCGTGAAGCAGCTCGAAGAGCACTTCGGCGTGCCGCTCTTTCATCGTTCGACGCGGGCTGTGCGGCTGTCGGAGATCGGCGAAACGTATTACCGGGAATGCGCCGAACTCGTCAACAAGGTCCACGATCTGTCCGGCCGTTCCAGTGCGCAACACGAGTCGCTGTCGGGCACGCTCAACGTTCACGTGTTGCCGGGTTTCGCGCTCGGGCATTTTTCGCGCGCGCTGATCGAGTTTCGCGAGACGCATCCGCGCATCGAATTCGTCGTCACCGTCAATGACCGCGTGATCGATCCCGTGCAGGAAGGCTTCGATCTCGCGTTGCAGATCTATCCGCCGGCGTCCAACCTGCTGGTCGAAAGGCGGCTTTTCCCCGTGCGCGGCGTGCTCTGCGCAGCACCCGGCTATCTGAAAGAAGAGCCCGTGATCGAGACGCCGCTCGACCTGTTGCGTCATGATTTCGCGCGTTATTCGTACTATCCGTGGGGCGACAAATGGCCGCTGATGAAAGGCAACGAGTGCTTCGAAATCGCGCTGAACCCGGTGCTCAAGACGAATAGCGTGCACCTGCTGCTCGAATTCGCGCGGGCGGGCGCGGGCGTCGTCTATCTGCCGACGATGGTCGCCGCCGCCGATCTGCTCGAACGCCGGCTGGAGCGCGTGCTGCCCGACTATGCGGCGCCGCCGTTGTGGCTGTCGGCCGTGTACCCCGCGTCGCATCGATCGACGGCAAAGGTGAAGGCGTTCATCGATTTTCTGCGCGAGCGCTATCTGCGCGAGCCGCAATGGGACAGGGCGCTCGGCATCGCGCCCGATGAAGACGACACGAAAAGTGTCGGCGAAGAACTCGCCGATCAGTAATTCCCGAAAGCCTCTGCCGCAGCACCTTGCGCATCGCCGACCCGAGTTCTAGGTAATTCCCCTGGGGGTGTTCGCGCGGACCCGGCGTTCTGATTTGCCGAACCTCAGATCATTGCCGTTGCGCCTGGCGTTACTTACTCTTGCGTTCATGGAAACACGCAAGACGTGGCGAACAGATTCAACGGAGATCCAAGGAGGCAGACATGCAGCAAACATGGTTGGGTAGTCTGGACAGCTACCGTAAAGGCTCCATCGAAATCATCAAGGGCAAGCCCGAACACTATGCAATGTCGAATGTGTTCGAAGTCGCGAGCCACGCGGCGCCGTACGAGAAGATCGTCGTCGGCAAGAACCTCAAGTACGTGATCGAAACGCTGCGCGCCGAGGGCACGTCGCCGTGGTTCACGGCATCGCACGACGAGTTCTGCGTCGCGATGGACGGCGAGATCGACGTGCACTTCATCAAGCCTTCGGATGGCGCGCTCGTCGACGAAGCGACGGAAGGCAGCGTGCGCCTCGAGGGCACGCCGCCCGGCAAGCCGATGGGCTTCGTGCGGCTGCGCCGCGGCCATCAGGCGCTGCTGCCCGCAGGCTCGGCGTATCGCTTCGAAACGGCGGGAAAAGGCGTGCTGCTCGTGCAGACCATTCTCGGCCGCTATTCGGTCGAGAAGTGGCAAGACATCTGCATTCAATAACGCGGCATTCTTTTTCTGGAGCACGTCATGAGCACAGTCAACACGCTGCAAAACGTCTGCGCGAGCGAGCCGGATGCCGTCACGGGTTATCGGAAGTTCACGCTTGGCGACTTCGAATTCTCTCGCGATGCGTACTTCGTCACGGTTGCGTGGCCCGCGAAAGGCCAGCATCGCTCGCATCAGATGCACGCCGACGACTTTCTGCGCGCGATGATGCGCGATGTCGCATGGGGTTTCTTCTACGGCTGGGTGAATTTCGACGAAGTGATCGGCACGCGCAATCACTACGGCAAGGTCGACATGTATGCGGGCGCGTATAACGCGAGTTTCCGCGACGCGGGCGTCGATCACACGCAGCAGTTCGACACGCCCGTCATCATGGCGACGTTCAAGGCGATTCTGCGCGACTGGGTCAACGAAGGCTTCGATCCGTTCGCGGCGCCCGAAGAAACAGGCTCCGCGTTCGGCGCGAAGCACGGCGACAACGTCGCGGCGATCGAGCGCACGCGCATCGCGACGAAGCGCATGCCCGGACTCGAAGGCGATTCGCCGTTGCGCGACGACTTTCCCATCAACCGTCAGTTTGCCGATGTCGCGCAGGACGAGCCCGAAATTCACGCCGAGCCCGGCTTCGAGAAAGAACTGCATGCGTTCAATCTGTTCAAGTATCTGTCGCGTTCCGACGTGACGTGGAATCCGTCCGTGACGTCGGTGTGCAAGCAGAGTCTCTTTTGCCCGACCACGGAAGAATTCGTGCTGCCTGTGTTTCATGGCAACGACCGCGTCGAGTGGTTCCTGCAACTGTCGGATCAGATCATCTGGGATGTCGCCGACAAGGACACGGGCGAGCCGCGCGCGCGCATCACGATGAACGCGGGCGACATCGCCGCGATGCCCGCCGACATCCGTCACAAAGGCTATTCGCAGAAGCGCTCGATGCTGCTGGTGTGGGAGAACGCCACGCCCGATCTGCCGAAGCGGTATGAGAGCGGCGAGCTGCCGCCGTATCCGATCCAGTTCTAATCACCCGCCGAGCGCCCCGTTGTGCGAAGCACGGCGCCAGTCGGCTGGCGCCGCGGGGACGCTCACGTCTTCACGTTTTACCGGGCAGGACTCACATGCAAACGCAACTCTTCATCGATGGCCGCTTCGTGCCGTCGCTCTCGGGCGAAACGCTCGCGACGCTCAATCCTCACGACAATTCGACCATCGCTGAAGTGTCGATGGCCGGTCATGCCGACGTCGATCGCGCGGTGGCCGCCGCGCAAGCGGCGTTTCCGAAGTGGAGCCGGATGGCGGGGGCCGAGCGCGGCCTTCTGCTGCTCAAGCTCGCTGACGCGATCGAAGCGAATGCGGACCGGCTTGCGCGCCTCGAATCGATGGACACGGGCCACCCGATCCGCGACACGCGCAATCTCGACGTGCCGCGCACGGCTGCCACGTTCCGCTATTTCGGCGGCATGGCGGACAAGTTCGAAGGGTCCGTGATTCCCGTCGAGCAGGGCTTTCTGAATTATCTGACGCGCGAGCCCGTCGGCGTCGTCGGGCAAGTCGTGCCGTGGAATTTTCCGCTGATGTTCACGAGCTGGAAGATGGCGCCCGCGCTCGCGGCCGGCAATTGCATCGTGATGAAGCCCGCCGAGCTGACGCCGCTGTCGAGCCTCGCGATTGCCGAACTGATGGCGGAAGTCGGCTTTCCCGCCGGCGTCGTGAACATTCTGCCGGGGCTCGGGCACGTGGCGGGCCAGTACATCGCCGAGCATCCCGGCATCGCGAAGATCGCGTTCACCGGCTCGACGGCAGTGGGCCGCAAGGTCGTGCAGGCATCGAGCGGCAACCTGAAAAAGGTGCAGCTCGAACTGGGCGGCAAGGGCGCCAACATCGTGTTCGCCGACGCCAATATCGATGCCGTCGTGCAAGGCTCCGCGTTCGCGATCTTTCACAACCAGGGGCAGGCGTGCATCGCGGGCTCGCGGATGATCGTGCATGAATCGATCGCGGACGAAGTGCTCGAAAAGTTCATCGCGCTGTCGCGCACGATCCGCATCGGCGACCCGCTCGATCCCGCGACGGAAATGGGTCCGCTCACGTCGCGTCAGCATCGCGACCGCGTGCTGTCGTATGTCGATGTGGCGCGCGAGCAGGGCGGACGCGTGCTGTCGGGCGGCAAGTCGCCCGACAGCGCATCGCTCGCGAACGGCTGCTACGTCGAGCCGACCATTGTCGAAGCGAAGCCGACGGACCGTGTTGCGCAGGAAGAGGTGTTCGGCCCGTTCATGACGGTCACGACGTTCAAGACCGACGACGAAGCGCTCGCGATTGCGAACGGCACCGAATACGGACTCGGCGCGGGGCTGTGGACGCGCGATCTGCAACGCGCGCACCTGGTCGCGCGCGAGATTCACAGCGGCATGGTGTGGGTGAACTGCTACAAGCGGGTGAGTCCCGGGTCGCCCTTCGGCGGCGTCGGCGCGAGCGGCTACGGACGCGAAATGGGCTTCGAGGCGATGCGCGAATATACGCAGGCGAAGTCGATCTGGGTTAATGTGGATGCCCAGATTCCCCCTTATTTTCCGCGTTGAAATCGCGCGTCAAACCGCATGTCGAAATCCAACTCGATGGCTCACGTCATGGAACCATTCGTCTATCAGGGCTTGCCTTCGCGCGTCGTGTTCGGCGTGGGCAGCCTCGATCAACTGGAGCGCGAAATCGCGCTGCTCGGCGCGCAGCGCGCGGTCGTGCTGTCCACGCCGCAGCAGCGCGCGCAAGCCGAACAGCTCGCGGAGCGGCTCGGTTCGCGCGGCGCGGGCGTGTATGCGCAAGCTGTCATGCACGTGCCCGTCGAAACGGCGCGCGCCGCGCGCGACTATGCGGCGCGTGTCGGTGCCGATTGCGCGATTGCGATCGGCGGCGGTTCGACGACGGGACTCGGCAAGGCCATCGCGCTCGAAACGTCGCTGCCCATCATCGCGATTCCGACCACGTATGCAGGCTCGGAAATGACGCCGATCTACGGTCTCACGGATGCCGGCGTGAAGAAGACGGGCCGCGACTTGCGCGTGTTGCCGAAGACTGTGATCTACGATCCCGCGCTGACGGTGTCGCTGCCGCCCGCGCTTTCGCTGACGAGCGGCATCAACGCCATTGCGCATGCCGCCGAAGGGCTCTATGCGCAGGACGCGAATCCCATCATGAGCCTGATGGCGGAAGAAGGCATCCGCGCGCTGGGCGAAGGCCTGCCGCGCGTGATTGCGAAGGCCGACGATCTCGATGCACGCTCCGCGTGTCTGTACGGCGCGTGGTTGTGCGGCGCGGTGCTGGGCAGCGTGGGCATGTCGCTGCATCACAAGCTGTGTCATACGCTGGGCGGCACCTTCAATCTGCCGCACGCCGAGACGCACACGATCGTCTTGCCGCACGTGCTCGCATACAACCGTGTCGCGGCGCCTCATGCCATGCAGCGCATTGCGCGCGCGCTGCATGCGCACGATGCGGCGCAAGCCGTGTTCGATCTCGCGCGCGACAACGGCGCGCCGACCGCGCTGAAAGACATCGGCATGACAGAAGCGGATATCGACGTTGCGCTGAATCTCGCGTCGAAAAGCCCTTACTGGAATCCGCGCGCCGTGGAGCGCGAGCCGCTTCGCGCCCTGCTGCAACATGCGTACGAAGGACGCAGGCCCAACTAGCATCGAGCGTTGCGTTGGATCTTCATCGAATGGCCAGCGTATCGCGTGAGAGGACGACATGAGAGAGACAACCCACCACCCCGCGGCCGACGCGCTCCACCCGATCACCGCCACCGTGCTCGCCACGCTGTCCGGCTGCACGGATACGCGCCTCAAAGAGATCATGACGGCACTCGTGAAGCACGTGCATGCGTTTGCCGAAGAAGTGCAACTGACGGGCGACGAATGGCGGCGCGGCATCGAGTTCTTGACGCAGACGGGCAAGAAGTGCGACGGCATTCGTCAGGAGTTCATTCTGCTGTCGGACACGCTGGGCCTGTCGATCATGCTCGATGCGATTCATCGCCGGGACGACGTGACGGAAACGGCGGCGACGGAGAACAGCCTGCTCGGTCCGTTCTACCGAGAAGGCGCGCACGAGGAAGCGTTCGGCGCGAATATCGCGCGCACGGAAGGAGAGCCGGCGCTGTTTCGCGGGCGGCTCGTCGACGAAGCGGGCCAACCCGTGCCGAACGCGCTGATCGAAGTGTGGGAAACGGCGAACAACGGCATGTACGAAGGACAGGACCCGGACCAGCCGGAGAGCAACCTGCGCGGGAAATTCCGCACGGGTCCGGACGGCGAATATGCGTTCCGTTCGATCAAGCCCACGCCGTATCCCATTCCGACGGATGGCCCTGTCGGCCAGATGCTGCTCGCGCTCGGGCGTCATCCGATGCGGCCCGCGCACGTGCATTTCCTGATTCAGGCGCCCGGTTACGACACGCTGACGACAGCGCTTTTCAGTGCCGACGATCCTTACGTGGAGTCGGATGCCGTGTTCGGCGTAAAGCCATCTCTGGTGGTCGACTATGTGCGCAACGGCAGCGCCGCCGATGCGAAAGCGTGGGACTTGCCGAGCCCGTTCTTCGACGTGCAACGTGACTTCGTGCTCGCGCGCTCGCAAGGGGCGGCGCGATGATCGCGGCAACCGTACTGTGTCCCCTCGATGACATCCCCGAGGCGGCGCGCGGCAGATCGCGCGCGGCGGCGGTTCGGCTGATGCGGCCGATGCAGCCATCGTGGTGCTGCGCCGCGGCGATGACGCATGGGCGTATCGCAATGTGTGCCCGCACTTTTCGATTCCATTGAACTACGAGCCGGACACCTTCTGGACCTACGACGCCGGGCATCTGATGTGTGCGCATCACAGTGCGATGTTCCGCTTCGAGGACGGCGTGTGCGTCGACGGACCGTGCCTTGGCGCGGCGCTGACGCGCGTGCCCGTGCGCGTCGAGGCGGGCATGGTAATCGAAAGCGGCGACGAAGCGGATAGCGGCGTCTGATCATTGCGGCCGCGCGGGTGCTCAAACGTCAAATCGGGCAGAGTAGCGGCGGGGCGTCGCGGTATCTGCTATCTTCGCGGCTATGCGCCCCATCATCTCGGTTTCGAATCTGTCAAAGACATACGCATCGGGTTTCCAGGCCCTCAAGCGTATCGACCTCTCCATTCGCCAAGGCGAAATCTTCGCATTGCTCGGGCCGAACGGCGCGGGCAAGACCACGCTGATCAGCATCATCTGCGGCATCGTCAATGCGAGCGAAGGCACTGTCGCCGTCGACGGTCACGATATCGGCAATGACTATCGCGCCGCGCGTTCGCTGATCGGCCTCGTGCCGCAGGAGTTGACCACGGACGCATTCGAAACCGTCTGGGCAACCGTCTCGTTCAGCCGCGGCCTGTTCGGCAAGCCGAAGAACCCTGCCTACATCGAGAAGGTGTTGCGCGATCTCTCGCTATGGGACAAGCGCAATAGCCGCATCATTCAGTTGTCGGGCGGCATGAAGCGGCGTGTGCTGATCGCGAAGGCGCTGTCGCACGAACCGCGCGTGCTGTTCCTCGACGAGCCGACGGCGGGCGTCGACGTCGAATTGCGCCGCGACATGTGGAAGCTCGTACGCTCGCTGAAGGCGGACGGCGTGACGATCATCCTGACCACGCATTACATTGACGAAGCCGAAGAGATGGCCGACCGCATCGGCGTGATCAACAGCGGCCAGATCATGCTCGTCGAGGAGAAAGCGGAACTGATGCGCAAGCTCGGCAAGAAGCAGTTGACGCTGCAGCTCGAAGCGCCGCTTGCGGGCGTGCCCGCCGCGCTGGCTCACTACGGTCTCGAACTCGCGAACGACAAAGCCGAGCTGATCTACACGTACGACGCCGAGCGCGAGAAGAGCAACAGCATCGTCGCGCTGCTCAACGATCTGAGCGCAGCGGGCATCCGCTTCAAGGATCTCCATACCACGCAAAGCTCATTGGAAGATATTTTCGTGAGTCTCGTGCACCGAAAACAAGAGGAGAGCGTGCGATGAACATCCATGCGATCCGCGCGATCTACCGCTTCGAAATGGCGCGCACGGGGCGCACGCTGATGCAGAGCATCATCGCGCCCGTCATCTCAACGTCGCTGTATTTCATCGTGTTCGGCGCGGCGATCGGCTCACGTATCCGCGAAGTGGAAGGCATCAGTTACGGCTCGTTCATCGTGCCGGGACTCATCATGCTGTCGCTGTTGTCGCAGAGCATTTCGAATGCGTCGTTCGGCATCTACTTTCCGCGCTTCACGGGCACCATTTACGAACTGCTGTCGGCGCCCGTGTCGTATCTGGAGATCGTCGTCAGCTACGTGGGCGCGGCCGCGACCAAATCGATCCTGCTTGGCCTCATCATTCTCGCGACGGCCGGGTTCTTCGTGCCGCTGCAGGTGCAGCATCCGTTCTGGATGGTGCTGTTTCTCGTGCTGACGGCTGTGACGTTCAGTCTGCTCGGCTTCATCATCGGCATCTGGGCCGATAACTTCGAGAAGCTGCAACTCGTGCCGCTGCTCATCATCACGCCGCTGACGTTTCTCGGCGGCAGCTTCTACTCGGTCGCGATGCTGCCGCCCGCGTGGCGCGTGGTGACGCTGCTCAATCCCATCGTCTATCTGATCAGCGGCTTTCGCTGGAGCTTTTACGGGCTCGCGGATGTGAGCGTCGGCATCAGCCTCGGCATGACGGCGCTGTTTCTCTGCATCTTCCTCGCGGTGATCGCGTGGATCTTCAAGACGGGCTATCGACTGAAGTCGTAGTACGATGAACGTCGTTGGCGGGCAGCCTACGCTTTCTACGAGGCGCGAGCGACACTCATGGCGACGACGCAATCACGACCGCTCGGCGCATTCGCCGAGCACATCCGAAAGAACGAGGTCGAACTCACCGAACGCTGGATGCGGGCGGTATTCAGCGATGTCGAGTTGACCGAGTCCGACAAGCTGACGAACGAGCAATTGTCCGATCATGTCCCCGACATACTCGGATCGATCTGCAGCGCGCTCGCCCAGCAGGATCTGGAAGAGGTCGAACCCGAAATCGAGCGCAAGGCGAGGCTGCACGGCAAGACGCGCTGGAGGCAGGGCTACCGCATCGACGAACTGGTACGCGAGCTCGATCTTTTCCGCCAGGTGCTGATGGGCGCCGTCGTGCAATACGCGGAAGCGCATCCCGCCTTCACGCGCCGTCACGAAGAACGCGCGCGCTATTTCATCGACGAGGCCGTCAGCTTCGTCACGTTGACGTCGATACGTGAAGTGGTCACTGAACGCGACCGCAAGATCGACGATTACACCGGGCGGCTCGAACGCGCGAATCACGAACTGGTGCTGAAGCAAAAGCTGGTCGGCGAGCTGTACGAATCGCGCATGCAGATCACGCGCAGCGTCGTGCATGACCTGCGAAATTTTCTCAACGTGTTCTCGATGGCGCTGCAGTTGATCGCGCGCGCACCCGCGAAAATCGACGCCGCGCTCGCGCTCGCGAACCGGCAGGCGGCCGACATGAAAGTGCTGGTGGATCAACTGGTCGAGTATGCCGTCGTGCTCGGCGACGCGAACCAGGTCAGCGTCGAAAGCGTCGATCTGCGGGTGCTGTTCGATGAGCTGGTTGCGTCGTGCGGGCCTGCGATCCGCGAGAAAGGGCTCGAGCTGAAGGCATCGTTCGACGAACAGCTGGCGTCGGTGCGGACGAACCGTTTGAAGCTCAAGCAGATCGCGATCAATCTGCTGACGAATGCCGCGAAGTACACGAAGGCGGGTGCCGTCACGCTCGAATTCTGCGCGAGTGGCCACGACGCGTGGTGTCTGCGCGTGTCCGACACGGGCGTGGGCATTGGCCCGTCGGATCGCGAGCGCGTGTTCAAGGAATTCGAGCGCGCCAGCGACGACGACGTGCCGGGCGCCGGGCTGGGCCTCGCGATCGTCAAGGACCTGTGCCGGATGCTGGACGGCGAGTTGCGCTTCGATTCGCAGCAGGGCGTGGGCACGACGTTCGAGATCACGTTTCCGTTGCAGCTGCGCGCAGCCGAGGCGTAGTGGCGCAGACGCGAGGCACGGACGAAAAAAAGCCGGGCACGATGCCCGGCTTTTTTCATGCTGCGCTTGAATCCGGTCAGCTGAACAGCTTCATCGCCTGCAGCAGCGTGTTCACGACGCCCCACGTCAGCGGAATCAGCACGTACAGCCAGAAGACGGACAGCAGACCCTTGTTGGTCGGATGATCGGTTTGCGTCGACATTGCGGTTCTCCTTTGTCTGACCTTATTTACCGGATGCGAGCTGCGCGTCCGTCATGTGATGCTTTTCGTTCACGCGCTTGACGAGCAGGTTGCACACGAAGCCGATCACGAGCAGCACGGTCATGATGTGCACGGTCATCGTGTAGGCGTCCGCCTTCGCCACGCCGTTCGCGACCTGATAGGCACGGATGTAGTTCACGAGCACGGGGCCCGCGACGCCCGCCGCCGCCCACGCCGTCAACAGACGCCCGTGAATGCCGCCGACGAATGCCGTGCCGAACATGTCCGCGAGATACGCGGGCACCGTCGAGAAGCCGCCGCCGTACATCGACAGGATCACGCAGTAGCACAGCACGAAGAGCGCGATGTTGCCCGACGCCGCGAAGCTCGGCACCAGCCAGTACAGCACGGCGCCCAGCGCGAAGAAGATGAAGTACGTGTTCTTGCGGCCCACGTAGTCCGACGCCGACGCCCACACGAAGCGGCCGCCCATGTTGAACAGCGACAGCAGGCCCACGAAGCCGGCGGCGGCCGCGGCCGTCACCGTGTCCTTGAAGCTTTCCTGGATCATCACCGACGCCTGACCGAGAATGCCGATGCCCGCCGTCACGTTCAGGAACAGCACCAGCCAGATCAGATAAAACTGCGGCGTCTTCAGCGCTTCGTCGATGTGCACGTGGTTGCGCGTGATCATCTTCTGCGTCGTTGTCGCGGGCGGCGTCCAGCCGGCCGGCTTCCAGTCGACGGGCGGCACGCGGATCGCGAGCGCGCCGATCGACATCGAAATGAAGTACGCGATGCCCAGCACGATGAACGTTTCGGCCACACCGATGCTCGTCGCGCTCTTGAAGTGGTTCATCAGCGCGACGGACAACGGCGCGGCGATCATCGCGCCGCCGCCGAAGCCCATGATCGCCATGCCCGTCGCCATGCCGCGACGGTCCGGGAACCAGCGGATCAGCGTCGACACGGGCGACACATAGCCGAGACCCAGGCCAATCCCGCCGATCACGCCATAGCCGAGATACAGCAGCGCGATCTGGTGCATCCACACGCCCAGCGCCGAAATGATGAAGCCGCCGCCGAAGCAGCATGCGGCCGTAAACATCGTGCGGCGCGGGCCGACTTTTTCGAGCCACTTGCCCGCGAACGCCGCCGACAAACCCAGGCAGACAATGGCGAGCGAGAAAATCCAGCCGAGCGTGGTCAACGACCAGTCGTCCGGCGCGGACTGCGTGATGCCAATGACTTTGGTGAGCGGCCCGTTGAAGACGGAGAACGCGTAGGCCTGACCGATGCATAGGTGCACGGCGAGGGCGGCAGGCGGCACCATCCAGCGGGAGAAGCCGGGTTGGGCGATCGTTGCCTGTTTGGAAAAGAATGGCGGGCTGGCGTTGCCGCCCGGCTCAATAATGCTGCTCATGGTCGGTCTCCGATCGGGCTAAACGTCTGTTATCGGTTGCAATTGCCGAAACTTTAGGCAGCGCATTTTCAACGCATATGCTGGGCTGCAACATATTTGACGACACGCTGCCGACGAGTCGAACTCGGCAATGGCGAGACGATAGGTGCCCGCACTGCGCTTGGCAATATGAGAATTAAATGCATATTGAACTGGCTGTGAGCGTTGTGCAGAGCGGGATGCCGCGATTTCAAGCGACACAGGGCCGCAGGTGACCGTGTGACAAGCACGAGCGTTCACTCAGTCGCAAGCGGAATGGGTCGAGGTGTGCGCGTTGCTGCGTCTGCACAAGGAAAGTCGCGGCAGGCGGTTTTTGAAATGCGCCTCCGTCGCCGTTTTTTAGTGGATGTGGCGGTCCGGAGCACAGTTTGATCCGCGAAAAAAGAGCACAGCATGCGCTGCGCGCCCCGCCCGCCGTCGACGCACGCGCAGCGTGCTACCTTTCGGACTGTTGCGGCTTTTGAACAACAGTGTCTGATATATTAAATACAAGATACTTGATTTTTGCCGCGACGCAACATATCATTGAGTCATCCAATCACTCAATGCCGGGAGCTTCAAATGGATTTCGTGTCGCTTGCCTTCTTCGCCGTTGCTGTCGTGGGCCTGGGTTCGGCCGCAACCGTGCTGCTGACGCGCTGGATTCCGGAGCATGTCGCCGAGCTGGCGTCGAAGCATGGCCGTTATGTCGGGCTGGAAGCCGCCACGGTGCGTGAAGCCACGCCGTACCGCGCGCGCGTCGAAGCCGCGATGAACGCGGTCGGCTCGTCCAACTAAACGTGGTCACACCCGCGCTGAACCTGCCACTGGCGCTGCAGCCCATCGGCAACAGCGCCAGCCTCCGCGATCAGGCCTACGCGATGTTGCGTCAGGCCATCGCGGATGCCGACATCTATGCGTCGCGCGAAGAGATTCGACTCGACGAGCGTGCGTTGAGTGAATCGCTGGGCGTGAGCCGCACGCCCGTGCGCGAGGCGATGACGCTGCTGGAGCAGGAAGGTTTTCTGCGCATGGTGCCGCGCCGCGGCATCTACATCGTGCGCAAGAGCAAGCGCGAGATCGTCGAGATGGTGCAGATGTGGGCCGCGCTCGAAAGCATGGCCGCGCGGCTTGCCACGCTGCACGCCACCGACGAAGAAATCGCCAAGCTGCGCCATATGTTCGACCAGTTTCGCGATTCGACGCCGGCCGAGCATATCGCCGAGTACTCGGATGCCAACATCGCGTTCCACCAGGCGATCGTCGAGTTGTCGAAGTCGCAGATCATTCTGGACACGATCAAGAACATCTTCATCCACGTGCGCGCGATTCGCCGCATGACGATTTCGCAGAGCGACCGCGCGTCGCGCTCGATCGTCGACCATCTGCGCATTATCGAGGCGCTCGAAAAGCGCGATACCGAACTCGCCGAGCGGCTCGTGCGCGATCACTCGCTCGGTCTTGCGGCGTTCGTCGAAGCGAATTGCGATTTCCTCGATTGAGCGCGAACGCCTTCCCGCGCGCCCGGAGCGCATTGAAGAATCGAAGCCAGCGGAGCGCAAAGTCCGCTGGCTTTTTTCATGGCTCACGCGCGGTTCGAGCTCGACACGTCGACTTCAACGCATCGCCTGCAACATCGTTTCGCCGAGCGCGGCGGGCGATTGCGCGACGTGAATGCCCGCCGAGCGCATCGCATCGATCTTCGCGCCCGCCGTGCCCTTGCCGCCCGAGATGATCGCGCCCGCGTGGCCCATCCGGCGCCCCGGCGGCGCGCTGGTGCCGGCGATGAAACCGACCACCGGCTTGGCCGTGTGCGAATCCTTCAGGAACTGCGCCGCGTCCTCTTCGGCCGATCCGCCGATTTCGCCGATCATGATGATGCCGTGCGTGTCGTCGTCGGCGAGAAACATTTCCAGGCAGTCGATGAAGTTCGTGCCGTTCACGGGGTCCCCGCCGATGCCGATACACGTGGTCTGCCCAAGCCCCGCCGCCGTGGTCTGCGCGACGGCTTCGTAAGTCAGCGTGCCCGAGCGCGACACGACGCCGATCTTGCCCGGCCGGTGAATATGGCCCGGCATGATGCCGATCTTGCATTGGCCCGGCGTGATGACGCCGGGGCAGTTCGGGCCGACCAGGCGCGTCGTCGAGCCGGCGAGCGCGCGCTTCACGCGCACCATGTCGATGACGGGAATGCCTTCCGTGATGCACACCACCAGCGGAACTTCCGCATCGACGGCTTCGAGAATCGCATCGGCGGCCATCGGCGGCGGCACGTAGATCACGGATGCGTTCGCCTGCGTCGCATCGACGGCATCGGCAACGGTGTCGAACACGGGCAGCCCGAGATGCGTCGTGCCGCCTTTGCCCGGCGTCACGCCGCCGACCATCTGCGTGCCGTACGCGAGCGCCTGTTCGGAATGAAACGAGCCTTGCGAGCCCGTGAAGCCCTGGCAGATCACTTTCGTGTTGCGATCGATCAGTACGGCCATGTCAGTTCACCTCCGTCGCGTTGTTTTCCCTGACTGCGGCCACGACCTTGCTGGCTGCGTCCGCAAGATGATCGGCCGATAGAATCGGCAGGCCGGAATCGCGCAGGATCTGCTTGCCGAGCTCGACATTCGTGCCTTCCAGCCGCACGACGAGCGGCACGCGCAGGTCCACTTCGCGCGCCGCGCTCACGACGCCTTCGGCGATCACATCGCAGCGCATGATGCCGCCGAAGATGTTGACGAGAATGCCCGCGACTTTTTCGTCGCGCAGAATCAGCCGGAACGCGGTTGCGACGCGCTCTTTGGTCGCGCCGCCGCCGACGTCCAGAAAGTTCGCGGGCTCGCCGCCGTAGAGCTTGATGATGTCCATCGTCGCCATCGCGAGGCCGGCGCCGTTGACCATGCAGCCAATGTTGCCGTCGAGCGTCACGTAATTCAGGCCGTGTTTCGCGGCTTCGAGTTCGGCGGGATCTTCTTCGGCTTCGTCGCGCAGCGCTTCGACGGACGGGTGACGGAAGAGGGCGTTGTCGTCGAAATTGATCTTCGCGTCGAGCGCGATCACGTCGCCTTGCTGCGTGACGACGAGGGGATTGATCTCGACAATCGACGCATCCAGTTCGACGAACGCGCGATACGCATTGGCGATGAACTGCGTCGCCGACTTGACCTGCTTGCCCGTCAAGCCAAGACGGAAAGCGAGCTGGCGCGCGTGAAAGGGTTGCAGGCCCGTCGCGGGATCGATGGCGACCTTGAGGATTTTTTCCGGCGTGCGCGCGGCCACGTCCTCGATCTCCATGCCGCCTTCCGTCGACGCCATCACCGTGATGCGCGACGTGCCGCGGTCGATCAGCATGCCGAGATACAGCTCGCGCTCGATCGCGCAGCCTTCCTCGATATAGACGCGCTTCACTTCGCGGCCCGCCGGCCCCGTCTGCTTCGTGACGAGCACGTGCGACAGCATCTGCGCGGCATGCAGCCCGACGTCGCTGACCGACCGGACGACCCGCACGCCGCCTTTGCCGTTCGGATCGCCGGCGAAACGTCCGGCGCCGCGCCCGCCCGCGTGGATCTGCGATTTGACCACCCAGGTCTCGCCGCCGATGGCGAGCGCCGCGTCTTTGGCCTCCTGCGGCGTGAACGCGACGCGCCCGTTCGGCACGGCGACGCCGTAGTCCTTCAGCAGCGCCTTCGCCTGATATTCGTGAATGTTCATCTGTCTCCTCGAAAGTGGGCGGTCGGCTCAGGGTGGAAATATAGTATGTGATATATCAGGACTGGCTCGATCGGGGTTTTCCCTTTAAGAAACCAGTTCCGCGGGCTCGAAAACGTCGTCTGAGCCTTGTTGAGTAAGGCGGATAAGCGGTTTGCGGGATTGTCCTTACGTCCATGAAAGCGCTTGCGACGATTTGATATATCACATACCGTATAGAACACGGGCGATCGAAAAATAGCCGACGCCTGATGCTCGGAGGGGACAGAA
>BBSL01000339.1 GCA_001319865.1 Burkholderia sp. E7m39 | reverse complement strand
TCGAGGTGGATCACCCGGTGCGCGGCAAGTATCTGACGGTGGGCAACCCGATCAAGCTGTCGGACAGCCCGACGGACGTCACGCGCTCGCCGCTTTTGGGCGAACACACCGACGAGGTGATGGCCGAACTCGGCTATTCGCCCGCGCAGATCGACGCGCTCAAGGCGTGCGGCGCGATCTGACAACGAACAACGAACACGAATACACCAAACGAGGAGATGACATGCCGGAATGGTCGGGCTTCATCGCGTGGTCGGGACTCGAGCGACTGGAGTTGTGCGTATTCGTTTTCGCGGGCGCATTGCTGCTCGCGATCGCGTCGACGGTATCCGTCAACCGGCTCGTGCATGGCGGGCGCAGCGTGCGGCAAGGCGCGGCGGGCGACAAGATCGTCGATATGCTCGCGTTGGGATTGTGTATCTGGCTTGGTTACGCTTTCGTCAACGAGCCTGCGCAATTGCCGGGCGCTGCCGCGCTGTTCGCCGTGAGTCTGCTTGCAGCCGCGCTAGGGGCGCACGTGATGCTGACATCGCATGAGCATCGGGCGCCCGCACAGTGCGGTATCGCGGCGCGCCGCGCGGCATCGTTTCGCCTCGCATGGGATGGCGACGCCGCACGCATGCAGCCCGCCGACGATTTCACCCAGCGCTGGACATGGACGGTCTCGACGCGCCGCACGCAGGCGCGCTGCGTCTCGTCGGCGCGCAGCACGCATTTGACGCACGCCGCGATGCGCGTACGCAGTCGCCAACGCCATCAGGTCAGACGCTACTGAGCAAAACACATGACGCCCGCGCCTTCACCAAAGCGCGGGCGTCGAAGAGAGTCATCGATGAATTGCAACCCTGCGTCATTGCGCAACGGACTCGCGATAGAACTGGGTCTTCCGGTCGAAGATCAGTTGCGCGAGAAAGTCGGCGTCATAGGCATTGAGCAGATGCGAATGAAAGCGCTCGATGTAGGCGGTAATGCGCGCAAGTTCATTGCTGACGTCGTCGAAGAAATCGAGCGTGGCCTGGCTCCAGCGAAAGCGCAGGCCGAGCTCGCTGAACGCGGCGTTGTAGGCGCTCAGCAGCGCTTCGTTGTGCAGATCGGCAGACTGGTTCATCGCGAGGCTCCCATGCAGTCGAGTGACCGGGTTCGACAGAAGCATAGAAGCCGCAACGAATCTGCAATAGTTAAAGTTTTATTGGCAATCCATAGCGGGTCATTTATGGACGGCCAACTGGTTCACGCGCGTAATCTGCTCGATCAGGTTCGCGCCTTCTTCCATCAGAAAGCGCTTGAACGCGACGGCAACGGGCGGCAGCCGCTTGTTCTTGCGATGCACGACGTACCAGTTGAGCATCACGGGAAAGCCTTCGACGTCGAGTACGACCAGGTGCCCGACCTGCAATTCGAGGCTGATCGTATGCGCCGACAAGAACGCAATGCCCATCCCCGCGATGACCGCCTGCTTGATCGTCTCCGTGCTCTTGATCTCCATGGCGATCTTGAGGTTGGTCAGCCGCCCCGCGAAGCCTTCTTCCATCGAATTCCACGTATCCGAGCCGCGCTCGCGCACCACGAACGCCTCGCTCGCGAGCTGGCTGATCTTGATGTTGCGTTTGTTCGCGAGGGGATGCGTGGGCGCCGCGACGATCACATACGGATGGGGCGCGAACACTTCGTTGATCGCATCCATTCCCTGCGGCGGCCGCACCATCACGGCGAGATCCGTCTGATTGGTCGACAGCTGATGCAGCAGTTCTTCGCGGTTGTGCACGGCAAGATTCAATTCGACGCCCGCATAACGGCGCGTGAATTCGGCGAGCAGACGCGGAAAGAAGTAGTCGCCCGCGCTGATCACCGAGACGTTCAGCTTGCCGCCCGATACGCCCTTGAGCTGGCCCATCGCTTCGTCGACTTCATGAAATTGCTGAATGATCGCGCGGCTGTAGTGAAGCATCTCGGTGCCCGCCGGCGTCAGGTAGATCTTCTTGCCGAGCTGCTCGAAAAGCGGGAGGCCGGCGTGCTCTTCGAGCTGCCTGACCTGGGTGGAAACGGCGGGCTGCGTGAGATGCAGTTCCTCCGCCGCGCGCGAGAAGCTCAGATGCCGCGCCACCGTCTCGAAGACCTTCAACTGGCGCAGGGTCGCGTTACGCATTGTCATGGCAGATGTATAAGCGAAGATGAATCTTCATGGTAACAAACTTTAATTATCAGTAATTCAGCAATGACCCTAGCATGGATTCTGTAATGGACGATACGTGGCGCAGGCATCGGGTTAACGCTTAAAAACAAGGCTCCGGCGAAGAGTCGGCGAACACGGAATAATGTCTGATGTTTAAAAGACCGATAAAGCAGACAGTAAATCGGCTTAAAGGTTTTTAGAAAGAAGTACTGGAAATTGCATTGAGAAATACACCCGAAGCAGTACGAACGGGACACAACTATAAGGTGGCATGCATACAGACCGGCGCTTTGGCCGGCTGCCCTAAATAGATAGCGGAGACAGGCACATGAACAGCATTTCTCAGCAAGCTCCGGTTGCGTTCTGGCGCAGCCGCTGGTGGCAACTAGGATTCGGCATCCTGTGCATGGCGCTCGTCGCCAACCTGCAATACGCGTGGACACTGTTCGTCGCACCGATGAGCGCCAAGCATCATTGGGGACAGGCCGAAGTGCAGCTTGCGTTCTCGATCTTCATTCTGACTGAGACGTGGCTCGTGCCCGTCGAAGGATGGCTCGTCGACCGCTTCGGTCCGCGTCCCGTCGTGGCGGGCGGCGCGATCTGCGCGGGTCTCGCGTGGGTGATGAACTCGTACGCGACGACGCTGCCCGAACTGTACGTTGCGTCTGTCATCGCGGGTATCGGCGCGGGCGGCGTGTACGGCACGTGCGTCGGCAATGCGCTGAAGTGGTTTCCGGACAAGCGCGGTCTCGCAGCCGGTTTGACGGCGGCGGGTTTCGGCGCGGGTGCGGCCGTCACCGTGATTCCGATCGCGAACATGATTACGCGCACAGGTTATGAGCACACGTTCCTGTTCTTCGGCATTCTGCAAGGCGTATGCATCTTCCTGCTCGCGCTGATGCTGAGAAAGCCGGACGGCGTCAAGGCGCCCGCCGCGAAGCGCAAGTTCGCCGTCACGAAGACGGACTACACGCCGGGCCAGATGATCAAGGCACCCGTGTTCTGGGTGATCTACGTATCGTTCGTGGCGGTGGCGGCGGGCGGCCTGATGGCCACGGCGCAGATCGGTCCCATTGCGAAGGACTGGGGTCTCGCCAAGCTGCCGATGACGATGTTCGGCATGACGCTGCCGCTGCTGACGATGACACTGTCCATCGACAACATCTGCAACGGCTTCACGCGTCCGCTGTGCGGCTTCATCTCGGACAAGATCGGCCGCGAGAACACGATGTTCGCGATCTTCATCGGCGAAGGGCTCGCGCTGCTCGGTCTGATGCAATATGGCCAGAACCCGTATGCGTTCATGACCTTCGCGGCGCTGATCTTCCTGTTCTGGGGCGAGATCTTCTCGATCTTCCCGGCAATCTGCGCGGATACGTTCGGCAGCAAGTACGCGGCGGCGAACGCGGGCACGCTGTACACGGCGAAGGGCACGGCGTCGCTGGTGGTGCCGATCGCTTCCGTCCTCGCGGCGACGGGCGGCTGGAACCTCGTGTTCATCGTGTCGGCCGTGGTCACGATTGCGGCGGGCGTGTCGGCGAAATTCATTCTCGCCCCGATGCGGGCACGCTGGATCGCTTCCTCGAACGAGGCGTCGCACGAACTCGAACCGGAGCTCGCGGCAAACGGACCGGGCCTGCGTCACTGGCCGGAACAGACGGGCGAATAAACCCGTCGTCACACTTCAACATGGCGACCTGAACGCATGAACGTATCGCTGCAGCAATTGAAGGTGTTCGTCGCCGTCGCGCGCCAGCGCAGCTTCACCCGCGCGGCGCGCGAGTTCGATCTGACGCAGTCGGCCGTGAGCCGCTGCGTGCGCGAACTCGAAGAGGCAATCGCATTGCGCCTGTTCGATCGCACGACGCGTCAGGTCGAACTGACGACGGCGGGCTCGCGGCTCGAGCGGCGCATCAGCCGGCTGATCGACGAAATCGAGCTGACGTTGCGCGAAGAGCGCGCTGCGCACGAAGAACACACGGGCCTCGTGGTGGTCGCCTGCGATCCCGTCACGTCGTCGGGCTGGCTGCCTGAGCGGCTCGCGCGCAGTGCCGCCGCTTTCCCCGAGCTGATCGTCACCGCGAAGGAACAGCCGCAGCACGCCGTGCTCGCCGCCATCGAGCAAGGCGAGGTCGACTTCGGTGTGTTGTGCGACGCGAACCTCGCGCTCGCCGACGCCTTCCACGCCCAGCCGCTCGTATCGACGCCGCTTTGCGCGGTATTGCCGGAGGGGCATCCGCTTGCATCGGGCGCCGCCTTGCGCTGGGAGGCGCTGCGCGATTCGCAGTACGTGACGCAACTCGTCACGCTGAACGCGGAAGCGGGCACGCGCAACATGGCGGGGCGCGCGCTCGCCACGCATCGCATCGACGCGCAGCGCGCCAACGAATGCGGCCATCTCGCCGCCGCACTGCGCATGATCGAACTGGGTCTGGGCATCGGCGTGCTGCCCGTCGATCCGCAAGCCGCGGCGCTGCCGGCGTCGCTGGTCGCGCGTCCGCTGGTGCCCGAAGTTTCCGTGACGACGATGCTGGTGCGCCGCCGCAACCGCTCGCTGCGTCCGAACGCGCAAGCCGTGTGGTCGCTGTTCGCGGGCCAGGAGAACGCCGCTGCCGCCGGCGTGATCGCGAGCACGGGCGCAGCGTGTGCTACTCACACTACACAGGGGATCAGACACGAACCGATGCCGCGCATACCCGATGACGAGGCGCTGATGCGTACCTCATAGCGGCGGTTTGGGCGGCTCAGCCATCGGATCGGCAGACGCAACATCGCCAATCGCAAGGAGCACGAGATGGACACTGAAACCGACCTCAGACGCCATGACCTTCTCATCGATGGAAAACGCGTGCCGCCCGGCACGGGCGAATACTCGATCAACATCAACCCCGCGACGGAAGAGCCGATCGCCCTCGTCGCACAAGGCAGCGCGCAGGACGTGGACACGGCCGTGAGAGCCGCGCGCGCCGCGCTCAAGGTGTGGAACGGCATGCGCGCCGCCGAGCGCGGCCGCATCCTGATGCGCTTCTCCGAACTGCTGCGCGAACATCAGGACGACATCGTCGCGCTCGAAAGCCTCGACGCAGGCAAGCCGCTCGCCGCCGTCAAACGTCAGGACGTCCCCTCCGCGATCGACACGCTCGCCTACTACGCCGGCTGGTGCGACAAGATCAACGGGCAGGTCGTGCCCGTGCGGCCCGACGCGCTGACGTACACGGTGCGCGAACCCGTCGGCGTGGTCGGCGCGATCGTGCCGTGGAATTTCCCGCTGATGATCGGCATGTGGAAGATCGCGCCCGCGCTCGCGTGCGGCTGCACGATGGTCGTGAAGCCCGCGGAGATCACGCCGCTGTCGGCGCTGCGCGTCGGCGAACTCGCGCTGGAAGCGGGCGTGCCGCCCGGCGTGCTCAACATCGTGACGGGCAAGGGGCGCGTGGTCGGCGACGCCATCGTCGCGCATCCGGACATCGACAAGGTGACGTTCACGGGCTCGCCGTCCGTCGGCCGCGGCATCCTGCAAGGCGCGGCGGGCAACTTCAAGCGCGTGACGCTGGAGCTGGGCGGCAAGTCGGCGAACGTGATTTTCGCCGACGCGAACATCGACAATGCCGTGCGCGCCGCCGCGTCGGGCATCTTCTTCAACACGGGCCAGGTGTGCTCGGCGGGTTCGCGGATTCTCGCGCATCGCGACGTCTACGACGATGTGGTCGAGCGGCTCGCGGCGCGTGCAAAGGCGATCAAGGTCGGCGATCCAGCCGAACGCGACACGACGATGGGGCCGCTCGTGTCGGCCGCGCAGATGAAAACGGTGCTCGATTACGTCGACATCGGCAAGGGCGAGGGCGCGTCGATGGTGACGGGCGGCGCGCGCATCGGACAGAAGGGCTTCTTCGTCGAGCCGACGGTGTTCGCGAACGTCGAGCACGACATGCGCATTTCGCAGGAGGAAATTTTCGGGCCGGTGGCGAGCGTCGTGCGCTTCGACGACGAGGAGGACGCCGTGCGCATCGCCAACGGCACGGCGTACAGTCTCGCGGCGGGCGTGTGGAGCGCGGATATCGGCCGCGTGCATCGCGTCGCGCACGCGCTCAGGGCGGGCACCGTGTGGATCAACACCTACGGCTACACGGACGTGCGCCTGCCGTGGGGCGGTTCGGGCGATTCGGGCTTTGGCCGCGAACACGGCGACGTCGCCATCGAGAACTTCACGGAGCCGAAAGCGATCTGGCTCGCTATCGAACACTGATCCGAACGATGCAATGAAAAGAGGATCGGGCGCGTGGCGCCCGATCCTCTTTTTTTGCCTGGTCGCGGCGCAGGAAAGCGAAAAGGCTTTCGCTCAGCCCGCCGTGCGGCGCACCAGCAAAAAACTCACACCGATCGCGCCGAGAAACGCGCCGCAGCAGCGGTTGAACCAGCGGCGCACGGCGGCGCGCGTCAGCCATTTGCCCAGATGCATGCCCGCCCACGAATACAGCGCGATGGCGACCCATTCGAGCACGAGGAAGCTCGCGCCGAGCACGGCGAATTGCGGCAGCATCGGCTGCGAAATATCGACGAATTGCGGCAGGAACGCGGTGAACACCAGAATCGCCTTCGGGTTGCCCGCCGCGACGAAGCATTCCTGACGCGCGATGCGCCACAGCGACGCGTCGTCCTGTTTGATCGCGTCCATCGGGCCGGCGTCGCTGCGCCACAGCTGGATGGCGAGCCAGATCAGATAGGCGGCGCCCGTCAGCTTGATCGCGAGGAAGAACAGCTCGGAGGCGTGCAGGACCACGGCGAGGCCCGTCGCGGCCAGCACCAGCATGCCGGCGAAGGCAACGAGCCGCCCGCTGCCCGCGATGAATGCCGTGACGAACCCGTGACGCGCCGCGACATTGATCGACAGCAGATTGTTCGGCCCCGGCGCCATGTTGATCGCGAAGCACGCGGGAAGAAAAAACAGCCAGGCGGTGACAGACATGATGGCTCGCTCGGACGGACCGCCGCGGGGCGCCACGGGGTGCCTCATCGGGCTCACCGAGGTCAGCGGGCTTGCGGCGGATTCGGAAAGTGGAAGATCCGATTGTAGCGAAATGCCGGCGGGCCGCGGCCGCGCCGCAGCGCAAAGGACGCGTCGCGCGGGCGACGCAGGCGGCGTTACGACGCGGGCTGAAGCGCGCGCCGGAACGACGGGTCTCTGACCATCGTATCGATGCTGAGCTTCACGAGGTCGTCGAGGGCGAAGGCGGGGTTCGTAAACTTTTGGCGGAACAGATGGATCGTGTTGCTCTGCACGTAGACGGTTTCCTGCGTCGCGGCGTTGGTGACGACGTACCGCATCGCCATCGTCCACGTCGCGCTCGGGCGTACGTCGTCCACTGACAGCGCCTCGATGCGTCCGCTCAGCACCAGCTTGTCATGCGTGGTCACGGCGATGCCCGACTTGCGCCACGCGGACACGATGGCATCGCGCACGGCCGGTTCAACGTCTTTTTTCAGCAGGATCGATGTCGTCGCCGTGTTGGCGATGCGGTCGAAGGTGATGTGCCCGTCGCGCGCGGGCATGTACGCGAAATCGCGCGCGGAGGCGATGACGAGCGCGTTGTCGGCGGGCGTCGGGTTGAGCGTCGACGCGCTGCGAGGCACGAAGAACGAGCACGCCGAGGCGAGCAGCGCGAAGCACGCAAGGCTGGAGCGTTTGAGCAGAAGCGGGTTCACGGCGGTGGCGCAGCGGAGTGAGGCTGCGTGGCGGTAGTCGAAAGCGAGGAGTGTGTCGCGCCGCTCTGTCAGTGAATATGAGAGCTGTCCTAAAAAAGCCGACCGCGCGTCAGAAATTGCGTGGGTATCGGCAGAAAAATGATTGTTGCAAGCGCGCGTAGCCGGATCGATGTCACGCGATTCAGCGCCTAAATGTGATTTCGGTCGACGCGCGCGATCAGCTTCCCGCCGAGCTGTCCCCGTAGAAAGCGCCGCTTTTCTCATTAAGAGTGTTCTTACGGTCTTTTTTGGATGGTCAGCGATACTCATTGACTTTCTCTCCTATCTCAACGCACACGACATCATGCTTGATCCATCCGCACTCCAATCGATGAAACCGCTGTTCATGACGCCATGCTACGGCGGCAACGTTGCGTCGAACTTCGCGAACAGCCTGCTCGCGCTGAACAACGGCTTGTGGAAAGCGGGCATGCAGGGTGTGGTGCGAATCCGTTCGGGCGAAAGCCTGATCACGCGCGCGCGCAACGAGGCCGTCGCCGAGTTTCTGCTCGACGCGAGCTACACGCATCTTTTCTGGATCGACGCGGACATCGGCTTTTCCGCCGATCAGGCGTTCCGTCTGCTGCTGGCCGACCGCGACGTCGTGGCGGGCGTCTATCCGCTCAAGCGGTTCGACTGGCCGGCGGCGCTGCCCGCCGGGCTCTCGCGGGACACCTTCGCCGCACGGTATTTGCGTTATCCCGTGAACGCTCACGACGGCGTGTCGTCCGCCGTCGACGGCGATGGTTTTCTCGAAGTCAGCGAAGCGCCGACGGGCTTCATGTGCATTCGCCGCAGCGCGATCGAAACGATGATCGCGCGGCTGCCCGAGCTGAAATACGTGCCTGACGGTCCGCCCGATTCCCCGCTTTGCGATCGCTGCTATCGCTTCTTCGACGTGATGGTCGAGCCGGCGACGGGCCGTTACCTGTCCGAAGACTACGCGTTCTGCCGCCGTTGGCGCGACATAGGCGGCCGGGTGTTCGTCGATACGCGCTCGAAACTGTCGCATCAGGGCTTGTACACGTGGGACGGCGACTTCGGCGCATCGCTCGCGGCGAGCCCGGAAACGGCGATTGGCGGCGAAAGCTGAACGCGACATGATGGAAGCCAACGAACTCAGCGTGCGCGCTCGCGGCGGCACGGAGCTGATGCTGCAGGCGCTGCATGCGCGACTCGATCCAGAACTGTCGCGACAATTTCAGATCATTCCGTCGCGCGTAAGATCGCTCGCGCCCGACCGTAAGCGCATTCTCTGGCTGCACGACAAACCGAGTATCGAGGAAGCGAGCTTTCTGGAGCACGCGGACAATCGCGCGCTTTTTGCGGGCATTGTCTGCGTGTCGCATTACCAGGCAGCGCTGTATCAGATGATTCCGCGTGTGCCGTACGCAGAGATGACGGTTTTGCAGAACGCGATCGAACCGTTCGGCCCGTATCGCCCGCGAAGCAGCGATCGCATCCGCCTGATCTATCACACCGCGCCCGATCGCGGCCTCGCCATCCTCGTGCCTGTGTTCGAGCATCTCGCGATGCGCCATCCCGACATCGAGCTGGATGTTTTCTCGAGCTTCAGCATCTACGACTGGACGGCGCGCGACGAGCCGTATCGTCCGCTATTCGAGCGATGCCGCGCGCATCCGCGCATCCGCTATCACGGCGCGCAGCCGAACGCCGTAGTGCGCGGCACGCTCGCCGAGTGCGACATCTTCGCGTATCCGAACATCGAACCCGAGACGAGCTGTATCGCCGCCATCGAGGCCATGTCGGCCGGCTGCCTCACCGTGTGCGCCGCGTATGGCGGCCTGCCCGAAACGTGCGCGAATTTCGCGCGGCTGTATCCGTTCACCGAAAACATGCACGATCACGCGCAGCGTTTTGCAGGCGTACTGGATGCGGCCATCGATACGGTCCGCCAGCGTCGCGCCGACGACGAGCGCTTGCGCATGCAACAGGTCGAATACTTCACGCGCTTCTATTCGTGGGACCAACGCATCCGCGAATGGGACGCGTATCTGCGCGGCTTGCTGTAACGCCGCAGCCGTCGTCCGCAACGGGCGACGGCGCCTGCGCTCTTGAAGCGGAGGCCGTCACATTAAGGCATATCTAAGACGTTCAAACAGTCGGCGATTCAGTCCGGCGTCGACTTGCGCGCCACTTCGCCACAGGATTTAATACAGTCGATCCGATGGACGTCGATGATCCGGCTAGATCAGCCGGAATTAACAGCGCGCCGCTGTGCAGCGCAACACGAGCCGTCCGGGCCGTGGCGCAGATGCGCCGCACGCGGTCGCAGCGCACGCCGATGCAAGCCGATACACAAGAACGGAGAAAAGCATGAAGGCCAGCACTATCGCGGAACGGCAGGCCATCGGGCGCGCGGCCCGCGAACACGCTCGACGCTCCGGCCACCGCGCGCTCGGCCAACTGCATCGCCATCCCATCGACCTCCTGCGGCAAAGCAGCGAAGGGCGCGTCGAGAAACTGGTTCCGCTGCGCTACGGCCGCATGGCCGTGTCGCCGTTCACGTTCTTTCGCGGCAGCGCCATCCTGCAGGCGCACGATCTCACCATGACGCCGCATACGACGCTCACGCTGCCCGTCTGCGGCGACGCGCATCTGCTGAACTTCGGCGGTTTCGCGACGCCCGAGCGTCAGCTCGTCTTCGATCTGAACGATTTCGACGAAGTGTCCACTGCACCGTTCGAGTGGGACCTGAAGCGGCTCGTCGCGAGCTTCGTGGTGGCCGCGCGGCATATGCGCTTTAGCCGCGGCGCCGCGCACGAGCTCGTGATGACGGCCGCCAACCAGTATCGCGATCGCATGGCGCAGTACGCGGAACGCGGCGCGCTGGAACTGTGGTACGAGCGCATCACGTTCGACCGCATGGTCGACATGGCCGTGAACGCCGAGAACCGCCGGCTGATTCGCCGCGCGATGGAGAAGGCCGGCACGCGCACGCACGAGAGCATGCTGGAGAAGCTCGCCGAGCACGACGGCGAGCGCTACGTGATGCGCGACATGCCGCCGGGACTGTTCCACGTGCACGGCGCGAGCACGCTGTTCGAGGAGGAGGACGACTGGTTCAGGCTGGGCGACTGGCGCAAGCTGATTCGCGATATGTATGACGGCTATCGAAAGACGCTCAACGACGACCGCCGCGAGCTGCTCGATCATTTCACGCTGCACGATCTGGTGTTCAAGGTGGTGGGCGTCGGCAGCGTGGGCACGCGCTGTCTCGTGCTGCTGACGGCCGATCCGCACGGCAAGCCGCTGTTCCTGCAGGCAAAGGAAGCGCGCCGCTCGGTGATCGCGCAACATTTCAAGGCGGGGCCGCGCAAGCAGGAGCCGAAGCACGAAGGCGAGCGTGTCGTGATGGGCCAGCGGATGCTGCAGGCCGCCAGCGACATCTTCCTCGGCTGGTCGACGGGGCCGTCGGGACGGCATTTCTACTTCCGGCAGTTGCGCGACATGAAGCTCACGCCCGGCATCGAACTGTTCGACGTCGACCAGCTCAACGGCTATGCGCGGCTGTGCGGCTGGGCACTGGCGCGCGCGCACGCGAAGGCGAGCGGCAAGGCGGTCGAGATCAGCGCGTATATCGGCCGCAGCGACCAGTTCGCCGAAGCGCTGGCCGACTATGCGTCAGCGTATGCCGATCAGGTCGAGCGCGATTATGACGCGTTCATGAAGGCGTGCCGCAGCGGCGAGCTCGAGGCGCGCACCGACGAAGACATGGGCGCCGATTTTCGCGTCTGATTTTTTGGGTTCGATGGCGTGCGCGCCATAGCCGGTGTCCGATGGCGCGCGCCCCGAAGCGGTACAGTCGGGTTGTACGAGGACACCGTGCGTGGTGCTAACGCTTCCGATCGGAGGTTTGCATGCTTTCTTTCATTGGCACGATTATCGTCGGCTTGGTCGTCGGTCTGATTGCGCGCGCGCTGAAGCCGGGCGACGACAGCATGGGTCTCATCATGACGATCATTCTCGGCATTGCCGGCTCGCTGGTGGCGGGCTATGTCGGACGCGCGCTCGGGTGGTATCAGCCGGGACAGCCGGCGGGCTGGATCGCGTCCGTGATCGGTGCGATCCTGCTGCTCGTGATCTATCACCTGGTCCGGCGGCGCGCCTAGCCGTTCGCCGGGACGTCGCGCGCCTCGCGCAGCGTCACGAAGCGCAGGCCGCGCGAGCGCACCGTTTCGATCAGGCGCGGCAGCACGGCAAGCACGACGGGCTCGCCCGCTGCGTCGCGGGCGGCGCTCGCGTCGTGCACCAGCAGGATGTCGCGCGCGGCGAGTCCGTCGACGAGCCGTTCCAGCACGCGCTGCGGATTGCGCTCGCGGGTATCGAAGCCGCGCCGCGTCCATGCGGCGAGGCGCAAGTCGAGTCTTTGCAGCACCGGCTCGAGAAACACGTTGCGCAGTCCCGCCGGCGCGCGGAAGAACATCGGGCGCTCGCCCGTCAACGCTTCGAGCGCGTGCTGGGCGGCGTCGATTTCGCGCGTGAGTCCCCGCGGCAGTGTGACCGAGAACGTGTGCACGTGGACCTGCGAGTGATTTTCGACCGCGTGCCCGCGCGCGACGATCTCGCGCATCAGCGCCGGGTGGCGCTGCGCCCGCGCGCCGATGCAGAAGAAGGTCGCGCGCACGCCGTGCGCGTCGAGCAGGTCGAGCACCTTCGGCGTGACGTCGGGATCGGGGCCGTCGTCGATCGTCAGCGCGACGGCGTCGGCGTTGCGCCGCGTGTCGGGCAGGCGGGTCCAGTTCGGGCCCAGCAGCGACGAGCGCGGCCACAGGCCGATCGACACGACGATCAGGTGGCTCGCGATAATGCCGGCGAGCCACCACGGCCAGCCCGAAGGCGCGGCGATCCAGCCGACGCACATGGCGACATGCCACGCGACGGTGGCGTTGAACATTGGCGGGTTGCCCTTCAGGGGCCAGCGGCGCGCGGGCGCGGCGGCGTCGGCGGCGCGCGGCAGCGGCGGATTCGGTTGATTCATGCTGAAGCGTTCGGCCCCACTGACGCCGTCCGTTCGGACGGAACCGGCAGGGCGCTCGTGATGCGTCCAAACGCGAACGATACCATTCGCGCGCGCCGCGGCCCGAATTCGGGCGCACCGGAAGGCGATGGCGCCTTGCGCACCGCATCTGCATGCCTGAACCGTTGCCTAAGCCGTTGCCTAAGCCCGCGCCAAAACCCAGTATCCTTGACGCCTTTCCAACCCACCGCCGTCTGCATCCGCGCCATGCGTCTGCGCCATATCGAAGTTTTCCACGCGATCATGCGCACCGGCTCGCTGTCGAAAGCGGCCGAGCTGTTGTGCGTGTCGCAGCCCGCCGTCAGCAAGGTGCTCGCGCACGCGGAACGCAGCGTCGGCCTGACGCTCTTTAACCGCGTGCACGGCCGCCTGCAACCGACGCGCGAAGCCGAGCTGCTGTTCTCCGAAACGCAGAAGCTGCAGGCGAACCTCGACAGCATCCGCGATCTCGCGCGCAATCTCGCGCTGCAGCCCGAGGGCCATTTGCGCATCGGCTGTCTTCCGAGCCTTGGACTGAGCCTGCTTCCGTCCGCCGTACAGGCATTTCGCGCCGCTTACCCGCGCGTGTCGCTGAAAATCCAGACGCGCCACACCGACGAACTGCTGAACGCGCTGCTCACGCGCGAACTCGATCTCGGCGTCGCGCTGAATCCGCCGGCGCGGCCGGGCATCGCTTCCGTCGAACTGGGGCGTACGCCCGTCGTGTGTGTCGGTCCGCGCGACGAGCGCGGCGACGAAGGTCCGCTCGCGCTCGAATCATTCGTCGCGGGCGACTGGATCAGCATCGGCAAGGTCGATCCGCTCGGCGAGATGATCGGCAATGCGCTCGAAGCGCTGGGACTCGACGGCCACCTGCCCGCCGTCGAGGCGCAGACCTGGCACGTCGCGCGTGCGCTCGCCGCGCGCGGCATCGGCCGTGCGCTGCTCGACGAGCTGACGGCGAAAAGCGGTGCGGAGGCGGTGAGCGTGCGGCCCGTCGCGCCGCCGCTGTCGATCGGCGTGTTCGCGGTGTGGCGCG
>BBSL01000338.1 GCA_001319865.1 Burkholderia sp. E7m39 | reverse complement strand
TTTCAGCGTCGTGTTCCGGAAACGTTAGCGGCAGCGGCGGGTCTGACCTCTGCGCGGCGCTCGAGAGCCTGCCGAGCCTGGCGCCGCGCCCGCGATGCATTTTGCGGACTAAGCTTTAGACACGGCGCACGGACGCATCCCGTCACGAAAGCGCGGCGAAAGCCGCACGCATCGTCCGTGCCGGAACGAACGCGAGGGGCAGGGAGCACGCAAGCGCCATCCCGTCGTTTCTTTTATTCTTTCATCCTCGACGCCGCGCCATGAGGGTTGGCGCGGCTTCACGACATACCGCCGCGTGGCGGTGGAATCTGGAGAATTCACATGGGCAAACAGGCAATCGGCGTAGTGGGGCTGGCGGTGATGGGCCGCAATCTGGCGCTGAACATCGAAAGCCGCGGTCACGCGGTGTCCGTGTTCAACCGTACCCGCGAGAAAACCGACGAACTGATCGCGGAATTTCCCGACCGTAAGCTGGTTCCGACCTATACGCTGGAAGAGTTCGTCGATTCGCTCGAAAAGCCGCGCCGCATCCTGATGATGGTGAAGGCGGGCGAAGGCACCGACGCGACGATTGCCGCGCTGCGGCCGCTGCTGGAGAAGGGCGACATTCTGATCGACGGCGGCAACACGCATTTCACCGACACCATCCGCCGCAACCAGGAACTCGCGAAGTCGGGCCTGCATTTCATCGGCACGGGCGTGTCGGGCGGCGAAGAAGGCGCGCTCAAGGGACCGTCGATCATGCCGGGCGGCCAGCGCGAAGCGTACGACCTCGTCGCGCCGATCCTCACCGAAATCGCCGCGAAGGCGCCCGACGGCGAGCCGTGCGTCGCGTACATGGGCCCGGACGGCGCGGGCCACTTCGTGAAGATGGTGCACAACGGCATCGAATACGGCGACATGCAGCTGATCGCCGAAAGCTACGCGGTGCTCAAGCAGGTGCTCGGCCTGTCGAACCAGGAACTGGGCGCCGTCTACACCGAATGGAACAAGGGCGAACTGGACAGCTACCTGATCGAAATCACGTCGAAGATCTTCGACAAGAAGGACGAAGAGACGGGCAAGGATCTCGTCGACGTGATCATGGACCGCGCCGCGCAGAAGGGCACGGGCAAGTGGACGAGCCAGAACGCGCTCGACCTCGGCGCGCCGCTGCCGCTGATCACGGAAGCCGTGTTCGCGCGCGTGCTGTCGTCGTTGAAGGACCAGCGCGTCGCGGCGAGCAAGGTGCTCGAAGGTCCGGCTGCCAAGCCGTTTGCGGGCGACCGCACCGCGTTCATCGAAGCCGTGCGCCGCGCGCTGTACTTCAGCAAGGTGATTTCGTACGCACAGGGCTTCGCGCAACTGCGCGCGGCGTCGGACGAATACAAGTGGGACCTCGACTACGGCACGATCGCGAAGATTTTCCGCGCGGGCTGCATCATCCGCGCCCGCTTCCTGCAGAAGATCACCGACGCCTACACGAAGGACAAGCAGATCGCCAACCTGCTGCTCGATCCGTACTTCCGCGACATCGCCGCGAACTATCAGGCGGCGCTGCGCGACGTGGTGATCGCCGCGACGGCGGCGGGCGTGCCCGTGCCGGCGTTCTCGTCGGCGATCGCATATTTCGACGGCTATCGTTCGGCGCGTTTGCCGGCAAACCTGGTGCAGGCGCAGCGCGATTTCTTCGGCGCGCACACGTTCGAGCGCCTCGACAAGCCGGGCAGCTTCCACGCAAACTGGTCGTGATCCCAGCCGCGCTCGCGTCAGGCAACTTTCGCCTGACGCATTGCTTGAAGTCAGCAAAACGCCCCGGTGCCTGCGCGGCACCGGGGCGTTTTTGCCTTGGGCTGCACACCTTTTGAGACACAGTGTTGCGATTTTTTGATCCTAAAATTAACGTAGCGGCGTGAGCAACGCGATTATTTCAAAAATTGCAATATAGTTTCACCGAATAAGGGATTTCCCTAGGTCTCAGCTTTCCATAAACTTGCATTAAGGCTGACGGACACGACGTTCGTCGCTAATCGAAAAACAAGTTCTCGGAGGTTGTCCATGAAAGCCCTGATTTCCGCAGTCGTTCTCGCTGCCGCTGTTGCCGCGCCCGTCGCATCGTTTGCCCAATCGAACCAGCAGCCGTTGACGCGCGCCGAAGTTCGCGCCGATCTCGTCCGTCTGGAAAAGGCCGGCTACGATCCGCTGTCGGATCGCCAGGAGTACCCGAAGAACATCCAGGCCGCCGAAGCGCGCGTCAGTGCACAGAACAGCACGGGCTACGGCGTGCAGACGAACGGCACGTCGCAAGCTGGCCGCGCGCTCGCTGACGAAAAGGGTCCGCGTTCGGTGTTCTTCGGCAACTAAGCCGACGCGCAAGCGCGCCTTGACGCGCGCGGCTGGAATCCGCGAGATCCCGCCGCCGCGAGTTATGAAAAAACGCCGCCCAGGTTTTGCCTGGGCGGCGTTTTTTGCATGGGTGTTCGCGATGCCCGTGCATGCATAAAGCAGCCGATGCCATGCGACCCGCATCGCCGCCCGCACTGGCACGCGCCGCTTCAACGCGGCAGATGCGGAATCGTTTCGTTACTCGCGACGTTCAGCTGATGCAGCTGCCGATGCATCTTGTTCAATTGCGCCTGCGCGGCCGTGCGTTGCGCTTCGAGCTGCGCGAGATCCTTGCGCAACTGATGCTGTTTGCTGGTGACCGCCTGGTCCTGTTCGGCCGTGCGCTGCAAGCCTTCGCGCAGGCGCTCGGCCCGCGCTTCCGATTCGGCGATCTGCCGCTTCAACTGCTCGTTCTGCGCCTGCAGCTGCAAGCGCCGTGTCTCGCCGTCGGCAAGCCGCACGGCCTGTTCCTGCATGTGATGGAACAGCTGCCTGGCCGTGTTCATGTCGGGTGTCGTCAGGACGCGCCATAGACGGTCTTCCTGCAGCAGCGCGACGTAGTACTTCAGTTCTTTTGGGTAAAACAGCAGCTTCACCGAATAATCAAAAGTGCGAAATAGGTGAAACGACGTGAGTTCTGCGCCGTCCAGCATGCGCTCGACATCGGCAACTTCCGCCATCTGCACCGTGCGTCCGTTCGCCTGCGACGGCGTGAGCGGCACGGCATGCAGCGGCGTCACGGGGCGCGGCGGCACGTTCACTGGCCGGTCATCGATGGCAACGGGCGCGTCGCTTTCGCCCGCGGGCAACGGGTCGGCATGCGCGGATTCGGCATGCATATCGGTTTGCGGAAAATGAAGATGGGCTGCAGCGCCGTTGCTGAGGACAGCTCGACGCATGTTCAGAAGACTTTTCACGATCAATCCTCGGTAGGCGGCCGGGAAGCCTGACCACTTCAGCTTTGCGCGCGCATCAATGCAAGGTGCGTTGTGCGCGCGATATATCGTCGAATAGCGCATTGCTCGGCTCCAGCGCGAGCAGCCACGACTGGTCGTATTCGCTGAGCGTTTCGAGCGCTTGCCGCAACTCTTCGACGGCGACTGCGGGAATCTCGACGCTCGCTTCCACGCCGCTCGACAGGCGGCGCACGCTTGCCAGTTGCACAAGGGCATCGGCGGCCTCGGCGACGTCGACGGCAAACACGAGATGCGCATTCAGCAATTCGACCAGCGAGCGCGACGATGCCATCTCGTCGACATTCAGCTGCACGGCAAGAAACAACGCTTTGTTCATGAGACCTCCTCGCTGGCGCGAACTGTTGATATCGAACAAATCGTCTCGCCGCTGAGGGGCGCGCGGCTGCGCGCCTTTTGTCTGACGGCAGCCAGGTTTCAGTATAGGCGAGCACTCCCGCGATGCAATGGCCCGCAAGCCGCATGCGGCGGACGTCTGCGGGATAGTGAGCAAGCGACGTGCGCGATGTCCGGCGCCACTATAATGAGCAGTCCGGCAACGAACATTGCGCATCGCCATGAAAATTGTCCGCAGCAGCACGTTTACCGCCGAGCGCCCGTGGGGCGCGCTCGACATCGCCAACATGAACGGCATCACGACCCGTCTGCACTGGACCGACCAGCCGTACAAGTGGCACGTCAACGACGGCGAAGAAGTCTTTGCCGTGCTCGACGGGCGTGTCGAAATGCGCTATCGCGAGGCGGGCGTCGAGCATTCGACTGTGCTGGAAACGGGCGATGTGTTTCATGCGTCGGTCGGCACCGAGCACGTCGCGCATCCGATCGGCGAGGCGCGCATTCTCGTGATCGAATCGGAAGGCAGCGTTTGACATTTCGCCCGTCGGGCGAAATTGATTGGGATTGCAGAAGGAACGGCCGGTGCGCATGCCGGCCAGTCGCGTCGGAACGGCAAGGCATGGATGCCGCGTCGGCGTCCCGTGCATGCACCCGCCCGGGCGGCCGTCATTTCCCGTCCTGCCGTCGAGGCATAATATTTGCACTGCATATCCCGCTACACGTTCGAACGATGGCGGCCGGCATCGGCCGCTGTCCCAAACCGCGTCGAGGGCCACAAAAATGACAGTAAAACGGCAATACGTCGTCACGCAGGCTTTGATCTCGCTCGCCGTCGCGAGCATGCTCGGCGCGTGCACTACGTATCCCTGGGACACGACGCAAGCGCCGGCGCCCACCTATCGAACGGCGGGCGGCGCGGCTGCCAACGGCGTCCCCGCTGGCTTTTATCGCGTGAATCCGGGCGATACGTTGCAAAGCGTCGCGGGCGCTTTCGGCCAGCGCGCCCAGGACATCGCGGCATGGAACGGGCTCACGCTGTCGTCGCCCGTTGCGCCCGGGCAGGTGCTGCGGGTCGCGCCCCCCGCGTACGCGCAGGCCACGCCCGTGCCCACGCCCGCGCCTGCCACGACGACCGTTCCCGGCGCGCCGCCCGCGGCTGCGCAGGGCGTGCTGATGTGGCCGCTGCGCGGACCGATCCTCAAGCCGTTCATAGCGGGCAAGAGCAAAGGGATCGTGATCGGCGGCCGGACGGGCGACCCCGTGAGAGCGGCGGCGGCGGGGCGCGTCGTGTATGCGGGCACGGGCATCGAGGCCTACGGGCCGCTTGTCATCATCAAGCACGACGACACGCTGATCACCGCTTACGGCCAGAACAGCCGGCTGCTCGTGCAGGAAGGCGACGCCGTCGCGCAGGGGCAACCCGTGGGCGAAGTGGGCGTCGACAGTAACGGCGTGCCGTCCATCCAGTTCGAAGTGCGCAAGGACGGCAAGCCCGTCGATCCGCTGGCGTGGCTGCCGCACTGAACCGGCCACGTCAGTCCGGCTGAAATCGCGAAGTCGGCCCTTGCGCGTTTGCGTCGCTTCGACGCACGGGCGCGCGGTCCGCGCGTCCGTCTGCCGCTTTCGGACATCCAACACCTGCGTATCGGACAGTTGGTCCGCAGCAACCAGTCGCCGCCTTCGATATCGACGCGAGGCCCGCCGCAGCGGGCCGCGCCGCGATTGGCATGGTGCGTGCAGCGTGGGGGACGAGCGCAGCGCAGCCGGCGCTCGCCATCCCTTATCGTTGCTGGAGACACATCATGAACACATTGCTTGTGAAAGACCTGCCCAAGGTCGAAGAAATCGACTGTCAAACGGCGCAGTCCGTGCGCGGCGGCATCCTGACCATCAGCCGTCCGCCGGAGCCTGACGTGACGTTGCCGAAAATGCCCGGCATGCCGCCCGTGCAGGTGTCCGTTCCGCCTCTTCCACCGATTCCCCCCGTGCAGACGGGCGGCTACGGCGCCCCGACCATCATGCCGTATCACGTCGGAAGCGAGCCGACGGACCCGCGCCTGCAGTGATGCGCCCGCAGGACGCGAGCGGCGGGCCGTTCGCAGGCTCGCGTCTTCGCGCCCGCGCGTGCCGGTTCGCACGCCTTCGCATCACGTGGGAAAGGCGGCCAGTCCGCGTCCCATCAACCGCAATGCGATGCCGATGCATGCGCGGCAGCTTCGCATTGCGTCGGCAGATGCCTGCACCGCGGACCGGCCGCCAACACTGTGTCACAGCATTGAGCGGCGCGGTATCAGGCTTTTTCGAAAAGCGACGCAGGAAACTTCGGGTTACGCCAGCGCCATCTGCACGACCTTCACGATCACAAGCCCGACGGCGACCACCAGATAGCCGCGCAGCGCGCCCATCCAGATGCGCCGCGAGAGCGTCATCACGGGCCGGGGCAGTTCTTCGAGCGGCGGTGTGCGCCACGTGGCGCGCTCGGTCTTGCTGACGGCGGATGCGCTCACGATGGGTTCGACGCCGCGCGCGCGGCGCAGCGCTGTCATCGCGACGAGGCCGACTGCGGCGAGCAGCGTGCCCCCCGCGAGAATTTCGACGATCGCGTGTGCGCTGATGTCGGGATACACGACAGAAGCCGTCAGCACCACCGACAGCAGCACCAGCGCCCACACGACAGCGCCCGTGAACAGGTTGAGTCCCTTCGAGTTGACCCACGGCCCGAGCACCGCGCGATCGTTGCACAGCAGAAGCAGGAACACGGTCGCGCTCGGCAGCAGCACGCCCGCGAGCGTCTGCACGGCCTCCGTCAGCAGGCCGAGCGGGCTGCCGGGCAGCAGCACGAGTCCCGCCGCCGCCGCGACGATGCCGAAGTACACGAGATAGAAGCCCTTCGCATCGGCGATGCCACGATGCAGCGAATGACGGATCTTGAACACGTCGCCGATCGCATAGGCCGTCGACAGCGACACGGCTGCCGCGCCGATGATGCACGCGTCGATCAGCGCCACGGCGAACAGCACGGCGGGCGTGCGGCCCGCATACTTTTCGAGGCCCGCGATGATGCCGCCCGCGTCGCTGAACTGGCCGAACTCCGGCTTGCCGCCGAACAGCGCCGCGCTGAACGAGATCATCGCGATCGCGCCGATCAGCACGAACACGATGCCGATCCACAGGTCCGCCTTTTCGTACTTCATGAAGCGCGGCGTGATGCGCTTGTCGATCACATAGCTTTGCTGGAAGAACAGCTGCCACGGCGCGACAGTCGTGCCCACGATGCCGATCACGAGCAGCATCACATCCGACAGCCTCGCGTGCGCGGGCCATGACGGCACCAGCAGGTGATGCGCCATCTGCGACACGGGCGGATGGATCGTCACGAGCACGGGCACGAGCAGCAGGCTCATCAGGCACAGCACGATCGCGAAGCGCTCGAAGCGCTTGAAGTCCCCCGTGCTGACGGCCGCCATCGTCAATGCGGCGGCGATGCAGACGCCCGCCACTTTCGATACGCCGAAGAAGTCGAGCACGAACGTGATGCCGATGAACTCGGTGACGATGGTGAGCGCGTTGAGAATGAACAGATCGATGACGGAAAACGCGCCCCAGAACTTGCCGAAGCGCTCGAAGATCAGCCGCGCATGACCGACGCCCGTGACGGCGCCGAGCCGCAGGACCATCTCCTGGTTCACGTACAGCACGGGCACGAGCAGCAGCAGCGTCCACAGCAGCGTGGTGCCGTAGTTCTGCCCTGCTTGCGTGTAGGTGCCGAAGGCGCCCGCGTCGTTGTCACCGACCATCACGATGAGGCCGGGGCCGACGATCGCGAGCAGCGTGCGCAGCCGCGCGCCCCAGCTGTTGCGCGGCGCCGTGTCGTGATGCGCGATCGTGCCGAGCGCGCCGCGAATATCGCCGACGTGCGCGTCGTCGAGGACGGCGCTGCGCGTCGGTAGAGCTTGTGGAGGCGTTGCCATTGTTGTTCTCCCTTGAACGGATATAGGTCGAATGATTTCCGTTTCAGATCGCCGGCCGCTTGCTCAGGCGAGCGGCGATTCCAACCAGCGTGTGCATGAGCCGCGCGAATGCGGGGCGTCGTTGTTCGTGTTCCAGCGAGAGAAACGCGTCGTAGTGCGCGCGTGCGTCGCGGGTGTGCGGCAGATGCGAAAGAAGCAGCAGATGCATGTCGTTCTCCGGCACGAAGGTTCGTGCATGCGAGGCGGGCGCCGGAGAATCGATTGAATCGAACAGCGGTCGGCTTGCCTGCCTCAGGTGATGAAGGGGCTGTCTGGGTACATGGGCTGACTGTCACTGTCGGGCATGGCGGGCTCCCTGTTCGTCGATGAAACGCATCGCGGCGGCTCGTTGCGTCGGGCACGATGCGGGTGTGGCGAAGTCCGGCGCAGCGAAGGACAGGTGTCAAAGCGGTATCGAACGTTCGCGGCACGGGCGTATGCGGCGATAGACGCCACCTGCGTCACACGCGCACGCAGCCGCCGCGGCGAACGCAAACCGATTGCGATACGCACAAGCGATACGCAAGCGGCAACGATCACGCGCGAACGCGCTGCGCCTGGGTGTCAAACCCAGAGACGCCAAACACGATGCACGAAGGATGAGACTGCGACGCGCACCGTCTGCCTGCTGGCAAGACGGCGGCTAGATGAGGAAGGCGCGGACGTCTTGCCGTTCAGGCGGCGAAACTGTTCGAAAACGTACTACTGCAACTGTCCAAGGCAACGCCCCTCGAATTTCAAGATAAGAGAATTTTATGCCTGCGCGCGAAGCCAAGTCAATCGACTTTCTTAAGCAGAACGGAAATATGCGGCCCAGCGCACATCGAGCATGTACACGTCGCGGACGCCCCCAAGGGCCGGCGCACCCCGTCGAACGGAGCCCCGCAACGCCGCTGCGCATTTCGCCCGCCGCTTCCTATACTGGGATCAGCCGGAAGCACAAGGACTGGCCAAACGCGTTCCATAACGTCCGATTATTCATCCGGCTTTCAGATCGCCTGATAAAAGCTAACGAACGCACCGCGATCAATGGAGGGAGACATGAGCCTGTCAGTCACGCATCCGGACGCGGGCGCCATCGGCGCGCCTGCACCGCATAAGCCGGCGCTGCGCTCGCTGGCGCTCGCGGCGCTGGGCGTCGTCTATGGCGACATCGGCACGAGCCCGCTGTACACGCTCCAGACCGTCTTCGAGCCGTCGAGCGGCCTGCCGCTCACGCCGCTGAACGTGATCGGCATTGTGTCGCTGATCTTCTGGTCGCTGACGGTGGTCGTGTCGCTCAAGTATGTCGCGCTGATCCTGCGCGCCAACAACCACGGCGAGGGCGGCATCATGGCGCTGCTCGCGCTGGCGGCGTCGTCGGTGGCGAACCGGCCGAGGCTGCGTCACGTGCTGCTCATCGTCGGCGTGATGGGTGCGTCGCTGTTTTACGGCGACAGCATCATCACGCCAGCTATCTCGGTGCTGAGCGCGGTCGAAGGTCTGGAAGTCGCCGCGCCGTTTCTGAAGTCCTGCGTGATACCCGTCACGCTGGCCGCGCTCGTCACGTTGTTCGTGATGCAGAAGCACGGCACGTCGGGGATCGGCGCGGTGTTCGGGCCCGTCATGGTGGTGTGGTTCGCCGTGCTGGCCGTGGTCGGCGTGAGCAACGTGATCGCCGCGCCCGCGATTCTCGCGGCGCTCGATCCCCTTGCCGGGCTCGCATTCTGCCTGCGTCACGAGTGGCTTGCGTTCGTCGCGCTTGGCGCCGTGGTGCTGTCGCTGACGGGCGCCGAGGCGCTCTACGCCGACATGGGCCACTTCGGCGCGCGGCCGATCCGGCTCACGTGGTTCGGTCTCGTGTTCCCCGCGCTTGCGCTGAATTACCTTGGCCAAGGCGCGCTGCTGATCTCCGATCCCACCGCGCTGCAAAACCCGTTCTACCGGCTTTTTCCGCAATGGGCGCTGTATCCGATGATCGTGCTCGCGACGGTCGCCACCGTGATCGCTTCACAGGCCGTGATCTCAGGCACCTACTCGATGACCAAGCAGGCGATGCAGCTCGGCTTCCTGCCGCGCATGAACGTCGTGTACACGTCGGAGCGGGAAATCGGCCAGATCTACGTGCCCGGCATCAACTGGACCTTGCTCGCCGCCGTGGTGGCGGCCGTGCTGGGCTTCGGCTCGTCGACGGCGCTAGGCTCCGCGTACGGCATCGCCGTGACGGGCACGATGCTGATCACGACGCTGCTGACCTTCTTCGTCGTGCGCTATGCATGGCATTACAACTGGCTGCTGTGCGTGTTCGCGACCGCGTTCTTCTTCGTGATCGACGCGACGTTCTTCTCGGCGAACCTGCTGAAGATCGTCGAAGGCGGCTGGTTCCCGCTGCTGATCGGCTTTGTGATGTTCACGATCATGGCGACGTGGGGCCGCGGATGGGAAATGATGCTCGCCGAAGCGCGCGTGCGCGCGGGCACGACGCCGCTGAAGACCTATCTGCACACGCTGCTCGCCCGCGACCCCGTGCGCGTCGACGGCACGGCGATCTTCCTGACGCCGAACCCCAACAGTGTGCCGCATGCCCTCGTCAACAACCTGATCCACAACCGTGTGCTGCACAGGCGCGTCGTGTTTCTCACCGTGAACAACGATGAAATACCGTGGGTCGCCGAACAGGAGCGCGTGAGTGTGACGCCCGTCTGCGAAGGCGGCTATCAGCTGACGATCCGCTACGGATTCAAGGACGAAGTCGATCTGCCGAAGGCGCTCGAAGCGGCGAAGGCGCTAGGTCTCGACGTCGAGCCGTGCGAGGCGTCGTACTTCCTGAGCCGCGCGACCGTCGTGCCGACGCCGGGCGCGGGCATGGCGATGTGGCGCGAGCGGCTGTTCGCGGTGATGCTGCATAACGTCGGCAACGTAGCTGCGTATTTCAAGCTGCCTGCCAATCGCGTGATCGAAGTCGGCGCGCGCGTCGAGATATGACGCGGCGGCGCAGCGGCGCCGCGCGTGCGCGTCGCTGTCTCTGCGCCAGGTTACGCGCAACCGCGCGTCATCGAACGACGGGGTCCTTGTCGGGCGGTCCCTCCGGGCGTTGCGGCTCGTCGTTGTGATGACCCGGCGACGGCGGCGTGAGCGGGTCGCCTTCAGGGTCGCGCGTCGGATCGGCGTGCGGGTCGGGAATCGGAGTGGTATGCATAGTGACCTCGTGGCGTTGTCGTCGTGTAGCGTGGCGTTGCATGGCGGGCGTGGACGGATTCGCGCTGCTCGGGCGGCAGGGTTCGAAGCATCCTGCTCTCACTAGCGTAGGCGATGACGGGCGACGCTGCTGACGCGATCGGCCGTGTTTCGCTGCGGCGCCCGGATCGCTGATTCAATGCCCGGCCTTGCGTGGGCGCTGCCGGTCGACGGCCACCCGCCAGTAGCGCTCGGGGGCGAACACGTCGTCGTAGCCGCCGGGGCCGAAAGCGCGCAACTGGCTCTCGTACGCCGACACCGCCTCGCGCTTGAGCCATGCCTGACGTTCGCGGTCGAGCGTGTGATCGGCGGCAGGGCTGGCCGGCGTCGCGACGATGCCGCGCTCCGTCAGATCGACCAGCCGTTGCTGCACGAGCCCCGGGATCGGGCGGTAGATCGCTTCCTCGTACGCGAACCATTCGAGGTGCAGCAGGCGCGGCAGGATCTCGCAGCACGCTTCGAACACGCGGCCGTGATCGTCGTGAAAGAGGCCGAGCGGCATCAGCAGCGTGTTGGCCGTCGAGCCGTAGATCGCTTCCTCCAGCGCGGACGCGAGCCGGCTGATCGACGGCGAATCGCCGTACTGCGCGTCGCGAAACGGCAGCCGCACGGGAATGGCGTCGAGCACGGACAGCGCGTTGTTGTCCTCGACAGTGCGCGCGCGGATCGATTCGTGCGCGCTTGCGAAGCCTGCTTTCCCGTCCCATTCGGTGTGCATGTCCTGCTCGGGCGGCGCGGCGAACACGGTGCAGACGGCGGCATCGGCATGCGCGGCAAGCAGGGCGCCGCAACTGAAGACGGCATCGTCGAAATGCGGTGACACGATGAAAAGACGCGGGCTGGTTTCGCTCATGAGGTCCTGGCAAGAAGGCGGGCGGGTCGTGCGGCATGAGCGGGGGCGGGCCAACGTCGCTCTGCGGCATCGCGAAAGATGCATGGCTTCGAGGACAGCTTAGACCACCGGCGCAATGCCTGCTCGCCCGTTTTCGCGGTGCAGCAGTGTCGCAATCGGCATGCCCGGACGTCGCACACTCCTGTATTTCCTCACCTTGGTTCGTCGCGCGCTCCCGGATCTTCTCACCCGAGCAGCCATCGTCGCAATCCGATCGCGCCGATAGGTCAGACGGTCAGACGCCGAGCGCGTCGTCGGACTCGCGCAGTCGCGCGCGAGGTGCGGATGCTTTAGAGGCTGCGCAGGTCGTCGGGCGTATCCACGTCGCTCAGGATGCCGGGATCATCGACGTCGATGCGGTGCACCGCGTGCGTCGCGAACAGCGCCCGCGCGCCCGTGTCGCCGTCGAGCGCGAGCAGCGCGTCGCGATGCTCGATGCCGAAGCCGACGGGATGCCCGCGCTGTCCCCGATAAAAGGGCGCGACGATCGATGCGCCGGCGTCGACGGCCCGCGCAACGGCCTCGATGGTCGTCACAGCGATGCGCGGCATGTCGGCGAGCGCGACGACCCAGCCATCGGCTTCGTCGCTTGCCTCGATCCCCGCCGCGAGACTCGCGCCCATGCCGCGCTCGGCGTCGGGGGAAAAGATCACGTGGCAGCCGGCGTCGTTGAGGACGCGGGCAAGCATTTCCGAGCCCGGACGCACGATTGCGATCACATAAGGCACGACGAGCAGCAGCCGATGCGCGGCTTCATGGGCGACGGGCGTGCCGTCCGGCAGACGCGCGAGGAGCTTGTTGTGGATGCCTTCCGGGTCGAAGCGCGTTCCGTATCCGGCGGCGAGGAGCACGCCGGTGGCGAGCGAAGCGTAAGCCATGGGCGGCACCAGAGGAGGGAGTGAACAGTGATTGTGCGGCGCAACGGGGGACGCAGGCAAGGTGTTTGTTTTTTGCCTGTTGGCGCCGGACGATCCGTCGTCCGCCTGGATCACCGGAGATCGCGGCATCGAACCCCGCGTCGTCGCCGTTGCGGCTACGCGAGCGTGCAACTGTCCGACACAGCACTGGACGCTCCAATCGAACTGGTTTATTAAAAGTCGCACCCCTGATTAATTTCGAGAGTTGAACAATGCGAACCTGGTTGTTGTCGGCGCTTGGCGCCTGCCTGATCATGATGGCGCCGCTTCACGCGTCTTCCGCGCAGACGCACATCACCGAACCCTACGCCCGCATGGTCGCGCGCGACGCGTACTTCTGGGCATGGCCCCTCGTCAACATCTACAACCGGCGCAAGGCCTTCGAGCAGGCGCCTGAGGTCGGCTTGATGAACGGTGTGCTTCCCTTCGCGCCTGTGAACCGGATGTCGATGCTGCATGACTACATCGAGCCCGATCAGCGCTGGGTCGCCTGTCCCAACCAGGACACCGTGTATGGCGCCGGCATCGCTGCACTCGACAAGACGCCTGTCGTGATCCAGGTGCCCGATTTCGGCAACCGGTTCTGGGTTTATCAGATTGTGGATCTCAGAACCGACAGCATCGCCGAGCTGGGCAAAATGTACGGCAGCAAACCCGGTTTCTATCTGATCGCGGGCCCCAACTGGAAAGGCACCGTGCCGAAGGGCATCCAGAAGGTGTTTCGCTCGACGACGGGAACGGCCTTTGTCGTTCCTCGCCTCTTTCAGGACGACACCGAAGAGGACCGTCGCAAGGTGCAGGCGGTGATCGGGGGAATCGGCATGTATCCGCTTGCCGAATACAATGGCAAGGTCAAGTGGCGCGACTGGACGAAGCTGCCGCGCCTCGCGTCGCCGACGGCGGGCAACGGAAGCAGCGAGACGCAGTGGGTGTTCCCCGACACGTTCTTCGACGAGCTGCCCGCTGTGCTGCGAGACGCGCCGCCCATGCCCGGCGAGGAAGCCAGATACGCAGAAGCGCTGGCCGTCGTGACCGCCGCGCAGAAAGATCCCGCCCTGAAGAAAGCGATCGTCGATGAGGCGGGCAAGGCCGACGCAGAGGTCGTTCGTCCCCTGTTGCAGTTCCAGAACTTCGGCCTGTCGTTGCCGTATCACTGGTCGACGATCGACAACGGCGCCGCGTTCGGCACCGACTACTTCACGCGAACGGCAGTCGCCAAATCCAACATCCTCGTCAACAAGGCGCGC
>BBSL01000337.1 GCA_001319865.1 Burkholderia sp. E7m39 | reverse complement strand
CCGTCCAATCTTCGATCGTCGACGTGTTCGAAAAAGCTGTCGTGGCGCATCGCGGTGAGCGTGCCGTCGCGCTTCGCGGCGAGCACCATGTGCTGCTCGGTGAACGGCCGCCCGCCGACGGGGCCGAACATCTGCGGACGTTCCAGCGCGAGCCGCACGGGGCGTCCTGTCTGCCGCGCGGCCATCGCGCACAGCACCACGTGCGACCACGCGGACCCCTTGCTGCCGAAGCCGCCGCCGACGAACGGCGAGATCACGCGCACGTCGTCGGGCGAGATGCCGAGCGTCTTCGCCACCGCCGTGCGCGTGCCCGTCACGCCTTGCGTCGCGTCGTAGAGCGTCAGGTGCGGGCCGTCCCAGACGGCCATCGTCGCGTGCGGCTCCATCGGGTTGTGATGCTCCATCGGCGTCGTATAGACGGCATCGACGCGCACCGCGCCCGCCGCGAGCCCCGCGTCATAGTCGCCGCGCGACGTGTCGGTCTGCCGGCCCTGCGGCTTGTCCGGCGCGTGCGCGTTGGGCTTCGCCGCGTCGAAATCGAGCGCGGCCGGCTGCGCGGCGTACGTGATGCGCAACTGGCGCGCGGCGTCCGTCGCATGTTCGAGCGTATCCGCGACCACGACGGCGACGGGCTGATTGTTGTAATGCACCTGGTTGTCCTGCAGCAGCGACAGATGCCGTCCCGCCGGCGGCGCGAGCGCGGGCCGCCCGTTGTTCGGCAGCCGCGGCGCGTTCTGATACGTCATGACGAGCAGCACGCCGGGCAATGCCGACGCGCGGCTCGTATCGATCGACGCAATCGTGCCGCGCGCGATCGTGCTGGTGACGAGCACGCCGTGCGCAAGACGCGCTTGCGGAAATTCGGCCGCGTAGCGCGCTTCGCCCGTGACCTTCAGCAGACCGTCGGTGCGGTCCAGAGGATGACCGATCATCGTGCTCATGCGACACCTCCCGAGCGTCCCGCTGCCTGATTGACTGCGCGCACGATTGCGTTTTGCGCGAGCTGCACCTTGAAGACGTTCTCGCGCTGCGGCCGTGCCTCGCTCAACGCGGCGGCGGCTGCGTTGCGCAGCGTGGCGTCGTCGAGGGAATGGCCCGTGAGCATCTGTTCGGCGGCCGTCGCGCGCCACGGTTTGTGTGCGACGCCGCCTAGCGCGATGCGCGCGCTTCGCACGTCGTTGCCGTCCATCTGCAACGCGGCCGCCACGGACACGAGCGCGAACGCATAGCTCGCGCGGTCGCGCACTTTCAGATAATGCGCGTGCTCGCTGTAGATGGGCGGCGGGAGATCGACGGAGGTGATCAGTTCGCCCATGCGCAGTGTGGTATCGAGATCGGGCCGTGCTTCGGGCAGCCGGTGAAACTCGCCGAACGGAATCACACGTTCGCCCTGCGGGCCGCTCACGCGCACGGTCGCGTCGAGTGCCGCGAGGGCGACGCTCATGTCCGACGGATTCACGGCGATGCACTGGTTGCTTGCGCCGAGAATCGCGTGCGTGCGGTTGTGGCCGCTGATCGCGGCGCAGCCGCTGCCCGGCTCGCGCTTGTTGCAGGCGGTGAACGCGGTGTCGTAGAAGTACGGGCAGCGCGTGCGCTGCATCAGGTTGCCGCCGACGGTCGCCATGTTGCGCAGCTGCGCCGACGCGCCCGCGAGCAGCGCCTGCGACAGCAGCGGATAGTGCTCGCGCACGAGGGCATGGTTCGCGGCGTCGCTGTTGCGCACCAGCGCGCCGATGCGCAGGCCGCCGTCCGGCAGCGTCGACACGACATCGAGCCCCTGGATGCGCGTGATATCGACGAGCTTGACCGGGCGCGTCACGCCGCCCTTCATCAGGTCGAGCAGATTGGTGCCGCCGCCGATGAACATCGTGCCCGGCTGTTGCGCGGCGCGCACGGCGCCGGAGATGTCGCTGGCGCGTTCGTAGGAGATCGCATCCATGATGGCCTCCTTTAAGCGACGTCGCTCGTCTTGATGACGAACGTGGTGTAGGTGTCGCCCGTGCCCGCGCCGACCGTGCCGCGATGCGCGGACTGCACGGCGGCGACGATGTTCACGTACGCGCCGCAGCGGCAGATGTTGCCGCTCATGCGCTCGCGGATTTCCTCGTCGGTCAGTTGCGGCGGGCGGCGGCGCACGTCCGCCGTGACCGCGCTGGCCGTGCCGGCGTCGAATTCCGACAGCAAAGCGGTCGCCGAACAGATTTGCCCCGGCGTACAGTAGCCGCACTGAAACGCGTCCTGCTCGATGAACGCGCGTTGCACCGGGTTCAGCGTGCCGTTGCTCGCGAGCCCTTCGATGGTCGTGATGGCTTCGCCTTCGTGCATCACGGCGAGCGTGAGACACGAGTTGATGCGGCGTCCGTTGGCGAGCACGGTGCACGCGCCGCATTGGCCGCGGTCGCAGCCTTTCTTCGTGCCCATGAGCCCCGCGTATTCGCGCAATGCGTCGAGCAGCGTGACGCGCGGTTCGAGTTGCAGCGCGTAATCGCGTCCGTTGATGTTGAGCTTCACGGTCCGCGCGGGCACCGTTGCGCGCGCAACGCTCTGGCTTGCGGGCGGGGTTTGCGTCTGCGCGCGAGCGTGTGGCGCGGCGCCGACGGCCGCCACTGCCGCCGCCGATTGCAGGAAGCGGCGGCGCGAACTGCTGGAAGGCGTGGTGTCGTGGTCGTCGTGGGTGTCCGTGTCGCGATGCGGGCAGCTACCCTGACAGTCGATATCGTGGGACATGATGTTCTGCTTGCTCCATATAGGTTCGATGCAGACTTGCGCGGCGTCGAACCCATAGCAGGCGTTCGCTGCATGGCAAGCCTTGTCGATGAGCAATTTCGATGCCGCTCGCGCGAAACACATCGCGAAAACACGATCAGACGCGAACGCGGCCGCCAGCATCGACAGACGATGCACTGACACGCGCGCGATGCCGCGCTGACAAGCGGCGCGCTCAGCGCGTCATCGCTTTGCGTGGCGCTCGACGCGTGGCGGGCGAATGCGCACCGCGTGTTTCGCGTGTAGCAAGCGAATCTTCATCGTGGCACAGCGTGCGGGACGCAGACGTGACGCGAACATGGCGCGAAGATGGCGCGGCGATGTCGCGCGCGAGCGCTTGCGCCGGTGCTTCATTCAGCGCTTCTTTCAGCGCTTCGTCCAGCGCCGTCATGAACAGGCTTTCAAAAACAAAAACGCGCCCTGAAGTTCAAGGCGCGTTTTGCTCGAATGCGGTCTGAAGCGTGTGGCTCGTTCAGTCGATGCCATGAAACACGGCGTCGTCCGGTCCGAGATACGTAGGAGGACGCCATGCGGCGTCGCGCATCGAATGCTGCACCAGCTTCTCGACGCCGAGCAGCACCGCGAAAATCGCCATCCGCACGGGAATGCCGTTGTCCGTCTGACGGAAGATCGCGAGACGTGAATCGTGGTTGAGGTCGGTGCTCAGGTCGTTCGCGCCGGGGCGGCTGTCGCGCGGCAGCGGGTGCATGATCAGCGTGTCCGGGCCGCACACGGTATCGACGAGCGCCTGGTTGATCTGGAAGTCAGGCGTGTAGCCTTCGAACGATTCGTCGGCGAAGCGCTCCTTCTGGATGCGCGTCGCGTAGACGACGTCCGCGCCGCGCAGGCCGTTCTTCAGGTCGCTGGTCTGCTCGACCACGTGGCCGTTGCGCGAAATCTGATCGACGATGTACGCGGGCATTTCGAGTGAGTGCGGCGAGATCAGCGTGAATTTGATGCCGCGGTACAGCGCCAGCAGCTTGACGAGCGAATGCACCGTGCGTCCGTACTTCAGGTCGCCGACCAGCGCGATATGCGCGCCGTCGACGATCTTGCCCAGACGCGAGAACTCGCGCTGGATCGTGTACAGGTCGAGCAGCGCCTGGCTCGGATGCTCGCCGGGGCCGTCGCCGCCGTTGATGACGGGAATGTTGGTGGCGCGCGCGAATTCGGCCACGGAGCCTTGCTCCGGATGACGGATCACGAGGGCGTCGACGTAGCCGGCCATCACGCGGCTCGTGTCGTAGATCGACTCGCCCTTGGCCATCGACGAGAAGGTGAAGCCCGTCGTGTCGCACACCGAGCCGCCGAGGCGGCAAAACGCCGCGCCGAAGCTCACGCGGGTTCGCGTGCTGGCCTCGAAAAACAGGTTGCCGAGCACGGCGCCTTCGAGCACGCGCGAGATTTTCCGGCGGCGCGCGATCGGCTGCATGATGTCGGCGACACGGAACAGGGCTTCGACGGAATCGCGCGAAAACTGGTCGACGGACAGCAGTTGCGGCTTGCCTTCGAACAGCATCTGGCTGGCGAGCGACTGCGAATCTACGCTCTGCGTATGCTTTTCGGCGGGTGCGCCATTCACGACGATTTCCGACACGAAACGCTCGACGATGTCCGGCATCGCGCGCGATTCCTGCGAGTCGTCGGGCAGCAGCCACGTGTCGAGCGCCCGCTTGGACACGCCGATGCGCGCCGCGAAGCCGTCGCGGGTGAGATTCAGACGCCGCATCGCGTCACGGAGAAAGGCCTGTTGCGGGACGCTCATGGGCTGCCTCTTTTGGTCGGGAGATTGACTGGATATACGCGGTGCGTATATTAATTCGCTGAGTGAGGAAGTCAAGGGATTTCGCGCCGAACCGGCAACGTCACAGGCAAACCGGCTGCGAGACGCTCCTGACGCTGAGCCATCGCGGCTCGATTGCAGGCAAGGTCTCGCTGGATGCGCCGCTTGCGCCCACGTCCGGGCAGCGAGCGCGGCGGTGCTTGTCAGGCGGCGTTCAGGCCGCCGTCATGCGCGTCTGCAGCAGTTCGCTAAACGCATCGGCGGTGAGCGGCTTGCCGAGCAGAAAGCCCTGCATTTCATCGCACTGCAGGTCTTTGAGCTTGTCGAGCTGCGACGCCGTCTCGACGCCTTCCGCGACCACATCCATTTCCAGCGAGTGCGCGAGCGCGATGATTGCCTGCACGATCGCGCTGCCTTCATGGCCGTCGGCGTCGAGCCCGTTGGTGAAGAAGCGGTCGATCTTCAGCTGCTTCACGCGAAAGCGCTGCAGATAGGCGAGGCTCGAGTAGCCGGTGCCGAAATCGTCGATTGAAATTTCGAAGCCGCATTCCTGGAACGCGCGGATCATTTCGGTCGTCTTGGCCGCGTCCTGCATCGCGACCGTTTCCGTGATCTCGAACATGATCTGGCTGCTTTCGACGCCTTCCTCGCGCACGATGCCGAGCGTCTTCGCGACGAGATCGGGCTGCGCCATCTGGCGCGGCGACAGGTTGATCGCGATCTTCGTCGGCGGCAGGCCTGTCGTTTCCCAGCGGCGAATCTGGCGGCAGGTTTCGCGCACGACCCAGTAGCCGATCTGCACGATCTGGCCCGAGCGCTCGGCGATCGGGATGAAATCCATCGGCGCGAGCACGCCGATCTCGGGATGATTCAGGCGGATCAGCGCCTCTGCGCCTGCCACTTCGCCGCTGTCGCCGCGGAACTTCGGCTGGAAGTGCAGCGAAAAATAGCCGTTGCCGAGCGCTTCATGCAGCGCGCTCTGGATTTTCAGCGTGCGCATCGCGGCTTCGTTCATGTGCGCCTCGAAGAAGCGATACGTGCTGCGGCCGCCGCGCTTCGCCTCGTACATCGCGGCGTCGGCGTGCTTGAGCAGTTCGTCGACGGAATCGCCGTTCTGCGGATACAGCGCAATGCCGATGCTCGGCATGATCTGCAGCGTCTGGCTTTGCATGCTGATGCCGTTGCGCATCCGTTCGAGCACGCCTTCCGCCATTTTCTCCGCCTCCTGCGGCGCGCCCAGGTTTTCGGCCAGCACGACGAATTCGTCGCCGCCAAGACGCGCGACGGTATCGACGCCGCGCACGCATTGCCGCAGGTTATGCGCGAACGCCTTGAGCACTTCGTCGCCGAACGCATGGCCGAGCGAGTCGTTGATCGTCTTGAAGCCGTCGAGATCCATGAAGAGAATCGCGAAGCCGCGATGGCTGAGATCCGAGGCCCGAATCGCGCGCTCGATGCGCTCGGTCAGCGTGCGGCGGTTGGGCAGATCGGTGAGCGTGTCGTAGGTGGCCAGGCGCACGATCTGGTTGTTCAGCGTCGACACCGAGCCCGCGAGGAACGTTGTGCGCGCATCGAAGCGCGACAGGATAAGCGTGACGATCAGAATGGCGAACGTGAACAGAATGATCGTGGTGGCGAGCCACTGCGCGTTGACGCCGCGCGCGGCGCCGCAGATCGAGCCGGGCAGGAAGTCGGCGGCCGCCATGCCCGTGTAGTGCATCCCCGTGATCGCGATGCCCATCACGCCCGCCGCGCCGATGCGCTTGAGCAGCACGCGATGCTGGGTCGAATCGCGCAGCGTGTGCGCGATCCACAACGCGGCGATGGAGGCCGCGATCGCGATGGCGATCGACGCGGCAAACAGCGCGGGACGATAGTGGATGCCCGGCTGCATCTGCATGGCGGCCATGCCGGTGTAATGCATGCCCGCGATGCCGACGCCCATCAGCACGCCGCCCAATGCGAGGCGCCGCGCCGAGAGCCGCGCGCGCGCCACCTGCACCAGCGCGAAGTACGACACGACGATGGCAATGCCGAGCGAGCAAGCGGTGATCGCGAAGTCGTAGCCGAGGGGAATCGGCAGCGAGAAAGCGAGCATCGCGATGAAGTGCATCGACCAGACACCCGTGCCCATCGCGGCCGCGCCGCCGACGAGCCACAGATGGCGCATGCGTGCCGATGCCATCGTCGAGATGCGTCCGGCCAGGTCCAGCGCCGTGTACGAAGCCAGTGTTGCGACGGCAAGCGACACGACAACCAGACCCAGATCGTAAGTGCTCTGCATGTCAGTTCCGTCGCGAAAGAGATTTTCCTCGACGGGTTAACGGCGCGCTATTTAAAAAATTGAGCGGGACTTTGAAATGTCATTCAGAAACTTTTTTAATCCAGTCGGCGCATTTCATTTAAGAGCATCGTAATTGCATGAAATCGGCAACTGAAAGGGATGCAAGAGATTTCATTTAGGCAAACGTAAAAGCCCAGGGTTCTTGTAGCATTTATGCACCGTTAGCCGAGGCCTGCGTTTGCAGCGCGAAGCCTTCGTCCAGCCAGCCGGTCACGCCGCCGATCATGATTTTCACAGGGCGGCCGAACTGCGCGAGCCGGATTGCGCCGCGCGTTGCGCCATTGCAATGCGGACCGGCGCAATAGGTAACGAATAGCGTATCGGCCGGATATTCGCGCAATTTCGATTCGACGATTTTCCGATGCGGCAGATTGATTGCCCCCTGAATATGGCCACGCGCGAATAGTTCGGGGCTGCGCACGTCGAGCAGCACGAAGTCCGCGCTGCCCGACGCAAGGCTGTCGCAGACATCCCAGCAGTCGGTCTCGAAGCGCAGCGACGACTCGAAGTGCGCGAGTGCATCAGCGCTGGCGGCGGCGGGCACGGCACTCACGATGGAACGGGTGGGTGTGGACATGCGGTTCTCCTGGTGTTTCGTTGACGATGCGTCGATTATCGGCAGCGAAAGGAGCGCGCGTAAGTGGCGCGATCGACAACAACCGGTAACATCGCGCCACGCGAGCGTCAGCGGGACGGCGGCACGTCGCGCGTGGGCAAATCGTCCAGCCAGCGGCAGATATGTCGAACGGTATCGCCGTAGAACGTGCGATAAAGCTCCTTCGAAACATAGCCGATGTGCGGCGTCGCCAACGCGTTGGGCAGCCTGCGAAGCGGATGATCGGGGGCGAGCGGCTCGGTGTCGTAGACGTCCACGGCGGCGCCCGCAAGGCGGCCCGTTTCGAGCGCGTCGACGAGCGCGGCCGTGTCGACAATCGGGCCGCGCGACGTGTTGACGAGGCGGCTCGTGCGCTTCATGCACGCGAATTCCGGCGCGCCGACGAGATGATGCGTGCGCTCGCTCAACCGCACGTGAATCGACAGATAGTCGGATGTGGCGAAGAGTTCGTCCTTCGTCGCGTACTTCACGCCGTGTTGCGCGGCCGCGTCCGGCGTGAGGTTCTGACTCCACGCAACGACGTTCATGCCGAACGCCTGCCCGATCTTGCCGACAGCCGACCCGACACGGCCCAGACCGAGCAGGCCGAGGGTTTTGCCAGCCAGTTCGTCGCCGACCGAAATCTGCCAGCCGCCGCTGCGCAACGACTGATTTTCCTGCGGCAGGTTGCGTGCCATTGCCAGAATCAGCGCCCAGGTGAATTCGATCGTGGGTGTCGACGCGTAGCCGGTGTGCAGAATCTCGATGCCGAACTCGGCCGCGGCCGCCTCGTCGATCGACGCGTTCCACGTGCCCGTCGATACGATCAGCTTCAGACCAGGAAGGCGCGCGAGGATGTGTCGCGGCAACGGCGTGCGTTCGCGCATCACGCAGACGATATCGAAAGGCAGCAGCCGGGCGATGACGTCATCGTCGGTAGCGACGTGATCGTTGAACACGGTAAGGTCGACGCGTTGGCCGAGTGAAGACCAGTCGGCCATCTCGCGGCTGACGTTCTGATAGTCGTCGAGAATGGCGACCTTCATGCGGGACTGTGTTGTCATGGGAAAGCAACTCCTGGTGGACGAAAGGGTGAAAGTCCGGCGACACCTGCGCTGCGCGGCAGACTTCGCAGCGGACTTCATGTAGGCAGATGACGCGGCGCAAGGAATGTCGTCGCCAGCACGCGTCGTGTTGCAGCCATCAGACTAAACGCATGTCACCGTAAAGATCGCGGCCTCGCAGGGATAATATGTTTTTCATTTTGAGCCGCCAATCGCGTCTGCCGCCGGGTCGCATTCGATGCGGGCGGAACGTTCGACGCCGCTAACTTTGGCCTAAATGTCCGCTTCTACAGTATCGCCATCGTCACTCTTTTGGCGCGAGGCGGATCATGAACGGAACGGGCAAACCTCTCGAAGCTTACGAAGCACACTTCAACAAGGCAGCGTTGCCTCATGTCGGACGGCGCATCGGCTGGTTGGCGGCGGCTGTCGTCTTTATCGGCCTGCTGATTGCAGTGAGAGTCACGGCGATGCCGCCCGTCGTGCTCGCGAACAATCCGGATTGTCTTCGCGACGTCGCGCGCGACGAACACACGAGCGTCGCCGACATGTTCCGGAATTCGTTCGGGCAAGGCGCGTTGAACCGGGCTTCCGTCGTCTGCTCGCAAGCGCCTGGCGCGTCGTAGGCACGCTCGGCGAACCCAAACGCATCATCGCGATTGCACGCACGCATGGCGCAAACGCCGATCTCCGGTAACATCGCGCCATGCAAGATCATTTCGTTGCGGCGCTCGTCTACGACCGCCTGTGCACCTTCGAATTCGGCTGCGTGACCGAATTGTTCGCGCTCGAGCGTCCGGAACTTGGCGTCGAGTGGTATCGCTTTGCCGTGTGCGCCGTCGAGCCCGGGCCGATCCGCGCGGCGGGCGGCATCGTCATCGCGGCGCCGTACCGGCTGAAGATGCTCGAACGCGCATCGACGATCGTCGTGCCCGGCTGGCGTGATCCCGACGAACGGCCGCCCGAGGCGCTGCTGAAGAAAATCCGCGCGGCCGTCGGGCGGGGCGCCCGGGTCGCGTCGATCTGCTCGGGCGTGTTCGTGCTCGCGGCGGCGGGCGTGCTCGACGGCAAGACGGTCACGACGCACTGGCGCTACGCCGATAAGCTGCAGCAACGCTATCCGCAACTGCACGTGCAGCCCGATGCGCTCTATGTCGACGAAGGGCAGGTGATCACGTCGGCGGGCTCGGCTGCGGGGCTCGACATGCTGCTGCATCTCGTGCGGCGCGACTACGGCAGCGCGATTGCGAATCGCGTGGCGCAGCGGCTCGTCGTGCCGCCGCATCGCGAAGGAGGTCAGGCGCAGTTCGTGCCGCGCCCGATGCCGCACGACGACAGCGGCCGCCTCGCGCGCCTGATCGATTACGTGCGGGCCAATCCCGCGCACGCGCATACGCTGAAGTCGCTGGCCGCGCAGGCGGCGATGAGTCCGCGCACGCTGCAGCGGCAGTTTCGCGACGCGACAGGGATGGCGCCATACGATTGGCTGATCCGCGAGCGCGTGGCCATCGCGCGCGAGCTGCTCGAGTCGCCTGCCGGGTTGCCGATGTCGCGCGTCGCGGAGATGGCGGGCTTCGGGTCCGAAGAATCGCTGCGGCGGCATTTCAGACGGATTGCGCTGACGAGTCCGGGCGCATACCGGAAGAAGTTCGGCGCGACGGGCGCGCGGTAGCGACGCTGCGCTATGCTGCCCGTGCCGACGGCGAATGTCGTCGATACAGATGGAGGCGATCCGATGACAGCGGCTGCACACCACGCGCGCGACGCCGAAGCCGCGCGTCTGCTCGATCACGCGCCCCAGCGCGATGCGGATACCGTGATGTTCGCGCGCCTCGTTGGCGCGAAGCTTGCGAGCGGCGAAATCCTGCATCTGGGCCTGGCGCGCGCGGCGCTCGACGCATTGCTCGCGCGGCATTTTCCCGGCGCGACGCGCACGCACGCCGTGCCTGAACGCATCGCCGCGAGCGGCCATCAGGCGTTTGGCGACGCGATGCGCGCGCTGCTGCTGCGGCACGAGGCCTTCTTTGCACCAGACAATGCCGACGCGCACTGTCTCGCGACGATCATCGCCAGCGCCTGTTTGCGGCCCGATCATCTGTGGCGCGATCTCGGCCTCGACGGGCGCGACGACGTGACGGCCATCCTGACGCGTCACTATCCGCAACTCGTCGCGCGCAACGTTGACGGACTGCGCTGGAAGAAATTGCTCGCGCGCGAACTGGCGCTCGAAGCAGGACGCGAGCCGGCACCCGCGCCCGGCTGTCCGGGCTGCGAGGACTACGGCTTCTGTTATCCGTCGCGCGACGGCGGCTGACGAAACGCCTGCGCGCGGACGTTTGCGCAAACCGGTCCGACGTTTATGCCGTCACTTGCTCAGCATGCGTGTGCGCATCGGCTTTAGCACGAATAGTGCGAGCAGTGCGGTGCCGATGTCCAGCGTGATCGCTACGCTGAACACGGGTACCCAGCTTCCCGCATGCTGATGCAGGAGCGCCGCGAGCGGCCCGCCGAAGATCGAGCCGATGCCCTGCGAGATGTAAAGCCAGCCGTAGTTCTCGGTGGCGTGGCGGGTGCCGAAAGTATCGGTGAGCGTGGACGGGAACAGCGAGAAGATCTCGCCCCAGCCAAAGAACACCACGCCCGAAAGCAGCACGAACAGCACGGCGTTGTCGCGCGTCAGGAGCCACAGCGCCATCGCAACGCCTTCCAGCGCAAATGCGACGAACATCGTGTTTTCGCGGCCGAAGTGATCGGACACCCAGCCGAACAGCGGACGCGTCAGGCCATTCGTGAAGCGGTCGATGGTCAGCGCGAGCGGCAGCGCGGCCATGCCGAACACGATGACCTTCGTGATGCCGAAGTCTGCCGCGAAGGTGGCCATCTGCGAGGTGACCATGAGACCCGAGGTGGACATCATCGTCATCATCGCGAACATCAGCCAGAAGAGCGGCGATTTGATCATCTGCGAAGGACGAAGGTTCGGCACACTCGAGGCCGCCTCAGCCGACGCTTTCGCCGGCGCCACATCGCGCGGTACGCGCAGGCCTTGCGACGCGACGAAGCCGACGATCGCGAACGCAATGCCGTAAATCCACAGCGTGGCGTCGATGCCGTGCGCCGCCAGCGATGCCGAGATCGGAAACGTCGTCACGATCGCGCCCATGCCGTAGCCCGCCGCCACCGCACCGGCGGCGAAGCCGCGACGGTCCGGGAACCAGCGCACCATCAGCCCGACCACGCCGACATACACGATGCCCGTGCCCAGACCGCCGACGAGACCGTACGTCAGATAGAGCATCGTTGTGCTCGTGGCCATCGACGCGAGCACCCAGCTCAGGCCCGACATCACCGTGCCGACCGAGATCAGGATACGCGGACCGAAGCGGTCGATCAGCTTGCCCTGAAACGGCGAAAAGAACGTCTGCAAGATGATGAGCAGAGAGAAGGTCACCTGCAATGCCGGCAGCGGCACGCCGAGTTTGGCCGACAGCGGCTTGGTCAGCAGTGTCCACACGTATTGCGGGCTTGAGATCGCCATCATGCAGAGCAGGCCGAGGCCGAGCTGAAGCCAGCGGTTATGTGTCGCGGCGGTGGGCGCGCTTGCTGCCGCCTCGTCGTGCATCGTCTGGATGCGTGTGTTCATATGCGTTCCCCGGTTGCGTTGCAAATCAATGAGACATGCCATCGCGTCCGGCGAAACACCGGACGGGACGATGAGACAACGTTCAATAGCCGATGCGTCATGAAGCTTTACCAGCCTGCGGCGGCGCCGTCGCTGCGCGGATCGCTTCCCGCCTCGAATAAACCATCAGGATGACGAACGATTGCGCCTGCGTGACCCATTGCTTCGTCGTAGGCGGGGAGCACTTCCACGTCGTGGCCGAGCGCGCGCAACGCGTCGATGGTCTGGGCGGGGAAGCGTGCTTCGAGCTTGAGCGAATCGGTGGACTGGCCCCAGGTGCGGCCAAGCAGCCAGCGCGGCGCATCGATCGCGGCCTGCGGATTCCAGCCGAATCGCGCGATGCGCGAGAACACCGCGCTTTGCGACTGCGGCTGGCCATCGCCGCCCATGTTGCCGTAGACCATCATGCGGCCGTCGGTGAATTGGGCGAGCGCCGGATTGAGCGTGTGGAACGGGCGGCGGCCCGGCATCAGCGGATTGAGCGACGACGCATCGAGCGAGAAGCTGCAGCCGCGGTTCTGCCAGTTGATGCCCGACTGCGGCAGCACGATGCCGCTGCCGAACTCGTGATAGATGCTCTGGATGAAGCTGACCGCGATGCCTTCGTTATCGATGACACCCATCCAGACCGTGTCGCCGGGGCCACGGCCTTTGCCCCACGGCGCGGCGTGCGACATCGACAGCTCGCTCGCCATCGCGTCGAGTGCCGCGTGCCCGAGCTGCGCAACGGGATCGATTCGCATATGGTCGGGATCGGTCACGTGTTGGTCGCGCACCCTGAAGGCGAGCTTGGTCGCCTCTACGCACGCGTGCACGAAATCCGGGCCGAGCGGGTCCATGTCGTCGGTGAGCACGCGATCCAGCACGCCGAGGATCAGCAGCGAGACGAGCCCTTGCGTCGGCGGCGGCATGTTGTAGACGGTGCCGAGCGTGTGCGTGAGCGCGAGCGGCGCACGTTCGCGCGCGCGATGCTGTTCGAGATCGTCGAGCGTGATGAGCGTTTCCAGCGACGCAAGATCGCTCGCCATGCTGCGCGCCAGATCGCCGCGATAGAAATCGTCGAGACCGGCATCGACGAGCTGTTGAAGCGTTGCGGCGAGACGCGCGTTGGCGAAGCGCTCGCCGCTGCGCGGTGCGCGCGAATCGGGCAAGAACGTCTGCGCGAAGCCGGCCACGTTTTCCAGTTCGCCGCGCTTGCTCGAAATGCATTCGGCGTGGCTGCGCGTGACGGGACTGCCGCGCTTTGCGTAATGGATGGCGTCTTCGAGCAGCCGCGCGACAGGCAAGCGGCCGCCGAGCGTGTCTTTCGAGAAGCGATGCGCGAAGTCCCAGCCGGACACCGTGCCCGCGACCGTGTTGGCCGCGAGCGGGCCGCGTGCGGGAATCGCGCTCAAGCCGAGTGCGCGATACGTGTCGATGTCGGCGCGCATCGCCGCCGCGCCGCACGCCTCGATGCCGACGGGCGCGTGACCGGGACGCGAGATCAGCCAGAAGCCGTCTCCGCCGATGCTGTTCATGTGCGGATACACCACCGCGATGGTCGCGGCGGCGGCGATCATTGCCTCGACTGCGTTGCCGCCTTCGCGCAGGACGGCGAGGGCGCTTTGTGACGCGAGCGAGTGCGGCGCGACGGCCATGCCGCGCGATCCGCGCGTGGGATTCAGTGTGTTGGCCGCGACGCGCCCGTGTTCCAGAAGCATTGACGTTTCCTTGTATACAACGGAAAGCGTCAACGCGAGATCCGTGCCAAGGTTTGGTGAAAACCCTGATGAGGCTTGCGCGATAAGGCTTTGAGCGCGTTAACGTGGCAACCGGAGTGACGGCCTGCGATGTCGTCAGATGGTGCGGCGAGGCCTTGCCGGTGCGTGCGCGGCCGCGTTGCGCCCTGTGGTGGTGCGCGCGGCGAGCAGTCGCGCAAGGGTGAGACCGCGGACGCTCGCCTGGCTGCCGCCAATGTGACGCGAGACCAGTTCGACGCTCAAGGCGCCGTCGCCGCAGCGAATGGCGTCGAGGATGGCGGCATGCTCGTCGTAGGTTTCGGCGATGCCGTCGCCATGGACGAGATCGAGTCGACGCACGACGCGAATGCGGTCGGTGACGCGCTGCATCGTCGAGATCAGTTCGTCGTTGCCCGCGGCCGCGACCAGCGCATGGTGGAGTGCTTCGTCCAGTTCGACAAGCTTGCGGCCGTCGGTGATGCGCCGCGCGCGCCCGACTTTCCAGACGCTATCGAGCGCGTCGAGCAGAGGATGCAGGCCGGCCGGTGGTGCCTCGCTGCTGCAAAGCTTGCGCACGGCGAAGGTTTCGATCATCTGACGCATTTCGTAGAGATCGTCGAAGCGCTTGTTATCGATCGGTACGACTTCCCAGCCGCCGCGCACATAGCCTTGCATCAGACCATCGCCTTGCAGGCGCTGCAGCGCTTCCCGCGCGGGCGTGCGCGAGACCGCGAAGCGTTCGGCGATAGCGCCTTCCGTGAGCCGGTCGCCCGGCAGAAGATGCATGTCGAAGATTTCTTCGCGCAGCGCGTAGTACACGCGAT
>BBSL01000336.1 GCA_001319865.1 Burkholderia sp. E7m39 | reverse complement strand
ATGACGGGAAGCAACTCGGGCGTCATGTTCAGCTTGATGTCTGGCATGACCGGAGAGCTTATCAAAGGACGGCAGCGCGAAAAAACGCATGCGTGCGACGCGCGGAATAGTCAGGGCGCGTCGGCTTCGCTTTCGTCCTGTGCGAGCAATTGGCTGTCGGGCAGCCGGAAGGGCACGAGATCCTCCGAGTGATTGGCTTCCACCAGCCGGATCATCTGGAGCATGAACACATCGCGCTCGACGGGTGACAGATGCGCAATGGTGCGATCGTGCGCGCGCTGCACGGCGCCCGCCATCTTCCTGACCAGACGTTTGCCGGCGGGCGTGAGCTTGACGAGCCGCAGCCGCTTGTCATGTGCGGCTTGCGTGCGGGTCACGAGCCCGCGCGCGTTGAGTCGCGGAATGACTTCGGCGACGCTGGAGCGCTCGAGTCCAACTTCGATGGCGAGCGAGTTCTGATCCATCTCGCCGAGCGATTCCAGCGCCGTGAGCAGACTGTATTGCACCGGCGTGATGTTGAATTCGCTCGTTTCCTGCACGAACAGGAACGTGTGGATCTGATGCATGCGGCGGATCAGAAAGCCCGGGCGTGAAAAGAGCGGCGAGCGCGCCTGCCGCTCGGCAAGCTCTGCGCGGACGCTTTGAATGTCGATGTGATCGGTGACAGTGGTTCGCATATGAGCGATGCAGAAGAAAAAGGTCGAGCGAAAAGCGCCTCAATGCGCATTCTAGGACGAATTCGTCATCCGCCGCAAATATGAGGTACACCAACGAATCACCATAATCATGCATTGCGCGTGCACATGGTGCGGGCGTGCTCCGGCGCTGTCCGAGTTGGTGCGAGGTCTCAACCGAAAATCCGTGGTACGGCACGCATCGTGGCTTGATGACTCTTTTTAACCCGATGATTAAACATGAAAAATTCGACTATTCGGGAAGCGCTGAAAAACCGGCACACAATTTGCGGTACACCACGCATCATCCAACTCGCCTGGCGCACCGTACATGTCACAAGTTCTGCTCAAAGGGGGCCGCGTCATCGACCCCGCCCAGAAGATTGACGCTACGCTCGACATTCTGGTGGACAACGGCGTCATCGCCGGCATCGGCCACGATATCGCGATTGACGCGCGCCGCGCGGAATTGATCGACTGCAGCGGGAAGCTGGTGTTGCCCGGCCTCATCGATACGCACGGCCACATCTATCAATACGTCACGGGCCGCTTCGGGCTCAACGCAGACCAGTGCGGCGTGCAATCGGGCGTGACGACGATCGTCGATCAGGGCGGGCCGAGCTGCATCACGATTCCGGGTTTCCGGCATTACGTAGCGCAACGCTCGGCCACGCGCGTGCTGGCCTTCATTTCCGCTTACCTGGTTGGCGGTCTCGAGGGCCATTACTACCCGGATCTGTATCGGCCCGAGTGCCTCGATGCCGATGCCACCATCAAGTCGATCCGTGCCAATGCCGATCTGGTCAAGGGCATCAAGGCGCACGCGGAAATCGGCGGCTTCGCGCGCTGGGGTCTCGACGTGATGAAGATTGCCGCGAAGATCGGTCGCGGTGCCGAACTGCCGCTGTATATCCACTTCGGCCAGTTGTGGCCGAAGCCCGCGAGCGGCGGCCTGCCCGTGCAGGCCGATTCCATCTTCGATCAGGTGGTCGAGACGCTCAAGCCGGGCGACATTCTCGCGCATCCGTTCAGCCGTCATCCGGGCGGTTTCGTCGAGGAGAACGGGCAACTGCATCCGCTCGTCCATGAAGCGGTCGCGCGCGGCCTGAAGATCGACGTCGGCCATGGCTCGCATTTCAGCTTCAAGACGGCGCGCATCGTGCTCGATGCGGGCGTCTTGCCCGATACGCTCGGCGCCGACATGCACGGCTACAACACACACGTGCCCGCGCCCGCCGGCACGCCCGACCGCCATCCCGACGAAGAGCATTCGTTCCTCGGCCGCACGCAGTTCAGTCTTGTGAGCGCGATGACCAGCATGCTCGCGCTCGGTCTGCCGCTGCAACACGTCGTCGCGATGGCGACCTGCAATGCCGCGAAGATGGTGGGCATGGAAGACCAGATCGGGTCGCTGCAGGTGGGGCGCGGCGCGGACATCAGCGTGCTCGACGATCGCCGGGGCCGCTGGATTCTGGAGGACAACGAGGGCACGCAAGTCATCACCGACCGCATGCTGTCGCCGTTCTTCTGCCTGCGCGACGGCGTGCGTCACGACGCTGTCTCGCCGACGCTGCCGCTCGCGCGCGCCGCCTGACAACGCGAGGCCACACGATGATCAAACGTCCCCACACGCGCAGCGACGCGCATCGCCCGCAAGGCATCGGCGCTTCGCTCACGCGCAAGGAAGACGAGCGCTTCATGCACGGGCGCGGCGAGTACGTGCCCAACATCCGCATGGTCGGCATGGTCGACGTGGCATTCGTGCGCAGCCCGATTGCGCATGGGCATATCGTCGGCATCGAGAAGCCGCAAGCGCACGCACACGCCGTCTATACGCTCGCCGATCTGGAGGGCGTGAAGCCTATCGTCGCGAATTCGGGTCTGGCGGGCTTCAAAAGCTCGCAGCAGCCCGTGCTGGCGAGCGGCAAGGTGCGTCACGTCGGCGAAACCATCGCGATGTGCGTCGCCGCGACGCGCGCCGAAGCCGAGGATATCGCTGCGCAGGTCTTCGTCGATTTCGAGGAACTGCCCGCCGTGGTCGACATGCTCGATGCGCGCCGGGAAGATTCAGCGCTCGTGCACGAGCACTGGGGCGACAACGTGTTTCTCGAAACCTTTGTCGATGCGAACCCGGACGTCGATCTCGACGCGATTCGCCGCGATGCGCCGATCCGTGTGCATCGCAAGCTGCGCACCGCGCGTCAGAGCATGGCGCCGATGGAAGGGCGCGGCGTCGTCGCGCACTGGGACCGCCGCCTGTCGCAACTGATCGTGCACACCTCCGCGCAAATGCCGCACATCACGCGCACGGGACTCGCGGAATGTCTCGGCCTCGACGAAGGACAGGTACGTGTAATCGCACCCGACGTAGGCGGCGGCTTCGGCTACAAGGGCATTCTGCTGCCCGAGGAAGTCTGCTGCGGCTGGCTTGCGATGCAGCTGGAGAAACCGGTGCGCTGGATCGAGGACCGCCGCGAGCAGCTCACCGCGAATGCGAACTGCCGCGAGCACGATTACGACATCACCGGTTATGCCGACCGCGACGGCCGCTTGCTCGCAGTCGAATGCAATGCACACGTGGATTCGGGCGCGTACTCGTCCTATCCGTTTTCAGCGTGCCTGGAAGCGGCGCAGGTCGGCAGCATTTTGCCGGGACCGTACAAGATGGATCGTTTCCGCTGCCGCACGTGGTCGGTCGCGACCAACAAGCCGCCGATTCTCCCCTATCGCGGCGTGGCGCGAACGGGCGTGTGCTACGCGATCGAAACAATCATGGACGCGATCGCGCTCGAAGCTGGGATCGAGCCTTATGAGGTGCGTTTGCGCAATCTCGTGCAGCCGCACGAGATGCCCTACGACAACATCACGAAGAAGCATTTCGACAGCGGCGACTATCCCGAGGCCGTGCGCCGTGCGATGGCCGCCATCGACCTGCCCGCGGTGCGCGCACGTCAGCGGCACGGCGAGCCGGACGGCAAGCCGGACGGCAGGCGCATCGGCTTCGGCATGTCGGTCTTTTGCGAGCAGGGCGCGCACGGGACGTCGGTGTATCACGGCTGGGGCATTCCGATGGTGCCGGGCTACGAGCCCGCTGTGATCCGCCTCACGCCCGACGGCGTGCTCGAAGTGCGCGTAGGTGTGCATTCGCATGGGCAGAGCATGGAGACCACGCTCGCGCAGATTGCCCATGAAGTGCTCGGCATCGACACCGACCGCGTGCGCATCGTGCTCGGCGACACGGGCGTCACGCCGTATTCCACGGGAACGTGGGGCTCACGCTCGATCGTGATGGCGGGCGGCGCAGTCGGCCGCGCTTCGAAGGAACTCAAGGAGCGGCTGATGAAAATCGGCGCGCATCTGCTACAGGAACCGGTCAGCGAAGTGCGCTGGGAGGGCGGCGCGGTCGTCGGCAAGGCGGCGCGGCGCACCTTGCGGGAGATCGCGCACACGTGGTATCTCGCGCCGCAATTGCTGCCGCCCGACGCTGACCCGCGCGGCCTCGAAGTCTCGACGTCCTATCAGGCAAAACGCGATTCGGGCACCTTCAGCTATGCGTGTCATGCCGTGGTCGTTGCCGTCGATCCGGCGCTCGGTCAGACCGAAATCCTCGATTACGTGATCGTGGAAGATGGCGGCGTGCTCATCAACCCGATGGTCGTCGATGGACAGGTCTACGGCGGCGCGGCGCAAGGCATCGGCACGGCGCTCTACGAAGCCATGCCGTACAGCGAAGACGGCCAGCCGCTCGCGTCGACGCTTGCCGACTACATCCTGCCCGGCGCAACGGAAGTGCCCGCGATTCGCATCGAACACATGGAGACGCCGGCGCCTTATACGGAGTTCGGGCAGAAGGGCATCGGCGAGAGCGGTGCGATCGGTCCGCCCGCGGCGCTTGCCAATGCCGTCAACGATGCGCTGCGCGGACTCGGCGTGCGTATCGACCAGTTGCCCATCACGCCGCGCCTGATCCTCGAAGCCCTCGCGAAGCAGCGTGCGCAGCAAGCCGATGCGCGCAAAGGAATGCCCGCATGAAAGCCGCTACCTACGATTATGCAAAGCCGCTGGCCTGCGACGAGGCGATCGGGCTCATCCGTGTCACGGAAGGCATGGGCAAGTTCGTGGCGGGCAGCCAGTCGCTCGGGCCGATGATGAACCTGCGTCTCGCGCAACCGGAAATGCTCGTTGACTTGCGCGCCATTGCGGCGCTGCGCACATGCGGCATCGAGGGCGACATCGTCACGCTCGGCGCGTGCATCACGCATGCTGAGATCGAGGACGGCAAGGTCGAAACGGGTACGCGCGGGTTCATGGAATATGTTGCGCGCGGGATCGCCTATCGCGCGGTGCGCAATCGCGGCACGCTCGGCGGTAGTCTCGCGCATGCCGATCCCGCTGCCGACTGGATCAATACGATGTGCGCGCTCGATGCAACCTTTCTCGTCGCGGGGCCGGGCGGCGCCCGCGCAATCGGTCATCGCGAATGGATGGCGGGCGCATTCACGACCGCGCTCGAACCGGACGAGATCCTTACGGGCGTGCGCTTTGCGCGGCTCTCACCGACGGCGCGCTGGAGCTACTACAAGTTCAATCGCAAGCCGGGCGAATTCGCCGAGGCCATCGCGGTGTTCATCGACGACATGGCGCGCGGCGTGTGCCGCGCGGTGATCGGCGCGATCGATGCGCCGCCCTACGCGATCGACGACGCGCGAGCGCTGCTGTGCGACGCGGACCCGGACACCTCGTGTTTCGATGCGCACCTCGAAGCGGCGGGCCTCGAAGCGGGCAGCTACGAACATGAAGTGCATCGCGTCGCGCTCGTGCGCGCGGCGGCGGGCATTCGCAATCAGGACGGGAGAGCAGCATGAACGACGCATTCATCAAGACGATCGAACTCGTCGTCAATCGCGTTCCCGTTGCGGACCGTGTCGAGCCGCGCACCAGCCTCGCGGACTTCCTGCGCGAGCAGCGCATGCTGTGCGGCACCAACATCGGCTGCGAGCAGGGCGTGTGCGGCGCGTGCACGATCGACGTGGACGGCGTGCCCACGCGCTCCTGCATCACGCCGGCGATCAGCTGCGCGGGCAGTGCGGTGCGCACCATCGAAGGCTTCGACGACGACCAGACCATGAACGAGCTGCGCGCTGCGTTCACGGCCGAGCACGCGCTGCAATGCGGTTACTGCACGCCGGGCATGCTGATGACCGCACGGGATATCGTCACACGCCTGCCCGATGCCGATGACGCGCGCGTGCGTCTCGAACTATCCGGCAACCTGTGCCGCTGCACGGGTTATGTCGGCATCGTGCGCGCGATTCGGCGCGTGCTCGATGCGCGCCGTGCGTGCGCGGACGCGCCGGTGCGGCACGCAGTGACCGTTTGAAACCTCGAATACGGACCGACGCACCATGGAAATCGAACAAAGCTTCAGCGTGCCTTATCCTCGCGACGCCGTATGGGCACGCTTTCACGATATGCCCGGCATCGTCGCATGTCTGCCGGGTGCGTCGCTCACGGCGCCCGTCGACAACGGAATGCTCAAGCTCGCGATGACCGTCAAGCTCGGGCCGATCGTCGCGTCGTTCGCAGGCGACGGCGAAATGAAGCTCGATGACGCACAGCATTGCGGCAGCATCACGGGAACCGGCGTGGATCGCAAGAGCGCGTCGCGCGTCAAGGGCGTGGCGTCGTTTGCGCTGGAAGAGTCGGGGGTGCGCGAAACACGGGTCGATGTGAAGGTGGATTACGCGATCAGCGGCAGCATCGCGCAGTTTTCTCGAGGCGGCATCGTGAAGGAACTGGCCACGCGCATGACGCAAGCGTTCGCGGACAATCTCAAGGCGAAGCTCGACGAGGCGGGAGCGGCGGAGATCGGCGCCGCAGAGCGGACCGACCCGGCACCGGAAGTGCAGGCAGTGGCCGTAACGGAGCCGGCTGCAAGCACAGCCGGAACGCCCGTGCAGGAGCCGCGCATCGAATCACGTGCGAACGTGCGCGTGCAGCCCGCGAACGCGCCACTCGATGTCGGCAATCTGTTCTGGAAGATACTGTGGTCGCGCTTGCGCGGACTGTTCAGCTTCGCGAGCCGCTGATCATGCACGCCCATGATGCCAATGCGCTTGCGCTGAGCCGCGTGCATGCGGTGCGTCCGCAATGGCGCGGCGTCGTGGCGGCGCGCGACGCGGTGCGTCTTCCGGACTTCACGCTGCTGCACGCGGGCCCGCCGTTCGACGATCCGCGCAAGCCCTCCGCGCCAGTGCGCTCGTCGGCGATCCTGTGCTGTCTGTACGAAGGCTGGGCGAACGACGAAGCGCAGGCAGCGCGCCTGATCGAACAAGGCGAAGTCCGGCTTGAGTGTGCGCAGTCGTATGGCGTGGTCACGCCGCTTGCGGCCGTCGTTTCGCCGCGCACGATGCTGGTTGAAGTCGCCGATGCGAACGATCCCGCCGCGCGCGCGTGGTCGTTGCTCGGCAGCGGCGCGGGTCCGCAGATCCGTTTCGGCAGTCGCGACGTGCGCATACTCGAACGCATGAAGTGGCGCGACACCGTGCTCGCACCCGCACTCGATGCAGCGCTCGCACAGGGTTCGTTCGATCTGCTCGCCCTGGCGCGGGCCGGTTTCGACGACGGCGACGATCTCCATGCGCGCACCTCGGGCGCGAGCGCCGCGCTGCGCGCACGGCTCGCCTCGCGCCTGGATCATGCCGAAGTCGACTCGATGCTGGCGCAGACGCCGCTCTTCTTTCTGACGCTCTGGATGGCCGCGTGCGCGCTGATGCTGTCGGCGGCCGCGCGCGATGGCACGTCGGCGTCGACGCTCGTCGTGGCGCTGGCGGGCAACGGCGAGCGCGTGGGCATCCGGCTCGCGGGTGCGCCGTCGCGCTGGATCACTGCCGTTGCGCGCGCGCCAGAAGGCCCACGCATCGATCCGCAACAGCAGACAGCCGCTGCGCCGCTCACGGGCGACAGCGGCGTCATCGACGCGGCGGGTTTCGGTGCACAGGCACTCGCGTTCGCGCCGGAACCTGCGCAAGCGTTCGGGCCGTATCTGCGCACCGGATGGCGCGACCGGCAGGCACGCGTGCATACAGGACCCCATCCCGCGTTCGGGGAACTGCCCGGTGTGCTCGATGCGGCGCGCGTGGCACACGAAGGTATCGCGCCCCTTGCCGCGATCGCAATGATCGGCGCCGACGGATGCGCGGGCTTGCTGGGGCGCGGCCTTTATACGGCACCGCCTGAACTCTTCGCGCGTGCCGTGACAGAACTCTCAGTGGATGCCGTATGAGCGTAGAGCCTATCAACGATCCCGAGACGCTTGCTGCCGTCGAAGCTGCATTCGATGCATACGAGCGCGCGCTCACGACTAACGATGTTCCCGTTCTCGACACGCTCTTCTGGAACAGCCCGCATACGCTGCGCTTCGGCGCGACGGAAAACCTGCAAGGTTACGATGCGATCCGCGCATTTCGTGCGCAGCGCCCGGGCAAGGGCCTGATGCGAACCGTCGTCGATCGCTCGGTGACGACGTTCGGCGCGGACTTCGCCGTCGCGAACATCACGTTCACGCGCACGGGCGAGGTGCGCGTCGGGCGTCAATCGCAGACGTGGGCGCGGATCGACGGCCAATGGCGGGTGGTCGCGGCGCATGTCAGCTGGATGGACCCGTCATGATGTGCAACGATCTGCTGCAACCGGGTTTGCACGGGGCATTCGTCGCCGACGGCTTCGATGCGCTGCCTGCCGCCTCGCAGCCGCCGCGCTCGGGTGACAAGCTCGCGGGCCTGCGCCTCGCGGTGAAGGACGTATTCGATATCGCCGGGCTTCGTACGGGCAGCGGCAATCTTGCGTGGCGCGACGAACAGCCGGTCGCCGCCAGGACCGCGCTGGCCGTGCGCGCGTTGCTCGAAGAAGGCGCTCAATGGATCGGCAAAACCGTCACCGATGAACTGACCTACAGCCTCGCCGGCGTGAACGCGCACTATGGCACGCCCGGCAATCCCGCCGATCCTGCGCGCATTCCGGGCGGCTCGTCGTCGGGATCGGTGGTCGCCGTGGCGGCGGAGCACGCGGACATCGCGCTCGGCACCGATTGCGGCGGCTCGGTGCGTTTGCCTGCGAGCTATTGCGGCGTGTGGGGCATGCGGCCCACACATGGGCGCATCGCGTCGGATGGCTGTCTGACGCTCGCGCACAGTTTCGACACGGTCGGCTGGTTCGCGAGGGACGCACGCAGCCTCGCCGACGTGTTCGAAGTGCTGGCGCGCAGCATCGTCACACAGCACGACGAATCGTTCAACCTGCACGTGCCGCGCAATCTGCTCGCCTGCGTCGATGCGCCTGTGTCGGCGCGCTTCGAAGCATTGCTGCCAGCGTTCGGCGATGCCGTGACGTTCGTCCAACTCGAGGCGTCGCTTGCTGATTGGGCTCAGGCGTTTCGTGTACTGCAGGCGGCGGAAATCGCGCAACGCTACGGCGTCTGGGCGCGCGAGCACGCGGCGAGTTTCGGGCCCGACGTCGGCGCGCGCTTTGCGATGAGCCGGACCATCACGCGCGAACAGATCGCCGACGCGCAGCGCGTTCGCGTCGAAGCGATCCGCACGATGGCCGATGCGCTTGCGCAAGGCACGTACTGGCTCCTGCCGACCGTGCCGGGCATCGCGCCCCGCGCGGATGCTTCTGCGCAAACAGTCGATCACACGCGCGCGCGTTCGCAGCAGATGCTGTGCGTCGCTGGCCTCGCAGGCCTGCCGCAAGTGAGCATGCCGTGGACGCGCTTCGAGGGCGCGCCTGTCGGCTTGTCGCTGATCGGCGCACGCGGCGCCGATGAAGGTGTGCTGCGCGCCGCACGCGCGGTGCACGAAGCCCTGCGGTAAGTCTCGCCGGAACCTTGCCCGGCGATGGATGAGCAAAGCGGTTCTCCGATTGAAGCACACCAAAAGGAACGTCCATGACGAAGCACTTAAGCGAAGCGCAGATCGCGCACTTCAAAGAGCACGGCTATGTCTACCCGATGCGCGCGATCAGTGCGGAAGAGGCCGCGCAATATCGCCGCATCATCGAACAATACGAGGCGTCCTCCGGCGAGGACGTCAACAAGACCCTGAAAATCAAGGGTCATCTGGCGCTGCCCGCGATCGTCGAGCTCGCGCGTCATCCCGTGATTCTCGATGCCGTCGAAGACCTGATCGGGCCGGACATCATGCTGTTCGGCGCGTCCATCTTCGCGAAGAATGGACGCGATCCGCGTTATGTGTCGTGGCATCAGGACTCGACGTATTTCGGGCTCACGCCGCATGACGAAGTGACAGTGTGGGTCGCGCTCACGCCCGCGAACTCGCTGAACGGCGTGTTGCGCGTCTTGCCGGGCTCGCACAGCGGACCTGACTTGCGGCATGTCGAAACCTACGCAAAGGACAACATGCTCGCGAAAGGGCAGACGCTTGTCGGCATCGACGAGAACCTCGCTGTCGAAATGCCGCTGGAGCCCGGTGAATTTTCGATGCATCACGAACGCACTGCGCACAGCTCGCTGCCTAACCGTTCGGATGACAGGCGTATCGGCTTCGCGTTTTTCTATGTGCCGGCGCATGTCCGCTCGGCCTCGGGCCGGCGTCGCGCGACGCTCGTGCGCGGCGTAGACCGCTTCGATCATTGGGACCCCGACACGCTGCCCGAATACGATTGCGATCCACGCTCGATGAGCGAACTCGCGCAAACGTGGGGAAAATACAAGGACGGGGAAGTGAAGCAGGCAGCGGATATGGCCGCGCCGCAATGAATGACGCAGCCCGGGATCGCGCCGCTCGACGCGCTGCGATTCCGGGATCGCCTCAGGCGAGCTTCGAGGTCTCGCTCCAGTCGTCGGCCGCGTGGTGCGGCGCGCGAAAACGCGCAAGAAACTGTCGTGCGCGCGGGGTTTGCGGTGCGCTGAAGAACTGCTCGGGCGGGGCGGTCTCGATCACCTGGCCCGCATCCATGAAGACGACGCGGCTCGCCACCTGGCGCGCGAACTCCATCTCGTGCGTCACGATCACCATGGTCGCGCCTTCCTGAGCGAGCGAGCGCATCACGTGCAGCACTTCGCCGACGAGCATCGGGTCGAGCGCGCTGGTGGGCTCGTCGAACAGCAGGATGTCGGGCTTCATCGCGAGCGCGCGCGCGATGCCCACCCGCTGCTTCTGTCCGCCCGAAAGCCGGGACGGAAACGCGTCCATCTTGCCTGCGAGACCGACGCGTTCCAGCAGGCGTTCGGCCTGCGCGCGCACTTCATCGCGCGGACGGCCGAGCACGTGCAATGGCGCTTCCATTACGTTCTGCAGCACCGTCAGGTGTGGCCACAGCGCGAAGTGTTGAAACACCATGCCGATGCGCGCGCGGGAACGCGCGAGTTCGGCGTCGCTCATCTTGATCGACGAACCTTCGCGCACGCCCATGCGCCGGTTCGACACATGTACCGTGCCCGCGTCGGGAACCTCGAGCCAGTTCACACAGCGCAGCAACGTGGACTTGCCGCAACCCGACGGTCCGAGCAGGCACACAGTCTCGCCTTTGTGCACGGTGAGCGACACGTCGCGCAGCACCTTGTTTTCGCCGAACGACTTGGAGATGCCGTTGAGTTGCAGGACCGTTTCGGCGCCCGGCCGCACCGCTTCGCCGCAAGGGCTGGACGAATGCCCGGCTGCATCGGCTGCGCGCATGATGGTGGACGGGACGTCGTTCGAAATGTTCATGCTCTGCGTTCCTCGGCAAATCTCGAGAGTAAGCCGCTGCCGCTTTCGATCACGA
>BBSL01000335.1 GCA_001319865.1 Burkholderia sp. E7m39 | reverse complement strand
TGATGAACGCGGCAAACGGAATGAAATAGGTTGCCTGAATGCCGTTCATCTGATGCGTGAGTTCGCCGACCGCGATCACCGTGAGGAATGCGCTGTCCTTGACGATTTGCACGAGCTGATTGCCGATCATCGGCAAGGCGACCGTGAAGACCTGCGGCAGGATGATCCGGCGAACCAGGCCGAAGCCATGAAATCCGTAAGCGCGCGCGGCCTCGATCATCGGCGTGGGCAGGCCGGCCCATGCGCCGCGCAATAACTCGGCCATGTAGGCGGTGTTGTAGAGAATCAGCGCGACGGCGCCGGCCCACCAGTTCGACAGACGAATGCCCGCCGTAGGCAGGCCGAAATAGATCAGATAGACGAACAGCAGGAAGGGCGCGCAGCGCATCGCGTCGACATAGAGCGTCGCGAGCCGCGCGATTGCCGGGCGCTTCGACATCAGTGCGGGCGTGAGCAGCGCGCCGAGCACGAGCGACGCGACGGCCGCCACCACAAGCAGACCGAGCGTGTCGAGCAGGCCGGACAGCACGTCCGCACGCTGTTGCCAGACGATCAGAAAGTGCTCCGTCATACGCGAGCCTCCACGGGTTGGCGGCGCTCGATCATGCGTTGCGCCTTGACGAGCACGAACACGATCAGCCCGTAAAGCACGAGCGCGAAAACGAAAGGCGGTAACGGATCATAGGTGCGGGCGCCGACGCGCAGCGCCGCGCGCGTGATCTCGACGATGCCGATGACGGCGACTGCGGGCGTCGACTTGATCTGCAAGGTCATCTCGTTGACGAGGCCGGGCAGGCTTGCGCGCCAGATCTGTGGCATCACGATGCGGCGAAAGCGCACGGTACGCGGCATCGCGAAGGCGAGCGCCGCGTCGTATTGATCGCGCGGAAAGTTGATCAGGGCCGCGCGCCAGATCTCGCAGTTGAATGCGGCCGTGCTGATGGTGAGTGCGAGTATCGCGGCGGGCGTCGGATCGAGCGAGATGCCGAACTGCGGCAGCGCGAAGAAGATCAGCAATGTGAGCGTCACGGCAGGACATGAGCGGATGAGGCTCACATAAGCGACCACGATGCGGTTCAGAAACGGTACGCGTGCCCACCGGATCAGTGCGAGGCCCAGCCCCAGCGGGACGCCGAACACGATGCTGACGACCGACAGAACCACGGTCGCCAGCGCGCCCTGAGCGATGCTCCAATAGTCGAAGGCGTTCATCGATGCGGGATCGCGTAGGCGTCAGTTGACCGACTGCGGCATGTCCTTGTAGCTCGAACCGAGCCACTTCTGCTGAAGCTGGTACATCTCGCCGCTCTTGCGCAGTTCGAGCAGCGCGGCATCGACCATCTTCAACACGTCGGTGTTGCCCTTTTTCACGGCCCAGGCAATGTAGGTCGGCTTGCCGATCGCCTGGCCGACGGTGAATACGTCCGGGCGGGTCTTGACGAGCGAATTAAGGCTGATTTGCGTGTTGGCGACAGCATCGACACGGCCCACGCCCAGATCCTGATAGGCCTCCGGGTACGACTGGTATTCGACGATCTGCTTGATGCCGTTTCCACCGTGCTTCTTCTTCAATTGCTCGTCGAACAGTTTCAGGTCCGTGAGCATGGCGCTGCCCGTTTCTGCACCGACTACCTTGCCGACGAGGTCGTCGGGACTCTTGATCGGCGATCCTTTCTTGGTTGCATAGAACGTGATGGATTCGCAGGTCGGGGATGCAAAGTCAAAGGTCTTTTTGCGCTCTTCAGTGACAAGCACGGCGGTGAGCGCCATGTCGTATTTGCCCGTGGTCACGCCGGGCAGAATGCCGGACCACGGCATGATCTGCTGTTTGACGTCGACGCCGATCTTTTTCTTGACGAGCGCGAGCAGGTCGTTGTCATAGCCCGTGTTCTTGCCGTCTGCCACGAACTCGAACGGGTTGTAGTCGTCCTCGGTTGCGACGCTCAGATAGCCGCGCGCCTTGATTTCCTCGGCGGTGGCGGCGTGCGCCGCATGAACGATGCCGAACGTTGCGACGAGCGCAAGCGCACAGGTGCGCAGGAACGCGATGCCGGCGCGCTGTGACGACTGGGCGGAACCGCGGCGAGTAAGACGGACTGACATGAAGAGCCCCTTTGATAGTGGTAGTCATCGCGCGCAACGCTTCCGATGCGCGCGATCACGAAGGATATTCGTCGAATCGCTGATTCGTTCTGGTACTGGCGATTCTGCTTTTGAATATGCAAGGGGTATGCCAACGATCTGTTTCTCCGTGAACGCCGATGCAGCGGCGGGTGAGGTGAGGCAAGCGTATCGGCGAAAATGTGTGGTGCACCACGCATGTTTGAAAAGCTTTGTATTCGTGCATTGGCGCACCGAGTTGCGACATGCAATGCCGGCAATTGGTCTGTTGACGCGACAGGGGAGTCCGTCGTCGACTATCAGACGCGTACGGCGGGCGTCGCTATTGCCGCGGATGCCGGGCGTAACGGTCATGACAGCGGCCACAGCCGTGGGCGTCGATTCTCCGTCGTATTTGGTGCGCCTCTTCCGCAAACCTGGCGAGCCGCTGCCGCGTTCTTTCAAAGACTAAGGGTGATGGGGCGACGAACCCTTGCAGCGCTACCACCGATACGCTTACGGCACTGCACCACAACGGCTTCATAGGTGTTTGAGGACACTGCTCGCCAGCTTGCGCAGTTCATCGAACTGCGTAACGAGTTCGAGGCAAAGAATAAAAGCCAGCATCGCTGAAGGCCCCGGACGACGTTCGATCCATCGCAACGCCGGAGTCGCGTAGCGCACGCGTATCGCATCTCGCGTCATGAGATAGGTGATTCCGATTCCCACGGCGGCGCCTACCAGCAAATCGGTTGGATAGTGAAAGCCGAGATAGGCGCGCGGAAGGCAAATGATTAACACGGTATAAAGAATCGCCAGTACACCGATGCCACGCCACACGAGGAAAATGCCGGTGGCGACAGCCATCCATAGCATGGCGTGATCGCTTGGGAAGGAACTCCAGGTTGTCAGCAGTGCCTGCTTGATATCACTATCGGCAAAGTGCAGATGCAGTTCGGTGCTATAGACAGGGCGCACTCTGAACGGCAGCCAGTGGGTCAGCAGTCTTCCGACGAAGAGCGCCATGAGACCGCTCAGAAGCGTCGCGAGAACCATTTCCCGCCGCCATTCGCGGCGCTCGTCCTGTTGAAACCACATCCACCACAGCACGGGAATGAGAACGAGACCTTTAAAGGTATAAAGGTCAGCAATGGCTTCTATGAATCGGGTCGTTAAATCGGCGAAGTGTATATTGGACAGATATGTTTCGATTGACGAATCGAAGCTATTCACGGTGGGCAAGGAACTGAGCTGGTCGCGTTGGCGCTAGCATAGCTTATAAATCGCGCAGCATTTCAGATGCTTACATACACTGACAATTTTTACTGCGCGGTTTATCGACAACTTTCACTGACGGCTTACTGCGCGAGTTTCCCTTTGGAAAGGCATCTGGGGCAGAGCAGTGCACACGTGGACACCATCGCAGTCGATGATCCGGCATGTCCATTCTCCATTAAACCTCAGTGCGCCTGAGCAGATAATCGAGTCCGCCGACGCGATACCACCGATATCCATACGGCTCGAGCACGACCGTATGCCGACCGTTATCGTCTGACCTGCTATGGTCGTCGGAGAGAAGATTAATCAACGTGTCTCTACCCGGCTCGTTGCGGCGCAGGCGAAACCGTACGGTGCACGCCTCGGCGCCGAAGTTATGCACGAAGAGGACGGAGTTGTTGCGCCAGTGATAAGTCAACCCCAGCACATCGGTGCGCGATGTGCGCAATACTTCGAACTCTCCCCAACTGACCTCCGGCACTTCCCGGCGCATGCGGATCATTCGCTCTGTCCAGTTGAGAAACGATTGCGGGTCGCGCCGCTGCTTCGCTACATTGACCCGATCGAAGCCGTAGGGTCCATCGGATATCACGGGAATGAGCGGTTTCGGATGCTTCGTGAAGCCAGCCTGCGGCTCATTCGACCATTGCATCGGTGTGCGGGCGCACTCGCGTTCGGGCCGGCGCAGATCGTCGCCCATGCCGATTTCATCACCGTAACGGAATACTGGTGTGCCCGGCAAACTCAGCATCAGGCTATAGGCGAGTTCGAGGCGACGTCTGTCGCCCGCTAGCATCGGCGCAAGCCTGCGGCGAATGCCGCGCCCGTAAAGTTGCATGTCGGGATCGGGCCCGAACGCCGCGAAGACGGCCGAACGCTGTGCCGGCGTGAGACGACCCAGGTCGAGTTCGTCGTGATTGCGCAGGAACACGCCCCATTGCGCACTGGCGGGCCGGGGCTTCGTCGCGAGGAGCGCGGTTATCAATGGTTTGGTATCGCCGGTCGCAAGCGTGTAGAAAGTGTTCTGGTTGACCTGGAAGTTGAACATCATCGGCAGGCGCTCGCCTTCGTCGCCGAAGTACTGAAGGTCCGTGTTGGGCAGCACATTCGCTTCCGCCAGAATAATTGCGTCGCCTTCGCGCCACTGCAGGAATTCCCGGAAGGTTCGCAACATGTCGTATTGCTCGACCGGCTTTCGAACCTTTGGACCCTTCCTGGCGATCACGAAGGGTACGGCGTCCATGCGAAAGCCGGACACCCCGAGCTGAATCCAGAATCCCATGATCTTCAGCAATTCGGCCTGTACATGTGGATTGGAAGTATCGAGGTCCGGTTGAAAATCATAGAAGCGATGGAAGTACCAGCGCTTTGCGCGCTTGTCGAAGGTCCAGGTCGACTTCTGCACGCCCGGAAACGCGACGCCACGGTTTGCGTTGGGCGGCTTGCTATCTGACCAGACGTACCAGTCGCGATATTTCGAACCGGGATCGCTGCGTGCTTCTTTGAACCACGGATGCTGGTCGGACGTGTGATTCACCACGAGGTCGATGATGACGCGCAAGCCCCGCTCGGCGCAAGCGTGCGTGAACTCCGCGAAATCTCCGAGCGTGCCGTATTTCGGATCGACGTTGTAGTAGTCACTGACGTCGTAGCCGTTGTCGCGACCGGGCGACGGATGGAAGGGCATGAGCCAGATGGTTGTCACGCCAAGCCCTTGCAGATAATCGAGCCTGCGCATGAGCCCCTGGAAGTCGCCCACACCATCGCCATTTGCATCCATGAACGTGCCTACCGAAAGGCAATAGATGATGGCGTTCTTGTACCAGAGGTCGTTGAGCATGTAATCCGCGCAAGGCGCCCAGACAATCGATCGGGAAGGGGAACGGCAATGTCGGAGCTGGCATGGTGGCAACGCGGCGTGATCTATCAGATCTACCCGCGCTCGTTTCAGGACAGCAACGGCGACGGCATCGGCGATCTGCCCGGCATCAGCGCACGCCTCGACTACCTCGCGGCGCTAGGCATCGATGCCGTGTGGATCTCTCCTATTTACCCGTCACCGATGGCCGACTTCGGCTACGACGTCGCAGACTACTGCGACGTCGATCCGATGTTCGGAACGCTGGACGACTTCAAGCAATTATTGGACCGCGCACATCGGCTCGGCCTCAGGGTACTGCTGGATTTCGTACCTAACCATTCGTCTGATCGGCATCCGTGGTTTGAGAAGAGCCGATCGTCGCGCGATCATCCGAAACGGGACTGGTATTTGTGGCGTGATCCGGCGCCCGATGGCGGGCCGCCCAACAACTGGTTGAGCCGTATGGGTGGTTCGGCGTGGGAATGGGACGGCACGACGCGGCAGTACTACTACCATGCGTTTCTGCGCGAACAGCCGGATCTGAACTGGAGAAGCCCGCAAGTCCGGCGCGCGATGGACGACGTGCTGCGCTTCTGGCTGGAGCTCGGCGTAGACGGCTTTCGTGTGGACGTGCTTTGGCTGCTGATCAAGGATGCGCAGTTTCGTGACAATCCTCCCAACACCGCATACCGCTTTGGCGAGCCGGACCATCATCGGCAATTGCAGCGATACACCGAGGATCAGCCGGAAGTCCACGACATCGTACGCTCGATGCGCGCCACGCTGCGCGAGTACGGTGAGCGTGTGCTGATCGGCGAAATCTACCTGCCCGTTCCGCAGCTTGTGAAGTACTACGGCACAACTGGCGATGGTGCGGACATGCCGTTCAACTTCCAGTTGCTCAACGCGAGATGGTCGGCCGGCGAGATTGCCCGCATGATCCAGGACTACGACAGCGCCTTGCCCGAACACGCGTGGCCCAACTGGGTACTGGGAAATCACGACAATCCGCGCGTCGCGTCACGGATCGGCGCGTCGCAGGCGCGCGTCGCCGCCGTATTGCTCTTGACGCTGAGAGGTACGCCGACGCTTTACTACGGCGACGAGATCGGCATGACAGACGGCGTTATCGATTCGGACGAGATTCAGGACCCGGCAGAGCGTCGGCAACCCGGCATTGGACAGGGGCGCGATCCCGAGCGCACGCCCATGCAATGGGATGGCGCACTGCCCAATGCGGGCTTTACGGAGGGTCGACCGTGGTTGCCCATTGCATCGACCGCGAGCGTGCGCGAACAGCTTGGCGACTCGTCGAGCATGTTGTCGCTCTACCGGCGCCTTCTGGATTTGCGGCGCCGTCATGTGGAACTCGTGCAAGGCACGATAGAGAATGTTGCCGCCTGCGGCGACGTGCTGACTTATGAGCGGCGATATCGCAATCAACGTGTTTTCGTCGCGCTGAACATGGGCAGCGAAGATGCAATTGTGGAAGCGCCAGCGGGCGTCGTGCTGCTGTCGACAGTGACATCTCGCACTGGTCAAGCCATTGGCGAGGGCATCACGCGTCTCGCGCAAGGCGAGGCGCTCGTCGCGTCTGTCTGAACGTGAGGGCCACCATTAAGCGGCGGCGAAAACTGGATATCGAAGGCCTCGCTGCCGTTATCGATGAGCGACAACCTTCGATTCGTCAGTCTTGATTCCAGCTTTACCGTCGGGTTAGTTGGCAGCCGTCCAGGCACAATGTATGCGGGCATCGAGGGTGCGGCGGGCGCCGAGCCCGCTTTCCGTACAACGGTCAGGACGCGTCTTTACAAGAGATGCGTGCCTGAAGTAACTCCAGCCGTAGTGCAGTAAAGCGGCAGATAGCGCCTCTCTATGCGTTGAGGGGACTAGCATCGTTTTGGAGTTACATCATGAAGGCCCTATTAGCCGCCTGGCAAGCGCTCTGCCTGGCCGGTAACATGTCTCTATCCGTGGCGGCGTTTCTCCTGTGGTTGGCAATTGCTGCAGTATCTGGCTGGATGCTCGCGCATGTGCCCGACGTCTGGCATGCATATCTCGAGAACCAGTCGGGCACGACCTTCGATGTCGCCGCCTTCGCGTGCTACGCCTGCGTTGCCGGCGCGCTCTTTCTCTGGTTTTCCTGCGGCGTCCTGCGAATGCTCGCCGACGCATATATGGAAATCCGGCTCTCCGCGCGCAAGCGTCGCACACGACGTGCAGTCTCCACCACACGGCGCCATCAGCCGGTAGCGGCCAAGGCGTCTGTCCGGACAGATAGTCGGCCCGCCGGTGCAGCGACGAAAAACGGTGCGGGACGTTAGCCGATCAATGCGTCGTCATCGGCCGCGGTGAAGTCGATGGCCACGCGATGCGTTGCATCAATTGCCCGCGGGGACAAGCAAAACGGCATGCGCGATACCGTTGACCTGGGCCACACCGACAATCTGCCCAGTGTCGCTAATAGCATTCGCTTTCACCAATATAAGACCGGAACGAGTACTTAGTAGGTCGTTTAGATCTTTCATATTGCTGTTCTGGTACAGGAAGGCGCGGCTGGTACCGTCGGCCATGATGCAGTCGCCAACGACGTCGCCACGTACGTTGATGCTCCAGGCCTCGCTGTCGGCGCAACCGGTCAGCGTGCCGAGGTCGGTCATGTGCCCGCTTGCCGGATAGAGGAACGCACGGTTCTGTCCCGCTGCATTACGGCTGAAGCCGACGACGTCGCCGCGTGCATTGATCGCGGTCGCGCGGCTGGAAGACCCGCCTGGCAGCGTGCCCAGATCGGTCATGTGGCCGCCCACGGGGTAGATAAATGCATGTGAACTCGAATCTACTGTGTCGGCATAACCGACGACATCACCCCTGTTATTAATGCCCGACGCGCTGCTCGATGCACCACCCGCGAGGATTCCCAAGTCAGTCATACGACCGCCGGCCGGAAGCAGGAAGGCATGATTTACGGTGTCACCCGGCTCGCCAATATCAGCAAATCCGACGATGTCGCCGGCGCGATTGATGCCCGTCGCGTAACTGTTTAATCCCCGTGCAAACGTTCCCAGATCGGTTGTTCGGCCTTCGGCGGAATACAGGACCGCATGGACAGTGTGGGTGGCTGTCTCACTGTGCCCCACTGCATTGCCGAGTGCGTTAATGCCCGTCACCCGGTTGAATGAGCCGCCGGGCAACGGGGATAGAGCAGTGATGCGCCCATGCGCTGGGCGGCGATACGCGCGGACGGCAAAGCTGTCGCCGACGATGTCGCCGCGTTCATTGATGCCGGTTGCGGCACCATCCGTGAGTGGCCCAAGATCGGTGACGCTGTAAGCAACGGGTTCGGCTAAGGCGCCATGTAGTTGACACACCAGAGTGATGCAGCCGGTGATACACCATTTAAACATTGCACGCCGCATGGTCGGTCTTCCGTTGTGGCATCGTTCCTGGTGCAGGCCTATTGCGTTTGCTGCCGTCCGTTGTTCGCCTTTCCTTTCAAGCGACTTTTCAAGCAAGCCTATTCTGGACGCCTGTTAGCGGTCTCCGTGATTCGCGCATTTCGCGTTCATTACTCGCGCTGCGAATAGTTGTACGGATACTTCATGTTCAAACGTGTCGGCGTGCCGTACAAGTAATACTCATTTACATCCTCACCGTGAGGGCGGCGCCCGCCCAAGTACGGCCGCCTTTCTCCAAGGTACCTGATTGGTGCGCGCGTCCATCGTTCACCGGACACATGCGACGCCACCGTAACATCGATACCGCGGCGTCCCCGCGTCGTCACCTGCTGACTCTGGTGATCTTTGTCCCTCTTAAGGACGATCCCAACATCAACCCGCGTTGATCGAAAACAGTTGCGTAGACTTCGGACTTTATGGTTTCAGTGTTCAGGTTTTTCGCCATCCCTTCGTCGATGACCACGACAGTCGGCCCCACCCCGATTTCGAAATCTTTGCTTGTTTTAAAGTTGTTGAGTGCTGCGTCTGTCATGAAAAGCATGGCATAGGCGTATTGCTGCACACCTGCCTGAAATCCATAAGAAAGGGAGGTCGTCGCATAGTATCCCGTCACCTTGCCGCCTTCGATCAGTTCACCGGAACCGTGTGAGACGCCTGCAAGAAATCCTGCGCGTGTGACGTTCGGAAATATCAGAACGCCCTTGGCTCGGTGAGCAAGAGCGTCCATGTTTGGATGGGTCGACACAAGAGCGAAGAGCGCGGCTCTGGAGTCGGCGTCCATCACTCTGGTGGCACTCGTGGGTTGTATCGTGGGAGGTGGTGCAACAGCCAGCGGTTGTGCGGGTTCCGAGGACGCTTCCGTGGTACCCGTTGAACTCGGGGTGGTGCACGCTGCCATCAACGTCAGAGCTGAAACAATGGCAAGCTTCGTAACAGTTTTCGGCATGGTACACACTCCTTCCGATTTAGCCACGGGCTCAATGCGCCCCGATCTGTAAGTACGACAAGACGAAGTTTGGTATCTCTTTAGCTCGAGCACTATTCATCTTTAGTCTTATATGCCAATGATCCAATGAATCGATGAGGTGCCAACAATTCGTTAACAAGACCGATAAACTGCGAACTTTTTTCGACCGCAACTGCAGTAAGAGGCCACAGAAAAGCGGGGTGAGGCGTTTCATGTCATCGGTTACGTGGAAAAACTACCGGCATGCCGGAAAATCGACCTATGATCATTGGAGAATTTGCTGATCGAGATTCGCGGTTGCTGCGTTCGCATTGATAGTTGAAAGCTCGAGAAGGACGCTGCGGCAATTGCATCCGCCCCGTGTGTGTGACCATCCTGGTAACTCAAAGAACAAGTCACGGTTAAACGCAAGGAGAACGTCATGCTTAGCTCCCCAGCGAACTGCCACGACCCGACCGCGCCCAACGGCGAGCGAACCGGCGTCATCGGTTCCATTCGCAGGAAAATTGACACCGGTATCGTACAAAAGATGTTTGCAAACAAAACGATTCTGTTGTCGTCGGCGGTCACTTCGGGGCGAGTTTCTCAGCGGTCCAGCGCACTATTTCACTGGCCAGGATGGGGGAGCGGAAGAAAGCAGCCCGGCAGTACGACGATGCGAGCCGAACTGCTGGACAGTTTGCCGATAGCAGTGGTTGCGCTCGATGAGCGAGACACAATTGCATATGCGAACGCGGGCGCAATCGAACTATTCGGCTATCAGGGGAGGGACATGCGTGGCATGCCGGCGGGCGTCCTGTTCCCTGCAACACGCGCTGATTCGCTGCCGTCAATTCACAGGGGTCTGGCTGCAAGCGACGATCGCGAGAGAAGTGCAATAACGGTCGCCGCCAGGAAGGCAAACAATGCAGAATTTCTTGCGGAATTGACGGCCAACGCGTGTGATATTGACGGGGTTCATGTACGCCTGATCATCATTGTCGATCGCAGTGAACGGTACGAGCTATACCGTAGTGCACAGGAACTGGCGCATCTCGCGCGCGTTTCATCGCTCGGTGAAATGGCGGGATCGCTTGCGCATGAACTGAATCAGCCTCTTACGGCAATATTGAGCAACGCACAAGCGGTACAGCACTTTATCGAAAAAGACCCGATCAACCTTCGTGAAGTACGGGAAACCTTGCAGGACATTGTCGCTGACAACTGTCGCGCAAGTGAAATCATTCGACGAATCCGTTCGTTGGTCAGAAAGGGAGAAGTTGAAAATCACAGCCTGGATATGGGCAATCTGATTCGCGAGGTGGTCACGCTGGTACATAGCGACGCGATCGTTCGCGGCATCAAGACGAAGATACATATCGACGATCACCTTCCGCCCGTGCGCGGTGACAAGGTACAGCTCCAGCAGGTTCTACTCAACCTCCTCCTGAATGCCTTCGAGGCCGCGTGCGACAGTCCGCGCTCCGATCGCACGGTAGCGCTCGACGTCGTACCGGACGGGGGGAACGCGATCCTGATCGCCGTGCGCGATCGGGGTCCCGGGATGACGGTGGACCAGCTCGACACAATCTTCAAGCCGTTTGTGACATCGAAGCCGAACGGATTGGGACTCGGCCTCTCAATCAGTCGCAAGATCGTGCTGATGCACGGAGGGTCGATCTGGGCAGAAAGCGACCCGGACTGCGGTGCCACTTTCTATGTCAATCTTCCAGCTGGGCGCACTGCGGGTAAATCCCCGGCGTGCGATGAATCGTGAACTGCGCAAAACGGGTGTTCATCGTCGACGATGACGGACTTGTTCGTCGTGCTCTTTGTCGACTTCTTGGCGCGATGGGCTATGAGGCGGAAGCCTTCGATACCGCCCAGTCGTTTCTGGACAATGCCGATCTCGCGGCTGGGCCAGCCTGCCTCGTCCTGGATCTGCAGCTTCCTGATATGAGCGGCCTCGAAGTGCAGCGCCGGCTAGACATGAGACTACCTATCGTCTTCATTACCGGCCACGGCGACATCGGCAAAAGCGTCGATGCGATGAAAGCTGGGGCCACCGATTTCCTGACCAAACCGATCGATGGCGGAGTGTTGGTCGAAGCGATAAAACGGGCGCTATGTCACGCGAAGAAGGCGTTCGACGATCGCCGTGAACAGGAACATATTCAATCGCGCCTGGCAACGCTTACGCCGCGAGAACGGGAAGTGATGACCCATGTCGTCGCTGGTCGTTTGAACAAGCAGGTGGCCGACAACCTCGGTATTGCAGAGGCGACGATCAAGATACATCGTGCGCGGGTGATGACCAAGATGCAGGCAGAATCACTGGCTGATCTGATCCATCTCGTGGACAAGGCAGGCGAGCGGGCATTCGCGAACCCTGCCCCTCGGGTCTAGAATCAGGGCAGCCGGTAACCTTATTTTGAAGCGTGTTCTTATGTCATGAGAGGTCGACGAAAATGTCGATCCGCGATCAATGCAAAGCACGAGCCCATATGTTGCGATAGTGGACGATGACGCCTCGGTGTGCCGGGCGATCAGGCGCCTGCTTTTATCGATCGATATCGAAGCCGAGATCTTTCTCAGTGGCGAGGAATTTTTGAGTGCATGGTCCAAAAAGCCGGCTCGCTCGCCCGCGTGCGTGCTTCTCGACATTCATATGCCAGGGAAGAATGGGTTGGAGATACAACGGCAATTGTCTGGCAGTGGGATTTCGGTGATTATCATGACGGCGTTTGACGAAATCGGGCTACATCAACAAGCACTCTGTTCGGGCGCGGCAGGATATCTTCGAAAGCCGTGTTCTGAGTCGATACTTTTGAGTACGGTGAAGACTGCGTTGCAGGAGCCCGCTTCTTCGGAAACAAAAATCTAAAGATCTTCGCGGGCGCGAGGCGCCTCCCGTGCGACTTCCAATAGAGCGATCCCCTCGCGGCCTCGTGCTGCACCATAAAGAGATTTTCAGATCTTAGATGCTCGCATATTAAAAGCTAATGTACTGAATAGCCCGGCAGAATATGACATCTCGGGTATTGCGGGTATCAGACCATGGTTCTATAGCGCTGTCTCCGTGGCCCGCATAATCTTCCAAAGGTAGTGATAGCGCGGCCTGCGCACCTGACAGGGAGCTTGAGATGCTCGGATTTGAACTCGGGTTCTGGGATTACGTGACATTTGCCACGGCATTCCTCGCTGGCGGTGCCGGCATTCTCACCTACATCTGGATTGCGGGCTTGCCGGGACGCATTGCGTTGGCCCGCCACCATCCGGAAGCCGAAGCGGTGAAGCTCATGGGATGGGCAGGACTGCTGCCCACGATCTTGCCGTGGATTCAGGCATTCATTTGGGCCTTCAAACCTACGGACGTCATCGATATCCGGCGTTTCCCACGCGAGGAAGCTCGTGCTATCGAAGAGGAACATGCACGCCTGAGGGGCGTGGCTCCTCCCCCACCCAAAGAACCCCGAAGCGATGCACGGCACACAGACGATAGCAAAGCTAAACGCTGAGGGAGGCAATGCATGCTACTCGGATTTGTACTGCTATTCGCCTATGGCTTCGTCGTCTGGCTGGTTTTCTTCAAGTTCCGTTGGCTCAGGTTCACCATTGGCTGGGGCTTCTTCTCCACGTTCTTCGTGCTGCATCTTGGCATCATATTTCTGGTGGGGCTGCGCTACGTCACTCCGGCGTCAACAGAGGCGCGCGTCATCCAGCACACGATCCAGCTCACTCCGCGCCTGTCGGAGCCGACACTCGTCACGGCCGTACTCGTGCAACCCAATGTTCACGTCAAACAGGGAACACCGTTGTTCCAGTTCGACCGGCGCGTATACGAGGACAAAGTGAAGCAGTTGGAAGCGCAGCTCGCGCAAGCGAAGCAGAACGTACTGGTAATGAAATCCGACGTTCAGGTGGCAACCGAGAAGATCGACAGGCTGAAGAGCGAACTCGAGTACGCCAATTACCAGGAGAAGCTCTCTGCCTCCCTGGCGAAGCGGGGCGCGGGACCTGAGGAGGATGCGCAGAAGTGGCACGCACAGGTAGCGGCGAATATCGCTGCAATCAAGGAAGCGCAGGCTGAGAAAGAGCGTGCGCTGCTCCAGTTCCAATCCGAAATCGGCGGCGTGAATACCACGGTGTCGTCGATCGAAGCCGAACTCGATCAGGCGCGCTTTTACCTCGACAACACCCTGATGGTCGCTCCGGAGGATGGCTACATCATCAATCTGCAGGTGCGGCCCGGGATGGTGTCGGGCGACATTCGCTTCGGCGCGATTGCATCGTTTGTCTGCGATGCAGATCGTTTCGTTCTTGCGCAATTCTTCCAGGAGAATCTGAAGTATGTGAAGCCTGGGCAGCCGGTAGAAGTCGCGTTGGATCTCTATCCCGGGCAGATCTGGCCAGGCAAGGTCGCGGCAATCTGGCAAGGAAGCGGCGCGGGACAAATGCTCCCAAGCGGTGCGTTGCCGAATTTCAACGCTGTACCTGGTGAGACCCCACAAGGACAGTTCGCGGTTGCAATCACACTCGACGATCCTGACCAGACCAAATTCCCGATCGGTACGCAGGGGCGTGCAGCCATCTACACGAGCGCGGGCAGCAGCTTCGACGTACTACGTAAAGTCGCGATCCGGTCCTACACGTGGTACAACTGGCTGTATCCATTTTCACCATGATGCGCGCGCGGTCATTAAACGTTGTACTGGTTGCAGCGCTGACCGCCGGATGTGCGTTGGCGCCGCCACCGCAGCATACTGAGCTCGTGGACGAGGCCTTGCCCAAAGGCACGAGCATCCCGCCGGCCTGGGCATCGGATGCGAATGCCGACCCAGTCGACGACGGCTGGTTGAAATCACTAGACGATCCAATGCTCAATGCGATCGTCGCTGAAGCGCTCGCCAACAACCTCGATTTGCGACAGGCGGCCGACCGTGTGACGATCGCGCAGCAATCTGTCGTTGTCGCGGGCGCACAATTGTGGCCGCAGATCGGTGCAGCAGCAGGCGGGCGAACCACGCATGACTTCGACCACAACAACGACTCGAATACCTCGATCGTTTTGGGCACTGTCGCGTGGGAAATCGATGTCTGGGGCAAGCTGCGCGCCCGGCGAGCCGCGGCGGTGGCGGGGTATGAGGCGACAGCGCTTGATTACGCGTACGCGCGACAGTCCCTTGCCGCAACGGTGGCGCAGGCGTGGTACCTCGCGATCGAAGCGAGACAGTTGCTCGCACTCGCTGAATATTCGGTCAATATCTATGTCCAGTTGCTTGACCTCGTTTCGACACGGCGCTCTGCGGGCAAGGATTCGGACCTCGACGTGGCCGACATGCGCGCCAAACTCGAAACGGCCCGCAGTTCCGTCGAGGCCGCACGCCAGTCCTATGGCGACTCAAGGCGCGCGCTTGAGGTGCTGCTCGGCCGCTATCCGGCCGCCGAAATCGACGTCGCAACAACCTATCCTCTCTTGCCGCCCCCTCCAGCGGCCGGGCTGCCCGCAGCCTTGCTCGAACGGCGACCCGATCTCATCGCTGCCGAGCGTGAGGTGCTGGCCGCATTTCGTCAGGAGGAAGTGGCGAAGCTGGCGCTGCTGCCTGATTTCTCTTTCTCGTTTACGGGTGGACGGCTCGGTGATCCCCTCTTTTCCTTAATGAGCCTCAATCCGTGGCTGGTGACCGCGCGATCGGCGCATC
>BBSL01000334.1 GCA_001319865.1 Burkholderia sp. E7m39 | reverse complement strand
GTGCGCTGCAAGCCGAGGTCAAGATTGCGACTGCGCAACAGCAACAGGCAGTCGGTCACTACGGCAGCGTTGTGCTAGTCGCATTTCGCGAGGTTGAGGATTCTCTCGCTAATGAGGTGCTGCTGGCGAAACGATTGCCACTCGAAAAGACCGCTGTCGACGCGCGCACCGAAGCCGTGCGAATCGCGACGTTGCAGTACAAGGCGGGTCGCCGAGACCTCTTATGGGTCTCGAATTTGCAGACGGCTGAGCTGGACAGCCAGGCGGCCCTCATCAAGTTATGGGGCCTGCAGCGCAGAAACCGTATCCGCTTGTATCTCGCGCTCGGGGGAAGCTTCGACTCGACGCCGTCGAAAGCGGTATCGCAGTGACGCGTAGCGCAGACGTTGCATTTGCTGCATAGGCACCGTCGATGACTGACTATCGATCAGCAGCGTAATTCGGCTCAGCGGTCATGTCCTGACGAAGTCAGTAGTACTTTGTGCGCGACGCTTTGAGCCTGTGCGAAGCCCACAACCCGTCCGTCGCCCCACAATGTCGCCGCGCTCTTCGGCCCTCATTGGCGCTCGTCGCTGCACCATGCGCGAGCGCACCGGCGTCCACGATAGCTCACCTGCTTCTCAACGCGACAAGTTTGGCAGACCTACCTTAACCGGACAGCAGTGCTAGTCGATGGTATCTCACCAAAGTCTTATATCGAAACGGGTTATGGCGTTCTAGTGTTTAAGGGTGTCCCGGAACGCATGGATGCCATGGTGCTCTTACTGGACCCTCCGCCATGACTAGACAGAAGCCGTTTGTTGCGGTAGTCGACGACGATACCTCGGTGAATCGCGCGATCCGGAGACTACTGCGCTCGATGGGCGTTGCTGCGGATAGATTTCGCACCGGAGACGAACTGTTGGAGACGATGCGCTCCATTCCTTCATATCGGCCAGGATGCGTAATCCTCGATGTTCAAATGCCGGGCACGAACGGACTGGAAATCCAGCAACGCCTCGTGGCGTTCGGGGCTCCCGTTATTTTCACGACGTCCCACGAAGGTGTCATCGAACGTGACAAGGCGCTGGCGGCGGGTGCGATTGCCTATATCAGAAGGCCATTCGATGACGAGTTATTTATCAAGGCAGTGCGCGCAGCATTCGCATCAGCACGCAAATAGCGATATTGCGGGCAGGAAGAGAGTGATGGTGCAGCGCTAACGCTATTACAAGGGATCACACGGTGTTCTTGCAATGCGTTATCGAAATTTTGACGGGTGTCGCGTCATAAATCGAGGAGTTCTCTCATTTGTGATCGGAGAATGTGTCATGAAAAGATTCCTGTATTCCATTGTGTTGATTCCTGTTTTGCTGATTGCCTTAGGGTGTTCGACACAGCAGATGTTGTCTTCAGGAGGCGGAGACCCGCAACTCGAGCAGGCCGCGCGTACGGAACTGGATAAGCTGTATAGCACGACGCCCAAGGCGAAAGAGCTTCAGGGGCATGCCAAAGCGGTTCTGATATTCCCGACCATCTACAAGGCGGGCTTCCTCGTTGGCGCACAGGGAGGAAACGGTGTCATGTTCGATTCCTCCGGAAAGGTGCTCGCATACTACAACGCGACTGCTTTTTCATATGGGCTTCAGGCGGGTGCGCAGGAGTTCTCCGAAGCGATGTTCATGATGAACCAGGATGCAATCAACTACCTCCAGACAAAGAGCGACGGTTGGTCAGTGGGTGTTGGGCCAAGTGTCGTCGTCCTGGATGACGGGGCTGCGAAGGCATTGACTACGACCACGATGCAGTCGGATGTCTATGCGTTTCTGTTTGCACAGGAAGGATTGATGGCCGGCATGGGGGTGCAGGGCCAAAAGATATCGAGGCTCGGACGATAAAGGCGACCAGATGCAAGACAGGGTGGAGCGCATATGGTTACCTTCTTTTTGTACACCGGGTCGTCAAGCAGGTGGGACAACGCGATCGGAAAAGGAAAAAAGCCGAGCGCACGGTGGTGGCCGCGATATGGCAGGAAGCTCGCGGCGACACGGGAGTGCAGGCATGAGCAGCGCTCCCCTCATTGCCTGTCACCAGTGCGATCTGTTGCAGCGCCAATCCCCTATCGAGGACAACGGCGCCGCTCGCTGCAGGCGCTGCGGTGCGCCGCTGTACCGCAGCCGTCCCGGTGGACTCGAACAGACGCTCGCGTGCACATTGGCAGCGCTGGCGACGTTTGCGTTAGCGAATGCGTATCCCGTCGTTGGGCTGTCAGTCAATGGGACGCTTGTTGACACCACATTGCTCGGCGCCGTGCTGGATCTCTACCATGATGGCGTCTGGCCAATCGCAGGGCTGGTTTTTCTGACCACGCTGTTCGTGCCCTTGCTCGACATGCTCGCATTGCTGTACCTGCTGATGCCGCTGCGTTTCGGCGTCGCTCCCCACAGACCCGACATTGCCTTTCGCGTGTTACATCTGGTCGAGCCCTGGTGCATGACGGAAGTATTGATCTTGGGGTTGCTGGTAGCGCTGGTCAAGCTTTCGGTCATTGCCACAGTCGTGCCGGGAATCGGACTGTACGCGTTCGGCGTGCAGATGCTGCTGCTCGCCGCGATGTCCTCGCGTTTCGAACCACGCGATATCTGGTTGCGGATCAGTGCAATCAGGAAGTCTGGCGCAACGGCATGTTGGACACCATCCACCGCTTCGGCATCGACCGCGTCTTCAGCCGGCCTTTACGTATGCCATCAATGTGGACTGCTGTCGGCTGCTGCCCGGCTGCATTCGGCGCATTGTCCGCGTTGCCGCGCGCATCTGCATTTCCGCACGCCCGGCAGCATCAGCCGCACATGGGCGTTTCTGCTGGCCGCTGCCGTCCTGTATGTGCCTGCCAACGCGTTGCCGGTGATGGAAACGAGCTCGATATTCGGTGCGGAGAAGGACACGATACTGAGCGGTGTGGTCTACCTCTGGGCATCCGGGTCATGGCCGCTAGCGATCGTCGTGTTTGTCGCGAGCATTGCTGTGCCGATGCTGAAGATCATCGCGCTCGTCTTTCTCGTGGTGACGGCTCAGCGTCGCTCGCGATGGATGCAAAGACGCAGGGCACGCATCTATCGCATCGTCGAACTGGTAGGACGTTGGTCGATGCTCGATATTTATGTCATCACCATGCTGGTGGCGCTCGTCCAGTTCAACGCCTTGGCAACAATTCAGGCAGGGCCGGCTGCAATTGCTTTTGGCGCAGTTGTCGTGCTGACCATGTTTGCAGCGATGTCATTCGACCCGCGGCTGACGTGGGACACCACTGAGGCAGATCATGGACAAGCCGCCCCAGTCTCACGTCGATGATCCGCAGGAACCTGGCGGGCCGGACTTCCCCGCTGTGGAGACGGTCCCTCGGGCCCGCTGGCGCGTGCAGCTGGTGTGGCTCGTGCCGCTTGTCGCCGTTCTGATCGGCGGCTGGCTTGCGATCAAGGCTGTACTCGAACAGGGACCGACCGTCACGATCAGCTTCAACACGGGCGACGGGCTGGAGGCGGGCAAGACCAAGATCAGGTTCAAGAACGTCGAAGTCGGTACAGTCAAGAGAGTGGTGTTATCGGATGACCATACCCGCGTCATCGCGACAGCCGAGATGACCAAGAACGCGTCGGACATGCTGGTGGACGATTCTCGCTTCTGGGTCGTTCGACCGCGCGTTTCGGGCGGCACCGTCTCCGGACTGGGCACGTTGTTGTCGGGCTCGTACGTCAGCATGGACCCCGGCAAGTCGAAAGTCGTGCGGCACGACTTTATCGGTCTCGAGACGCCGCCCGTCATCGCGACGGGCGAGTCAGGACGTGAGTTCGTGCTCAAAGGTGAAGACATGGGATCGCTCGACGTCGGCTCGCCGGTCTTCTTCCGTCGCCTGCAGGTCGGCCAGGTGACGTCATACGATCTCGACCCCGATGGCAAAGGCGTCACGCTGCACGTCTTCGTCAATGCGCCCTACGACCGATACGTGACGAAGGGCACGCGATTCTGGCAGGCGAGTGGCATTGACGTGTCGCTCGGTGCGGAAGGTGTTCGCGTCAACACGGAGTCGCTTGTTTCGATTCTCGTCGGTGGACTGGCCTTCCAGACGCCAACGGAATCGGCGACCACCGACCAGGCTGCCGCGCGCACTGAATTTGTCCTGTACCCGGACCGTGCCGAAGCGATGAAGCATCCCGACCGGATCGTCGTTCCGTACGTATTCAACTTCAAGGAATCCGTGCGGGGACTCGTCGTGGGTGCGCCCGTCGAATTCCGGGGCATCCCCGTCGGCGAAGTGACGGCCATCAACACGCGCTTCGATCGCGCCAGGAACGAGTTCAGCATTCCCGTCGAAGTGCATCTGTATCCAGAGCGCTTTACGTCGCGTTATGCATCGGGAGAGAGAGGCGGCAGGCTCACGTCCCAACCGGAGAAGCTCGCACAGATACTCGTGGACCGGGGTTTGCGCGGGCAATTGCGCACGGGCAGTCTGCTGACAGGGCAGCTGTATATTGCGCTGGACTTCTTCCCGGACGCGCCGAAAGCCACCGTTGACTTTGCTTCGAATCCGCCAGAACTGCCGACGGTTCCCGGCGGCCTTCAATCCCTGCAGGACTCGGTCTCGAGTCTGCTCGCCAGGCTGAACAAGGTGCCATTCGAGGGTATCGGTAACAACGCGCGGCAGACTCTTGCGGACGCCGACAAGCTCTTGAAGGCCCTTGACTCAGGGATCGTCCCCGACGCGCGTGCCACGCTGGCTGCAGCCCGCAATGCGATCGACTCGGCCAACGGCGCACTTCAGCCAGATAGCGTGCTGACGCAAAACACCGTGGAGACGATGCGCGAAATGTCGCGCGCGGCCGCCGCGTTGCGTACGCTTGCCGACTACCTTGAACGCCATCCAGAGGCGGTATTGAGAGGAAAGACGGAGGGCGAAAAATGATGCGCCTTGTTAGCCGTCGAATGTTGATGGCCGCGTCGATGATCGTGGTGGGGGCGTGCGCGAGATCGCCGCGCTCGGAGTTCTACACGTTGAGCGCCGAGCCGATGGACCGCCTCGTTGCTGCCGCGGCGCCGGCAGCGATCGTGATCGACACTGTCACCGTGCCGGACCTGGTCGACCGTCCGCAGCTCGTACTGCGCGTCAGCCAGTCGCAGGTGAGGATCGACGAGTTCGCGCGATGGGCCGAACCACTGAAGAATCAGATTGCCGGCGTGCTTGCGGCCAACCTCGGCGAGCTGTTTCCCGACGCCGTCGTTTTCGGTTTTCCACAGTCGGCGGGTAAGCCGGCTGTTCGGCTGTCGGTCAATGTGCAGGTTTTCGATTCATCCGCAGGAGAAGGGACGCAGATGGTTGCATTGTGGTCGATACGCTATCCCGGCGTGACCGGCGCGACAGACGGGAAGATTGCGTTGCATGAACAGGTTAGCGGTCCGGGGTACGACGCATTGGTCGACGCACATAGCCGTGCTCTCGCAATGCTGAGCCGTGAGATCTCGCAAGCGATCATCTCGGGAACGAAAAAATGAAATCCGCTCTGTCAGATCCGGCATTTTTTTGCCCACATGGTGAAGCACGATGACAGCCAATACGACGGCACTGCCCACGCAGATAGCCGAGAACCTCGGGAAATTCGAACACACCGTGCTTGTATTGCAAGGCGGGGGCGCCTTGGGCGCGTATCAGGCAGGTGTGTTTACGGGGATTACGGAGGTCGGCATTGTTCCCGACTGGATTGTCGGCATCTCTATTGGCGCAATCAACGCGGCGCTCATCGCAGGCAATCCGCCTGAAAGACGGGTCGAGCGGCTGCGCGAGTTCTGGGATCGCGCTTCCGCGCGCACGTCCTTCTTTTCGCATCCTCTGTATGACGCCGCGCGGCCGTGGCTCAATGCATGGAGTGCGGCATCGGTTGTCACGTTAGGCGTGCCCGGATTCTTTGTGCCGCGTATGCCGCCGCCATTCATGGCGGTTCAGGGCGGTGTCGGCGCGCTCAGCTTCTACGACACCCAGCCGCTCAAGGGCACCCTGGAGGAGCTTGTCGACTTCGATCTGATCAATCGCCAGGAAGTACGCCTTTCGCTTGGCGCGGTCAATGTGTGCACGGGTGAATCTGTCTACTTCGACAACACCAGAATGCGGATTGCCCCTGAGCACGTGATGGCGAGCGGTGCGCTGCCGCCTGGTTTCCCGCCCGTGCAGATCGATGGGCAATGGTACTGGGATGGCGGAATTTCCTCCAATACGCCGATGTGGTACGTCGTCGATGAGGCGTATCGGGAAAGCGCACTCGTTTTGCAGGTCGATGTGTTCGCCGGCGCGGGGGAATTGCCCAAGAACCTTCAACAGGTTCAGGAGCGCCTGAAGGATATCCAGTATGCGAGCAAAACGCGCTTCAACGCGAAACACGTCCGCAACACAGAGGAGCTAAGAGCGGCGTTGCGTCGTCTGCTGGAGAAGATTCCGGACGCTTTGCGCACCGACCCCGATGTACAGCGCCTGACGGAAGTCAGCACGCGAGGCGCAGTGGCGCTCGTACATTTGACGAACCGTCACGATACCCGATCATCGGATTTCAAGGATTACGAGTTCTCGCGTGCCACGATCGGCGAACTGTGGCAAGGCGGCCTCGATGATGTGCGTGACGGTATCGCGCGACAGGCATGGCAAGACGTAGTGGAGCTTGCGCAAGGAATTCACGTCTACGAATTCACACCGCTCAGTCCGGAAGCGATGAAGCGGCACCCTTCCGGGCCTGGGAGTGACTGAAGAAACCGTTGGAGTTGACGCTATGCGACGTTCTGTTCGATTCCTCGCGGGAATCATGCTCTCGTCTGTATCGGTTGTGGCCTTGAGTGCGCAGCCGATCATCTATCCAGCCCGTGGCCAGAGTGCGGAAAGGCAGCAAATCGACACTCAGGAATGTCACGCATGGGCTCAGAGAACCACGGGTGTCGACCCCGTCGCTGTCGCCGAGCAGATGGCGTACGCGCCTGCGCCGGAACAGCAGCGAGGCGGACTGCTGCGCGGGGCAGGCGGCGGAGCGTTG
>BBSL01000333.1 GCA_001319865.1 Burkholderia sp. E7m39 | reverse complement strand
GGCCGTTGAACTCTCGGCTGCCTATACCTATTCGCGCGCGGGCGGTAACGCGGGCAGCGGCAGCCCGCACTGGAACCAGGTGAGCGCGATGGCCGACTACAGTTTCTCGCGGCGCACGGACGTGTACATACAGGGAACCTGGCAAGGGCTTAGTGCGAGCAGCGACTCCCCACTCGGGGTCGCCTGGATTAACGGCGTGAGCGCACCGTCATCAACGAACAACCAGGTGGAAGCGACTATCGGCCTGCGTCACCGGTTTTAGGCTTGCCGCTTGGGATTGCGCGAGGGAGCCTGCGACCCAGCGGCCGCGAGTAATTGGGCGCTTTCATCGAAGAATCAGGCAGGCCAAGTCTTTGGAGCGCTCTCGCACATCGTGATGTTTTGCACGCAGCGGTGCGACCCTCGCTGCGTGCTGATTCCTGGCTGAAGATTACGGCTAGGGCTGAGCAAAGATGTCTGTGCGATTACTCAGATTGCCCGAGTTCGTTTCCACGAAAAACGGCAGGAAGCGCGTGCCGACGGCGGCCAGACCCTGGTAGTCTCCGACGAAAAAGCCTTCGGCATTGGGCGCAGTCTTGAGATCGAACGGGCCCGCCAGATGTGTTTCGTTGCCGAACGTTGACCCCCTGTCCGCCGAGACCTTTTGCCAGATATCGGTGGGCAACGTCGCTGTGTTGCCGTCGGCAAGGTTGCGAAAGTCGTAGTAAGTCACTGCCACGGTCCCCGACGAGTTGACGCGAATGCTTGGGTTGAACGCAGGTCGTCCGGTAGGCGTATTCACGCGGACGGGAGCGCTCCATGTCACGCCGCCGTCGCTCGAAGTGGAAAGGGCGATCTCATCGTAATGCCCGCCATTGAAGCGGGAATCCTGCCAGACCACATAGAGCCGGCCGGTCTTCGGGTCGATGGCCGGCTCCGGAATGTCGTCCCCCGATCGCACCGCTTCGCCCGTGTTTGGATCGAACACTGAGACGGTCTGCAAACCGGTGATAATTTTTGGCTTTGTCCAGGTTGCGCCGTCGTCGGTGGATTTGATGAATGCCACCTTGCCTGCTGATTTCGAAAATGGCGGAGTAATGAGGTTAAAGAAGTCGTACAGCGTTCCGTTTTGCGAGTCCACGACGATCTGATTGCCGATTGTCTGTTGCCGTGAAGGTAGCGCCACAATCACCGATGGTGTACTCCATGTGACTCCGCCGTCGGTTGTCTTCGAAAACAGCGAAGGCCCCCGGAAAGCAGCCGTATGTCTGTTTGCGTACGGATTTGCATTGGGCAGTTCAAGGCGATCCCACACTGCATACGCGACGCCTGTCCGGGTCGGACTGGCCGTGACCGACTCCTTGTCGTTGAAGAACTGCAAGCTCGGTTCGTTATTCGCGATGATTGTGCTCGGCTTCGCCCACGTCAGGCCGCCGTCCTTCGACACCGAGGCGAGCACGGCGTTACTGTTGTTGGACTGATTGAACGAGATGGACACCGCGTACGCTGTTCCATCTGGGCCTATGGATACCCATGGGTCGGAAGCCCGCTCGTAGTCGGTCCCGCCAGCGCATGCACTGAAGGGAAGGGCGGTCGGCGTGCCCCAGGTGTAACCGCCGTCGAATGACGAACTGGCAACCAGGCCATGTGCGCCGCCGTTGTCCCATCGGTCCTGTTGCCACACGCCGATAAGAGCCGAAGGATTTCCGGGGTTAGCGGCGATCCACGGCTCCACTTCCGCATTCACGTAATTCTTCCCGGGGCCGCCTATATTGCAAGAGGAAAATACGCTGGGACCGGAGACGAGAACGGGCGCTGCCCGAACAGTGGAGATTGTTGTGAGGAGGACAGCAGCGAGCGGGATGCCGCTCAGCAGTGCACGAGTTTTGTGGCAACGCATGGAAGGCTCCTTCCCAATGCAGTCAACAACAGCTCGACGCAGCCTGCTGGCAGTCGCGAAAGACGCGGGCTGGCAATCTCCGCCACCCTGCTGAAAGACGACATCGTCGGCGCGTCTTGTTCGCATATTCTTCGCTGACCAACTCGCTACCGCGTGAGTTGCTACCGACCGCGAGCGCTGGTCGCCGCCAGCGCGTCGGTCAAGCAAAATGCCGATATAAGATCGTCGTTCCTCGTCATGCAAATATGCTTTGCAGATGAGCGCACACCTTGCACAGGCCGCAATTTGTCAGAGGTGTGGAATGGACTTTAGATTCTGAAAGATGAAGTTGCGCGATTTTTTTGTAACAAGAGAAAGCGATATTCACTCTCATTCGCTAATGCAGCGAGAACCGGTGTGTTCCCGATTACCTCGACCTTGTGCGCCCTCGCCGTCGAACGGGAATCTGACGCGACGTCGCACGGGAGACCGGCCTTTTAATCGGCGTACCATGTGGGCGAAAGCAGCATTGGGATGTCGTTGCGATAATCGCAGCGATTGGCAAACAGGTCGCTATTTCCCATCACTACGATGAGCCGCGAGTTTCGAGTCCTCTTTGTCGGCAACAGCTATACAACGAGAAACGATTTGCCGACGCTGGTTGTCCGGCTTCTTGAGGCGAGCATTCCCGATATGCATGTGAAAGCAGAAGTTCTCGCATTCGGCGGAGCATCGCTAGCGGCGCACTGGAACCGCGGCGAAGTCCAAAAGCGTCTGGCTGCCCAGAAATGGAATGCTGTCGTGTTGCAGGACCAAAGCACTCGAGCGCTCCGTGCATTGAAAAGCATGCAGGAATATGTGCGAAGGTTCGTCGATGAAATTCAGGCCACGGGTGCGAAGCCCTATTTGTACATGACCTGGGCCCGGAAGGATAATCCAGCGTCGCAGGCAAATATCGCTACGGCGTATGAGGGCCTGGCTAAAGTGACGGGAGCCAGCGTTGTCCCAGTTGGCCTGGCATGGGATCAGTTCCGCAAACTGCGGCCCGCGATCGACCTCTACGAGTCCGATGGAAGCCATCCATCAGTGATAGGGTCATATTTGGCGGCGTGCACTCATGTTTTCTCGTTCGCCGACATTGACGCGGTCTCCGACGGGTTGGCGGGAAATAAGTTGAGTGCTCTCGACCTGAATCTGCTCCATGAGGTATGCAGGACGACCGCAAGAGCTGATAAGACATTTCGGCCTGGCGAGTTGGCCGTGCCGCCGGCTGATTAACTCGAGAGCCACCACGCGGTCGAGTAGCGCAGGGCGACTATCCTCCGTCGTCGCGCTTGTGCATGAGATCGTTCCGTTTAAGGTGACGCGGCAGTACCGCCCATCACCATCAGCCAGGAAGTCGACGCGGCGCGCGTTGCGCCTGCTTCTCACTCGTATCGGTTGACGTCTTTTTTCCCCGATGTCCCGCGCCGCTGGCGTCCGGCGGTGTGGGAACAGAACATGCCCATACGTTTCGGATGCTATCGTCCTTTGGTCCATTTCCTGATAGCGGAAGGCGAAACACTTACGGCAAGGAATGGTGAAACACGACTTGCTACAGCGTCATTTCGAGTTCACACGCCAACGACCATGACCGACTACCGACTACGCCCACAACTGGAAACCGTGGAGCAGACACGGGATCGCCTGCGCCGGGCAGCGGAGGCGGCCGAAATCGGCACTTTCTATTGTCCGTTGCCTCTGCAGCGCCTGTACTGGAATGCGCGGTGCAAGACGCATTTCTGGCTCGACCCTGGCACGCCGGACGATGAGATCGATATCGGTACGTTCTACCGTATGATCCATCCCGATGACCGGTCCCGTGTGCGCTCTGCCGTTGACAATTCGATTGCGGCTGGCCAAGCATACGATGTCGAATATCGCACCGTGTCTACCGAAGGTGCGGTTCGATGGCTCAGGGCGAAAGGAAGCACCTCTTTCGATGACGAAGGGCGCGCCGTGCGGTTCGACGGGATCACGATCGATATCTCGGAACAGAAACGGGTGGAAGCGGAGCGCGGTGCGTTAATCGAAAGCGAACGTGAGCTGAGGCGCGCAGCGCAATTGGCGAACGAAGCAAAGGATGCTTTCATCGCCGCGGTGTCTCACGAGTTGAGGGCGCCCCTGACTGCAATACTGGCGTGGGTTGAACTGCTTGCACAGAGCGCCGACGACGCGGATTTCGTCAGGAACGGTATTTCCGTCGTCCGCCGCAACGTGGCCACGCAGACCCGACTGGTGAACGACCTGATGGACGCCAGTCGCATCAGCAAGGGCAAGTTCACGGTCGAGCGCACGCCCATCGCGGTTACCGACTGCTTTAGCGCCGCGCTACAGGAAGTGAGGCCGATCGCCGATGAGAAAGGCGTGTTCGTAGCGGATCTCGTTGCCGACGAGGTGCACGTGCTCGGCGACGGCCCCCGGCTGCAGCAGGTGTTCAGCAATCTGCTCAACAATGCCCTGAAGCACACGCAGCGGGGTGGGAAAATTCTGCCTTCGCTCGTAGTGACTGGCAACGTGGTGCGGATCTGCGTCGCCGATACAGGCGCTGGTATACCCCCGGAGAGGCTAGAGGAGATTTTCGAGCCCTTCGTACAGGTCGAATGCGCGATCAACCGTGAACGCGCAGGTCTCGGCCTGGGGCTCGCCATCGCGCGCAGCATCGTCGTGATGCACGGCGGGGAGCTCACTGCACAGAGTAGCGGGCCGGGACAGGGGGCCGCCTTCACGGTTGTGCTGCCCGTCATGAGGCAGAGCGCGCCGGCAGGTCCTGCGCGCGAACAGGCGGAAGCGGCGTCGGTCATTCACGGGCGGTCCGTCCTGCTCATAGAAGACGACGCTGACACGCTGGAGGCGCTCTCACTGACGCTCCGGCTCGAGGACATGCACGTGCGCACGGCGAGATCAGCTGCCGAAGCCCGCGAGATGCTCAAGTACCATCTGCCCGACATCATCGTGTCGGATCTGACGATGCCGGGAGAACATGGATGCGACCTGATGAAGGCCGTGCGTGCGCTGGGCATCGACGTGCCTGCGGTGGCGCTCACAGGTTACGTGAGGAAGGAAGACGAGCAGATGGCACGCGACGCCGGTTTTGACGGCTATCTGTGCAAGCCGGTTGATCCGGCGAAACTCATCTACGTCATTGGAAAACTGATCCGCAAGTGAGTACGCGCTGCATGCATGGATTTCCGCTCCCTTGTGTCGAATGAAGAAAACTTGCCCAAGCATGCCGCGCTGCAGTGGCACATTCATTGCGGCGAATACGATGAGGTGACCAGCAGGTCCATGTGATGGTTCGTCCCGCGCAGACTAAAAATGGAAAGCAGACCACTCCTTCCGGCCCATTTCTACCAGCACGTTTTTTCAGTTCTTCCCAGCGCGTGTCTTATCGTCCATGCGGACCCCTGTTTCACCATTGTCGATGCGAATGATGCCTATTTGCGGGAAACCGTTAGCGAGCGGGATCAACTGGTGGGGCGCCCGCTGCTGGACGTGTTTCCGGATAACCCCGATAACCTGAAGGAAAAGGCTACGCAATCCCTGGCCGAGTCGTTGCGATGGGTAGTCCGATACCGTCGGACGGATGCGATGCCTCTGCAAAGATATGACGTCCCAGACCGGGCGAGTGGCAACGGGCAATTTCTCAAGCGTTTCTGGAGTCCGATAAATGTGCCCGTTCTGGACCACGATGGCTCGGTCGCTTTCATCTTGCACCGCGTTGAGAACGTAACGGATTTGGTCTCCGACGTTCTTCAGACGACTGATGGAAGCACTGCCCACGCGCTGCCGCACTGGTGGATCGAGAGCGAGTCGGAATTGATCAGGGGGAGTCGTCGACTCGGCAACGCCAATGCGGAGCTTCGCCGTGTAAGCGAGGAAGCCGTTGAACTTGCGGCACGCCTGAAAGAAGAGAGCACGCGAAAGGACGAGTTCCTGGCAATGCTCGGACATGAATTGAGGAACCCGCTGGCTGGACTGGCTTCTGCATTTCAATTGATTCAGGGCAGCGACGCGAACCGGTCGATTCCGGCGGACATCACGGCGCTGATTCATCGACAGATTGCCACGCTCACCAGACTTGTCGATGACCTGCTCGATGCGTCCCGGGTGTCCCGGGGAGCGATCAAACTGGAGCGCGAGATCGTCGATTTGCGGATGGTGGTCGAAACCGCCGCATACTCTGTGCGGCGAGATTTCGAGCTGAAGCGCCATACGCTGAGCATCAACATTTCTCCCGACGACTACTCGCTGCGAGGTGACGAAACCCGCTTGCAACAGGTGGTCGCCAATCTGTTGTCGAACGCAGTGAAATATACGGATGCGGGCGGGGATATCGAAGTGCGCCTCAGGACGCGAGGCCCAAAGAGAAATCGCCGCGCAGTGCTAACCGTTTCGGACAACGGGCGGGGCATTCCTCAAGCCTTTCTCGAAACCATTTTTGAACTGTTCGCACAGGTTCACACCACGATGGACCGTGCAGAGGGAGGGCTAGGCATTGGTTTGAATCTCGCGCGACGCCTCGTTGAATTGCACGGGGGAACACTTCGCGCCCAGTCACGGGGCGAGGGAAAGGGCAGCGAATTCACCGTCGAGCTGCCCCTTGTTGAAGCGCCGAAACGTCAACCCGAGCCGTCAACGACTTTGGCGTGCGTGACTGCGACGCCCAATGTGACAGTCTTATTAGTGGAAGACAACGAGGACGTCAGGCTGGCAACGGCAGCAATGCTGGAAAGCCTCGGCTACGTCGTAACCACTGCCCGTGATGGTCCTGACGGCCTCGCGGCCATAGAGTCGACAAAGCCTGCCGTCGCGATCGTCGACATCGGGCTGCCCGGGCTCGACGGGTACGAAGTGGCCCGACATGCGCGACGTCTACTTGGTTCAAGCTGTCCATTTCTGATTGCACTGAGCGGTTACAGCGGTGCCGAAGTGGCAGCGAGGGCAAAGGCAAGCGGCTTCGACTGCTCGTTCGTCAAGCCGGTCAACGTTTCGTTGCTAAGAAGCACAATAGAGTCTGTCGCATTGGGCTAATCAAGCGGAAGTCAACGAGTCAACGTGAATGGCGACGGGAAGCTGTCAACACCGACCACGGCTCGACCAGCTGGCAGACTCCTGCGGAAACTGCGCGACAGAAGCGAGATTAACCGCGAAGCTCTTTCGGCCCTTTACCTGTCCATCGTTTCAGTGCACGTCGGAAATTGGCGGCATCGCTAAAGCCAAGCAGTGTCGCGATATCGCTCGCGCTCATTTTCGTTGTCTGCAAGTACTCTTGCGCAAGGGAAGACCGCACGTCGTCGAGAATTGACTGGAATGATGTTCCCTCTGCCTCGAGGCGCCTGCGCAGCGTGCGTTTGACCATGTTGAATCTGGCAGCCATTGCGTCCATCGAAGGAAAGTCGCCGGGATTGGTCAGAAAGACCTGATACACCTCACCCGACAGTCCACTCGACGTTTTCTCCTGGCTGACAAGGCGATCGCATGTCTTCTGCAACAACGCTGTCGTCAACCTGTGAGCCTTCTGCGGTTTCTGGTCGAGAATCGAGCGCTCATAGACGAGCTCGCAAGCAGGCGCATCAAACTCGCAATGGCAGCCGAGATACTTTGTGTACAAGCCTGCGTGAGCGGGTGGCGGGTACGAGAAGGTGGCCCGCAGCGGTGGACATTCGCGGCCTGCGATTTCCTGAAGATGTGCGACGTTGAGACTGACTTGCTGCTCGATAAGGAACTCCCAAAGCCTGGGTGAGAGATCAGGGACGATTGGATCGACAAAAGTCCATGTGACGGTCTCATCGTGCTCAGCCCATTCGATGTTGACGGGCGGAGTCGCCAAACGGCGGTACTTCACCGCTAACCGGAAATACTCGCGCAGCGAAAGGCATGACAACAGCGCATATCCATAGATCCCATACGCTGACAGGTGTAGACGGCGACCGACCTCGAGAGCTGTAGCGGGATCCGTGGCGAGCCTGACAGCGTTCTCGCATACGGTCAGATATTGACGCACCGAAGTCAGTTCGAACGCGTCGTACAGCTTGTCAACACCAACCCCGCTCCCCTTGAGACTGTCCTCGGGTGCGATGCCCTGCTCGGCAAGCACCTCCACCACGGCGTCGATCTTGTACGGCGCATAAATCTGCTCGTTCGGCAGCGGAAGTTTCGATTTCACGGTTCTGTCCCGAATGTCCCTTTTTGACCCCTGCGAGTCCCTTAATGACCTTTCGGCGAGAAGAGTATCTCACTACCATGCTGATCACAAGCATCAGGGACCTCATCCCACTGGTCGCAAACAATCAAATGACGGAGACAACGTGAACATCACTACATCGACTTCGGCATCCGCCTCGGCGTGTCACATGTACCTGGTACGCGGAAGCGTTCACGCGGCACCGCGACGACCCAAGTCACGGCGGCATCGGTAGCGCCGCGCGCAATTCCGCGATTCACGAGCGGCACAGATATCCGTACACGAGGACACCTGCGCAGATCGCAGTCGTGGTCTGCGCTCGCGGTGCCGAATTGATCAAGTAGAGGGGACGAGACATGGTGCAGATGGTGCAAAACGACGCTGAAGATTCAATGCGCGGAGTCGCTCAGTCGGCAGTGCAAGTCAAGCGAAACATATCCGGGCGATTTACCGAATGGAGTCTGAACTGGATTCCTGACTCGATGGTCTTCGTCGCGGCGCTCACGATCATTGTTTACCTGATGGCATTGGGGTTGACTCGCCATGGCCCATTGGAACTGCTGGACGACTATGCGAAAGGCTTCTGGGTATTGCTGACGTTTGCGATGCAACTCACCGTGATGATGGTTACCGGCTTTGTCGTCGCCGATTCAAAACTGGTGAAGGCAGCAATCGTTCGCGTCATCAGCCTCACGACGACGGCCCGATCAACGTTGATCCTGTTCTGCCTGATCGTTGGTGTCGTGAGCTGGCTGCACTGGGCAGCAGGACTGATGGTGGCCATCGTGATGGGCAAGGAAGTCGCAGTACGCAAGCGCGGCTTGGGAATCCATTATCCCGTTCTGGCGGCTGCAGCGTACACAATGATGCTCCTCATGGCGAATGGACCGTCGCAGTCTGCACCGCTGCTCGCGGCTACCTCGGGCAATTTTCTTGAAAAGACGATCGGCGGCCTGATTCCGCTCACGCAGACGGCGTTGTCTCCGTTCCTGCTGGCGCTCGTGCTTTTTGAGCTCGTCACGTTGCCCGTCATTTTTGCATTCGTGATGCCGCGGAACGGGCGCGCAGTTGAGATCAGCGACGCCACTTACGACGAGTTCACGAGGCCGCCCGTGTCAACCGGTTCGACGGAGAACCTGCGTCCCGCCGAACGTTGGGAACGTTCGCGCGTTCTGCTGACTGTCCTTGGCCTGGGCATCCTCATCTGGTCGGTGCGTTTTCTCGCCACCATGGGCGCAGCAAAACTCGACTTGAATGTCATCAACTTCATGTTGTTTGGGCTGGGCATGGTGTTGCACGGATCGCCTCGCAGCTTCACGGAATCTGTCAAGCAGGGTGTGGGTACCACGTACGGCGTGATCATCCAGTTTCCGCTTTACGCAGGCATCTTCGGATTGATCGTCCATTCGGGTCTGTCGGACATCATCACGCACTGGTTCCTGTCGATTTCGACGGCAGGAACGTACGCGTGGATCGTGCTCATCTACACGACGATCATGGATTTCTTCGTTCCTTCCGGCGGCTCGAAGTTCGCGGTCGAGGCGCCGTACATCATCGCTGCTGGCCAGAAGCTTGGCATTCCTGTCGCGCACGTCGTCAACGCCTACAGCACGGGCGGACAACTCGCGAATCTGATCCAGCCTTTCTGGGCGTTGCCTTTCATGGCCGCGTTCAAAGTACGCTTTCAGGACATTCTTCCCTACACATTCGCCATGTTCTTGTATGCCCTTGGCGTAGGCAGCATTGCATTCCTGTTATTTCCGCACGGTCTCTGAGGCCACCCACTTTCGCGATGAAGCACCCCTCGCGGGCGATGACGGCGTGCTGCGCGTGTCCAACATGACGATGGAGAGTGAATGAGAGCAGCAATCATTGGCGCGGGGTCGCTTGGCACCATCATCGGTGCACTGATCACGCGCGCTGGAAAGCAGATCGACCTGATCGATACCTATAGAGAGCACGTGGACGCGCTCAACAGCAATGGCGCGACGATCACCGGGTCAGTCGAGATGAATGTGCCAGTCGTCGCCCTCACACCGGATGAAATAGCAGGGCACTACGATCTGGTGTTTTTGCTCACCAAGCAGACGAGCAATAGAGACATGCTGAGCAAACTGCTCGCCCACCTTCACGCGGACAGCATCGTCTGTACGCTGCAGAACGGCATACCTGAACACAGCGTCGCTGAAATAGTAGGCGCGCAACGTACGGTCGGAGGTGCCGTGGGGTTTGGCGCGACGTGGGTAAAGCCTGGCGTCTCGTCACTGACGTCCAGCTACGATGTACTAAAAAACTTCGCATTTGAGATTGGCGAGATCGATGACGCAATCCGACCCAGGTTGACACAGGTCCAGTCGTACCTGCAGTGCGTGGGTGCCACGGAAATACGCACCGATCTCATGGGCCTGCGTTTCAGCAAGCTTCTCATGAACGCAACTTTCAGCGGAATGTCCGCTGCGCTCGGTTGTACGTTTGGCGACGTTCTGAACAATCCCAAGGCGATGACATGCCTCGCATTCGTCGCAGACGAATGCATCAAGGTAGCTCATGCGCACGGCGTACGCCTTGTGCAGATGCAAGGCGAAGACTTCGAAACCTTTCAGCTGGATAGTGCGGCCGACATCCCTGCAAAGTTGCCGATGTATCGGAAGATCTGGGGAGCACATGCAGGACTGAAGGCCAGCATGCTGCAAGATCTTGAGAAAAGGCGGGATACCGAAATCAGCTATATCAACGGCCTAATTAGCGACATGGGACGCAAGCGGGGCGTTGCCACTCCGTTCAACGACAAGATTGTCGAATTGGTACTCAAAGCACAGACCCGCCGCGAGCTTAGCAAGTTTGAAGATCTCGAACGATTCGACGAACTGCTCTCGATATACGCGGGCGAATCTTTTTGCTTGCCAAGCTTGTGACCGGCAGCAGCGGGTCCGGCGTGGCGACGTCGAGCGCGCACAAGAATTCAATCAGGCAAATCAGAGGGAAATGACAATGGCTCGTCAGGACAAGAAAGTCATCATTACGTGTGCTATCACCGGCGCTATCCATACTCCGACGATGTCGGACGCGTTACCGTACCGTCCGGAGGATATCGCAAGGCAGGCCATAGACGCGGCAGAGGCGGGGGCATCCATCGTGCACCTGCATGCCCGCAATCCGACGAATGGTGCTGTGTCGATTGACCCTGACCACTTCATGCAATTCCTGCCGCATATCAAGGCATCAACGGACGCGGTGATCAATCTTTCGACGGGAGGCAGTCTCACCAATACGATGGAAGAGCGAATCGCACCGGCGCGCCGCGTGTCGCCCGAAATGTGCTCGCTCAATATGGGTAGCATGAATTTCTCGATGCACCCTTTGGCAGATCGCTACAAGGAGTGGAAGTTCGACTGGGAGGAACAATATCTGCGCAACTCCGATTCGTATATCTTCCGCAATACGTTCCGTGACATCGGTTTTTCTGCGAAGGAGTTGGGTGAAGGACACGGTGTCAAGTTTGAGCACGAATGCTACGACGTGGGGCACTTGTACAACCTCAAGTTTTGCATGGATATCGGTATGTTCAAGGCACCCGTTTTCATTCAGTTCATCTTTGGGATTCTGGGCGGTATTGGCGCCGAACTCGACAATCTTCTCTTTATGAAGCGAACAGCGGACCGTCTGTTCGGTGACAACTATCGTTGGTCAGTTCTCGGTGCAGGTGGTGCCCAGATGAACTTCGCAACCACGGCCGCCATGATGGGGGGCAACGTGCGCGTCGGGCTCGAAGATTCGTTGCATATTTCGCGCGGAAAGCTTGCGAAGTCGAATGCGGAGCAGGTGATCAAGGTCCGTCGAATACTCGAAGACCTCGGTTACGAAATCGCAACACCCGCTGAGGCGCGCGATATTCTTGCCCTCAAGGGCAGCGAAAACGTGGGCTTCTGATCGCCCGATAGCGGGATTGATGCCTGGCCGAAAGAGTGGGGCTTGTCAAGGAATTGGCCAAAGGCCGCCGATCGACATTCATCCGGGAATCGCCGGCAATTTCGCGTCGACTCCATGACTTGTCCCCGTAGAAGTCAGCATTAACCGTCCGATTTGCCAACCGACCGCAGTCCTCGCGGACTGCTGTGGCAAGGGATCAATGGACTTCCCGCTGGGACAAATCATCGACCAGCGTGCGTGCGGCCCGGTAACCGCCGTCAAGCGCTTCGGATTCGCTGACGAAAGGACGTCCCGCCTTCTCCACGAATCGGAGCGGTGAGAAGCGGGACAACTGGGTGCCGGGTTCGCAGATTCTCACGACGGCAACATAGCCCGGCCTTCCCGATGGGCGCGCGCCTTTTCGGTTCTGAAAATCGGACTCGATGGCGATCTGCAGGGTATATCCGTTGTACTCGTAACTCTGTGTCATGGCTTCTTCCTGTTACTGTCCACGCCGGCAGCTACGCACGCCCGGCATTGCTTCGAGTCTCTCGCAGATCGCGGAGAACTCAGTTTCCGTCACGCGCGAGAGCGCGATCTGGATGTCGTCGAATTCCGGATCATCCTCGGACTGCTGAACGACAAACTGCTTGACCCTGATGTTGCCTGAACCGAGTGCGGTAACCAGCGTGTCCAGGGAAACCGACCCTCGCTCGACCAGCAACTGCACGTTTCGTTGCTGCCGAACCGAGATGAAGCGCCGCTCAAGGGGTTTGATCCCCGCCAGGATGATCAGCATGATGACCGTAGCGCCGATCGCCGCGGTGTACATTCCGCCGCCCACCGCCAGACCCACACCGGCGACCGACCAGAGACTGGCCGCCGTCGTCAGGCCGCGAACGATCTCGCCACGAAGCAGGATGGAGCCTGGACCGAGGAAGCCGATACCCGACACGACCTGCGCGGCGATCCGCGACGGATCGAGCACGACATCCTTCTGACCCAGCACGTCCGCAAAACCGAACGCAGACACCAGCATGATCAGCGCGGAACCCATACAGACCAGCATATGGGTGCGTAGCCCGGCTGCCCAGTTCAGCCGTTCGCGCTCGAACCCGATCACGCTGCCGAGCAGGGCAGCGATGAGCAAACGGGCGACGATTTCCCAGTTACTGATCACGATGAGCCAGGTCCGACGTCGATGAGCGCGAATTGTGACATTTATGTGACATTTCTGCTGGGAGCATGGACAATTTGTGTTGTGATACGTTCACAAAATCGCGAACAGGCAAGGAGCGCATGAAAAATCGGGCAACCGTGTTGTGCATTCGCGGCGACCGCATTCTGCTCGTGGCGAGAGCCCGTGCGAGATGGGCGCTGCCGGGCGGCCGGATCAAACGCGACGAGACACCCGCGGACGCCGCGCGACGCGAGCTCGAGGAGGAGACCGGTCTCGCGGCGACCGATGTGATTTACCTGTTTCAGTTTGGCGGGTTGAGCACCCATCATCACGTGTTCCTCGCCGACGTGCCCACGCATGTTGAACCGGAGCCCATGAACGAAATTGCGCGGTGCCGCTGGTTTGTGCACAGGAAGATAGCGACGCTGTCAGCGAGCGTACCGACGCGTGGCATCGTCGAACTCGTCGCCAGGGCGATGACGGACACGGACGGCAACTGAGCAGGAGCCCGCCGGCGGGGGCGCCGGCCGTCAGCTTCGCAGCACTTCGTTTTTGGCGAGCTTGAGAGGCAGATGGCGCACGCCACGGACATTGATAATTGAGTACCGCCAACTAATCGGGGTTAAAAGCGTAATCGCCAATGCGCTCGTTCGCCTATCGTCTGGTTGTATGACACATAAAAATTCGCCGCGCCGCCATCGTCATATAGAATGACGCGCTTTGCCCGTTCTCGCCATGTGGTTCAAGAATCTACAGCTTCACCGTCTTCCCGCTCCGTGGAACGTGAGCGTCGAGCAAATGGAAAAGTGGCTCGCGCCGCATGCGTTCCAGCCCGCCAATAGCGTCGAGACCCAGCGACAGGGCTGGGCGCCGCCGCGACACGACGGCGCGCTCGTCTACTCGATCAACAAGCAGATGCTGCTGACTTTCCGCGCGGAAAAGAAACTGCTGCCCGCGTCGGTGGTGACGCAGGTGACGAAGGCGCGCGCGTTGGAACTCGAAGAGCAGCAAGGTTTCAAGCCGGGCCGCAAGCAGATGCGCGACCTGAAAGAGCAGGTCACCGACGAACTGCTGCCGCGCGCCTTCAGCATCCAGCGCGACACCCGCGTGTGGATCGACACCGTCAACGGCTGGCTTGTCATCGATTCCGCTTCGCAGGCGCTCGGCGACGACGTGCTCGGTCTGCTGGTCAAATCCGTCGACCGCTTGCCGATCGCGAGCGTGCGCGTCGCGCAGGCGCCCGTCTCCGCGATGACCAACTGGCTGCTGGCGGGCGACGGCCCTGTCAATTTCACGCTCGACCAGGACACCGAACTGCGCTCGCCCGCCGAAGGCAATGCGACCGTCCGCTATGTCGGCCACGCGCTCGAAGCCGACGACATGCGCCGTCATATCGAAGCGGGCAAGCAATGCATGCGCCTTGCGATGACGTGGAACGATCGCGTGTCGTTCGTGCTCACGCCCTCGCTGACGATCAAGCGCGTGACACCGCTCGACGTCATCAAGGACGCCTCCGACCCGACCGCGCAAAACGACGACGAACAGTTCGACTCCGACTTCACGCTGATGACGGGCGAACTGGCGAAGATGCTGGACGGCATCGTCGATGCGCTCGGCGGCGAACTCGACGATGGCATTGCGGCTGCGAGAGCCGCCTGACGCGCAACGCGTTCGCGTCTCGGCACGCGCGCAACGTGCAATGTGCAAATTGCAACGTGCAACATGAAAAAGGCCCGCATGCAGCGGGCCTTTTTCATATGCGTGGGGAAGTCGCGCGAGCGCTAATCGAACATATTCCTGAACGCGACGGCCACGATCACGGGCACGCACATCACGAGCGGAATCGCGAAGTACGGCACTTCGAGATCGACGTACCAGCTATAGACGAGCCAACCGATGCCCGCGCCCAGCGTGCCGATGCCGATGAGCGCCGTCAACACGTTGAGCGTCGTCGGCGACGGACGCCAGCGCGGTTTGTCCTCTTTGGGCGAAGGCGAATTCATTGCAGCTCCGGAGCGAATCGACATGAGTTGTTGTTTGTTCGATTCTACTCCGGCGGCCCGCCGTCAGCAGGATGGCCCCGGCAAGCCGCAGGCCGCGCTGAAAGAACAATGAAAGCGCGGCGGGCGGTGGAGCTGTCCCGCTTATTCGAACGCCTTGTCGTTCGGATTCTTGTAAAGCGTGCGTAGGTTGTCGCTCATCGGAAAGTCGAAGTTCATGTTCTTCGGCGGCACGGGCTTCATGAACCACTTGTCGTACATCGCGTCGATCTCGCCGCTTTTCATCACCTGCGCGAGCGTGTCGTCGACCACTTTCAGGAACGCGGGATCGCCCTTGCGCAACATGAAGCCATACGCCTCCGACGACTGCGGCGTGCCGACGATCACCCAGTCGGCAGGCTTCGCCGTCAGCGTGCGCGTGCCCGCGAGCAACACGTCGTCCATCATGTACGCAACGGCGCGGCCCGTTTCGAGCGTCATGCGCCCTTCGCCGTAATCCTTCGCGCTGATGATCTGCATGTTCATCTTCTTGTCTTCGTTCATCTTGCGCAGGATGCGCTCGGACGTCGTGCCCTGATTCGTCACGACCGTCTTGCCCGCGAGATCGGGAAAGTCCTTGATGCCGGAATCCTTGCGCGTGAGCAGCCGCGTCGTCGCGACGAAGAATGTGTCGCCGAACGCGACCTGGTTTTGCCGCGACGTGAGGTTCGTCGTCACGCCGCATTCGAGATCGACCGTGCCGTTCTGCACCAGCGCAATGCGGTTCTGCGACGTGACGGGAATGAAGCGCACCTGCAGATTCGCCTTGCGCGTCTTCACCTTCACGGCATCGATGATCCTGTTGCAGAGATCCTGCGAGAAGCCGATGACCTGATTGTTCGAATCGACATACGAGAACGGCACCGATGTCTCGCGATGGCCGATTGCGATCAGATTGGCGGCCTCGATCTTCGCGAGCGTCGGCTGCGATTCCTGCGCGTCAGCGTTGGCCATCGACGCGAAGCACGGCGCCGCGACGCACAGGGCGAGCGCGAGCGAAGTCAGTCGGTTCATTGCTGGTCCTCTGGTTGAACAATCGATTGGAAGCGAACGGCACGGCGCGCGCCCGCATGGTGTTTACATATGTTGCCACAACAAAAAATTACGCAACATATGTTTTACCCTTAGGGTTTGCCCTCGAGGTTTGCCCTCGAGGTTTGCCACGAACCTTTGGTTCGCTTGCGACGCGGCGTGGGCCGTCATATGCGCGGCGCGCAGGGGTGGCATGATGGATGCACCATTTCGTCGTGAACGTTCGTCCGAATCTGCCGTTTCCTCGTCAACCCCCAGGAGAAAGCCGATGCATGCCGTTCGTCAATGGATCGCAGGAATGGTCTTCACCCTGACGCTGATCGCCTTTGCCGCGCTGGCGCCGCTGCCTGCCGCCGCGCAGTCCGCGCCAGGCGCCGCGCCGCCGCCCGTGCCCGCTGGCGACGGCACGTTCTTGCTGACCATCTTCCTGAAGCACGACGAATCGAAGCCGCTGCCGAAGATCAACCAGCAGCTTGCCGAGCAGGGCTTCTACAAGGCATTCCCGCCGCCGGGCATCGAAGTGGTGTCGTGGTACGTGATGATGGGCATCGGCCAGGTCGTGACGCTGCGCGTGCCCGCCGACCGTCTGCGTGAAGTGAATCGTGCGATCGAGGAAACCGCGTGGGGCGGCTACCGAACCGAGTTCTATCCCACATACGACTACAAGGCGCTTGCCGAGCAGGCACGCGCGAAGCACGGCAAATAGCCGCGCGCGTCGTCAGGCCGTGTCGCGCGACGAATGGGAGCCGTTGTTCCGTTTGCAAGGCATGCAGAATCCGCTGCCGCGCATGCGATGCTCGATGGATTCAACGAAGGCTGGATCGCATTCGAGGCGACCGATTCGTCGGCGAAGACAGTGACGCTCGAGACGGTGGTCCGCCCGCTGGTCGAGCGTTCAGTATGAGGGCGTCTCTGCGGCGCGGGCAGTCACGCCGCCGTTTGCGATGCCGGCAGGAGCCCTGCGGGCATCGCGAACATAACAAACGTTACGCGGCGTCGGCCGCGGCTGCCGCAGACGCATGCAGCAGGACGGGAATCGACTTCGACGTCGGCGTATTGCACACGTCGGCCGTGCTGGAAAGTGGCACGAGCGGATTCGTCTCCGGATAGTAGGCGCCGAGGCATCCACGCGGAATGTCGTATTCGACCAGCAGAAAACGCTCGGCGCGCCGCTCGATGCCGTCGTCCCAGATCGTTTCCATATCCACCCAATCGCCTGCCTTGAATCCCAGCATGGCGATGTCGGCAGCGTTCGCAAACACCACGCGGCGCTGGTTGTACACGCCGCGATAACGATCATCGAGCGCGTAGATCGTCGTGTTGTACTGGTCGTGCGAGCGCGTGGTCATCAGCGTCATCGCGCGTTCGCCGTGCAGCTTGCGCGCGCGCTGGATCGGTGTGTCGCGCTGGATCTGATGCACGACGAAGTTCGCCTTGCCCGTGCCCGTGTTCCAGTCGCGTTCGCGCGAAGCGACGCGCAAGTGAAAGCCGCCCGGCTGCGCGATGCGCTTGTTGTACTCGTAAAAGCCGTCGATCGACCACTCGATGGCATCGCGGATCTTTGCGTAATCGTTCGCGTAGCCGAGCCAGTCGACCTTCTCGCTGCCGAGCGTCGCGTGCGCAATCTGCGCGACGATGCGCGTCTCCGACATGAGGTTCTCCGACGCAGGCTTGTTCATGCCATACGACACGTGCACCATGCTCATCGAGTCCTCGACGGTGACGCCCTGCGGCACGCCATTCTGCAGATCGATTTCGGTGCGGCCCAGCGTAGGCAGGATCAGCGCGTCGCGGCCATGCACGAGATGGCTGCGGTTGAGCTTGGTCGTGATGTGCACCGTCAGGTCGCAGGCGCGCAGCGCTTCCCACGTGCGCGGCGTGTCGGGCGTCGCGATCGAGAAGTTGCCGCCCAGACCGACGAACACCTTCACGTGGCCTTCGAGCATCGCTTCGATCGTTTCGACCACGTCGTAACCGTGCTCGCGCGGCGGCTCGAAATCGAACACTTTGCCGAGGCGATCGAGAAACGCGTCGCTCGGCTTTTCCTCGATACCGACTGTGCGGTTGCCCTGCACGTTCGAGTGGCCGCGCACCGGGCACAGACCCGCGCCGAGACGTCCGATATTGCCGCGCATCATCATCAGGTTCGACAGCATGTGCACGGTCGGCACGGAGTGCTTGTGCTGCGTGAGTCCCATGCCCCACGTCGCGATCACTCGCTTGCCGTTCGCGTAGATGCGCGCGAGGTCTTCGATGTCTTCGCGCAGCACGCCCGATTCTTCCACGAGCGCGTCCCAGCTTTGCGCGCGCAGATCGGCGGCGAACGCTTCGAAATTGGCCGTGTGCTCATCGAGGAACGCCACATCGAGCACGCGCTCCGCGTGCTGTTCGATCGCGATGTCGTCGAGTTCGAGCACGCGCTTGGCGACGCCCTTGATCAGCGCGAAGTCGCCGCCGATTTTCGGCTGGATGAACGTCGACGCGATCTTCACGCCCGACATCTTCACCATGTCCGTCACGTGCTGCGGGCTGGCAAAACGTTCGAGGCCGCGCTCGCGCAGCGGATTGATCGACACGATGGTCGCGCCGCGCTTCGCGCATTCGCGCAGTTCGCCAAGCATGCGCGGATGGTTCGTCGCGGGGTTTTGGCCGAAGATCAGCAGCGTGTCGGCGTGCTCGAAATCTTCCAGCGTCACCGTGCCCTTGCCGATGCCGACGGTAGTGGGCAGCCCGCGGCTCGTCGCTTCGTGGCACATGTTCGAGCAATCGGGAAAATTGTTGGTGCCGTACATGCGCACGAACAACTGATACACGAACGCTGCCTCGTTGCTCGCGCGGCCCGACGTGTAGAACGCGGCCTGATGCGGGCTATCGAGCTTGTGCAGATGCTTCGCGATCAGCGCGTAGGCGTCGTCCCATGAAATGGGCTTGTACTTGTCGATGCGCGCGTCATAGACCATCGGGTCCGTCAGGCGGCCGTGTTGTTCGAGCGTGTAGTCGTCCTGCTTCATCAGCGCATCGACCGTGTATTGCTCGAAGAACGCGTGATTTGCGCGCTTGGTCGTCGCTTCCGCCGCGACGGCCTTCACGCCGTTTTCACAGAACTCGAATGTGGATGCGTGCTGCCGGTCCGGCCATGCGCAGCCCGGGCAGTCGAAGCCGTCGGGCTGGTTCTGCTTGAGCAGCGTGCGGTAATTGCCGCCCGAGACCTTTTCCTTGATCAGGTTGATCGCGACGTATTTCAACGCGCCCCATCCCGCGGCTGGGCCCGTGTACGGTTCGATGCGGCCTGGCTTGGTGGTGGTCTTGTCCATGTTCTGCGTCCGGTGTGGCGTGATGTTGTCGCAAGGGTAGTGGGGAATACGCGTAGCCGGTGTGTACACAACGTGCGAAAGAAAAAGAGTACAGTTTCGACTGTTATCGTTGAAAATGCCCCGCGACAGCGAACTGTGCTCAAAAATTGGGCGCCGTGCCCGTCTGCTGTGCCCGCTTGAGAGGCGTTCGTTGAAGCTCTACGAAGAATTGGCGAAGGAGATCGAAGGGCAGGTGAGGCGCGGCGTGTTCCGGCCAGGCGAGCGCGTGCCGTCCGTGCGGCAAACCAGCCAGCACCGGCAGATTTCGATCACGACGGTCCTGCGTGCTTACCTGCTGCTGGAAAGCAAGGGCATCATCCAGAGCCGCCCGCAATCCGGGTATTTCGTGCGCCTCGGCGCGAACGATGCCGCAGCGCACGTGCAGGAACTCGACGTATCGAAGCCGATTGCCGTGTCCGCGCAGGTCGACGTGAGCCGGCTGGTGCTGTCCACATTGCGCTCGATCGGCAGCGACGAAGCCGTCCCGCTCGGCTCGCCGTATCCCGATCCCGGCCTGTTTCCGTTCCAGAAGATCAACCGCTACGCGCATGCGATCGGCCGCCGCAAGACGCAATGGGGCGTGACGGACGAACTGCCGCCCGGCAACCCGGACCTGATCCGGCAGATCGCGCGGCGCTATCTCGAGAACGGCATCGCTGTCGATCCGAACGAAATCGTCGTGACGGTCGGCGCGACGGAGGCGATCAATCTGTGCCTGCAGGCAGTGGCGAAACCGGGCGATACCGTCGCCGTCGAATCGCCCACGTTCTACGCGATGCTGCACGCCATCGAGCGCATGGGTTTGCGCGCGATCGAAGTGGCGACGCATCCGCGCGAAGGCATCGACCTCGGCGCGCTCGCGCAGATACTCGACAAACGCAAGATTGCCGCGTGCATGGTGATGCCGAACTTCCAGAATCCGCTCGGCTTTCAGATGCCCGATGAGAAGAAGCGTGAGCTGGTGAAGCTGCTCGCGAAGCACGACGTGCCCGTGATCGAAAACGACGTCTATCACGAACTGTATTTCGGCGACGTGCATCCGGGCGCGCTGAAGAGCTACGACAGAAAAGGGCTGGTGCTGCATTGCGCGTCGTTTTCGAAGACGCTGACATCCGCTTATCGCATCGGCTGGGCGATGCCGGGCCGCTACCGCGAGCAGGTCGAAAAGCTCAAGTTCCTCAACACGCTGACCACGCCGTCGATTCCACAACTGGCGATCGCCGAATATCTGAAGCAGGATGGCTACGAGCATCATCTGCGCAAGCTGCGCAAGGGTTTCGCGCAGCGCGCGAAGCTGATGACGACGCTCGTCACGCGCTTTTTTCCCGAAGGCACGCGCGTATCGCATCCGATGGGCGGCTACGTGCTGTGGGTCGAGTTGCCGCCTGCCGTCGATTCGATGCAGCTGTACAAGCTCGCGCTGGAGCACGGCATCACGGTCGGCCCCGGCTACATGTTCTCGACCACGGACGGGTACAGGCATTGCATCCGCCTGAATTACAGTTATGCATGGTCGCCGGAAATCGAAAACGCGCTGGTGACGATCGGCAAGCTTGCAGCCGCGAACATGCGACTCTCTGGAGATTCCACGTGAACCCGAACGACTCGGCACACGACAAGCATTGCGACGACGATGACGACGACAACGGACTCGATCCGACCGTCGAGCAGCTGCTGATGCTGCTTTGGGAAGCGGCGAGCGCGACGGCAGGGGACGGCAAGCCGTGGTCGCTCGCGAAGATCAGCAAGCGCGCCGAGCTGCCGATGAGCACGCTGCGGCGCTATCTGACGCAACTGCAATCGGCGGGCGTGATCGATGTGCAAATGGACGATGAGGGGCGCGGCACGGCCTCGCTGACGGCCGAAGGGCGCGAGCTGTGCGAGGCGCTGTTCGGCGAGCCTTGAGCGTGCATTCGCGTGCGCTTGTGCGCGTTCGCATGCGCTTGCATCGCAAAGCGCTGCGTCAGGGCGTGGCCTCGTCGGACACGGGCAGGAACGACAGGCGCGCCGCAATCAGCATCACGCAGGTAAGGACTGCGATGCCCGTCAGGATGCCCGCGAGCCGCAGCATCGCCGGGTGAGGATCGGCGGACCACGCGTGGTCCTGCACGAACACCATGAGGAACGCGATCGTGAACTGCCGGCCGATGTAGCTCGCGCCCTCCTTGCCCGTCTGCACGTGACAGCCCGCCCAAACGCCCGCTGCGAGCGCGAGCAGGCACGCGGCGATCTGTCCGTGCATCAGCGGCAGCAGCGCGATGCCGACGGCGCCCGCGATCAGGCAGCCGAACATGCGCTGCACCATCTTGTCGGCGACCGGCTTTTGCGAGCGTACGACGAGGGCGCTGGCGGGCAGGATCATGACCGCGATGGTCGTCACGATGGCCTGTGCGAAGCCGGGCAGATCGAATGCGTAGGTCATCGCGGCCACGATCGAGACCGCGATGCCCGCCTGCACGCCGAGCACCATGCGCGCGTGGCGCAAGGTTTCGAAGGTCGGCGGCACGGCGTTGGCGGACTTCGCCGCCGCCGCCACGACTTTCGACGCCGGACGGCGCCGCTCGTACCAGCGGATGACGACGTGAAACGCGCCCGACACGGCGACGCAGGCAAACGTGCCGACGCACACTTCGGCCACGCGCAGCATCGCGAACGAGGCCGTCGGGCCGAACGCCAGCAGTTTGTGCGCCTCGAACGTGACCATCACCGACGTGATGCCGCCCAGCACCCACGCATACGACGCCGACGAACCGTTCGCGCGATACACGCAGACGCCGCCGATCGCGCCCAGCACGGGCACGAACAGCCACGGCCGATCGCCGATGATCGGGCCGGCGAGCGCGCCGACCAGCGCGCCGATGATGGTGCCGAGCACCCGATGCAGCCCGCGCTGCGCGGACGCCGAGAAGCGCGACTGCATCACGGCGAAGCCGCTGATCGCGGCCCACCATGTGTTCGGCAGATGCAGCAGGTGCGCGAGCGCCACCGACAGCACGACCGAAACGACGGCTTCGACGCCGAACAGCGCGCGTTCGGGCGTCGGTTTCCACGCGGCGAGTTCGCGCCCGAGCGCGGCGAGCGACTCGCGGCCGATCTGCGTGAACATGTTGGGGCGCATCGTCAGGCGGTCCCGAGTGGAGTTCAGCGCGTCGCGATTGCGGCGGCTGCGCCCGCCATCATCGTCGCGCTGGCGCGGTTCGCGATCCGCACCGCGCGGCGGCTCTTCAACAGCGCGCGCGCCTTCACGGCGGCAAGCGCCCAGACGAAATCGACCGTCATCAGCACGGCGAACATCGTCAGCGTCAGTTCGAGCCATGCCAGCGTGCCGACGCGCGACAGATCGACGATGGTCGGCAACAGCGCGACGTAGAAGATCATGATTTTCGGGTTGCCGAGCGTGACCATCAAACCGGCGGCGAACATGCGCGCCGGCGACTGGCCGCGCGGCAGCGCGCCTTCGTGGACCTCGGCGGGCGCGAACCACATCTTCCACGCGAGGAACAGCAAATAAGCGACGCCCGCGAACTTCATCACGATGAAGACGAACGCGAAGGTGCGCGCGAGCACGGCGATGCCGGCGACGGCGCAGGTGAGCCACAGCGCTTCGCCGATCCACATTGCAGCGAGAAACGGCAGCACATCCCTGAAGCCGTTGGTGAGGACGCGGGCGACGAGCGCCGCGACGCTGGGGCCGGGCGAGCCTGCCGCGACGATCAGCGCGAGCGCGAAGACGAGAAGGCCGGAGAGTGCCATCGAACGACTCCTTGCAAGAGGTTCCCGCTGGGCATTATATCGGCGTGATGCGCTTATCCTGATTCCGCGTTTGGACTCGGATTGCGCCGGGTTGAACTGCACGCGCGGCCGGTGTCACACTGTGCGCTGATCTTCCACGACCTTTTTCGCCCCGTTCGATGCAAGCGCCCGCTGTCCTCTATCGATCCGCTGTGCCCCGCGACGTCGCGTCGATACGCGTGGTCGAATCTGAGGCTGCGCAGCGTTTCGTCAGCGTCGGCCTGACGGGCATCGCGGCGGCGCGCCCGATGGACGCGCCGTTCGTGCTAAAGAAAGTGCGGGCGTCCGAGGTGATCGTGGCGGAATGCGGCGGCGAATGCGTCGGCTTCGTGATGTTCGCGATGCTTCGCTCTCGCATCTACGTCGAGGCGCTCGATGTCGTCCCGCAACACGCCGGACGGCGCATTGGCGCAGCACTGCTCGACGAGGTGGACGCCAGGGCGCGCGAGTCGGGCGCGACGCGCGTCGAGCTGTCGACGTTTCGTCATGTGCCGTGGAATGCGCCGTACTACCGGCGGCTCGGTTTCAGCGAACTCGCCGACGATGAACTCGACGCCACGCTGCTGCGCATCCGCAGGTTGCGCATCGCGCGCGGCGTCGACGAGACGAAGCGCGTTTTCATGCGGCGCGAAGTGAAGGCTGTGGAGTAAGGGCGCTCGCATCCATTTGCGCATCGCGTGCGTAAATATAAAAAACGCCGCGGGAGAACTTCCCGCAGCGTTTTTCTTTTGCTGACCGGCGTTGCGATGCCGCGATGAATCAGTTCACGGCTTCGAGCGTCGGATAGTCGGTGTAGCCCGCTTCGCCTTCGGCGTAGAAGGTTGCCGGAATCGGCTCGTTCAGCGGCGCGTCGAGTTCAAAGCGGCGCACGAGGTCGGGGTTCGCGATGTACAGCTTGCCCCACGCGACAGCATCCGCTTCGCCCGCATCGAGCAGCTTCTGCGCGCTTTCCTTCGTGAAGCTTTCGTTGGCGATGTAGACGCCGCCGAAGGCCTTCTTCAGTTGCGGGCCGAGGCGGTCGTCGCCGAGCGCTTCGCGGGCCGCGATAAAGGCGATCTTGCGCTTGCCGAGTTCGCGCGCGACATAGCCGAACGTGGCGGCCGCGTCCGAATCGCCCATCGTGTGCGCATCGCCGCGCGGCGCGAGGTGCATGCCGACGCGATCGGCGCCCCATACTTCAATGCATGCGTCCGTCACTTCGAGCAGCAGGCGCGCGCGGTTTTCGATCGGGCCGCCGTAGGCGTCGGTGCGCTTGTTGGTGCTGTCCTGCAGGAACTGATCGAGCAGATAGCCGTTTGCGCCGTGCACTTCGACGCCGTCGAAGCCCGCTTTCTTCGCGTTCTCCGCGCCCTTGCGATAGGCGGCGACGATGCCCGGAATCTCCGACACGTCGAGCGCGCGCGGCGTCACGAACGGTCGCTGCGGACGCACGAGGCTCACGTGGCCTTGCGGCGCGATCGCGCTCGGCGCGACGGGCAGTTCGCCGTTCAGGAACACCGGGTCGGACACGCGGCCCACGTGCCACAGCTGCAGGAAGATCTTGCCGCCTGCGTCGTGAACGGCTTTGGTCACGAGCTTCCAGCCTGCCACCTGCTCATCCGACCAGATGCCCGGCGTGTCCGCGTAACCGAGGCCTTGCGGCGTCACGGATGTCGCTTCGGAAATGATCAGGCCGGCGCTGGCGCGCTCGGCGTAGTACTTCGCCATCAACGCGTTGGGCACGCGCACATTGCCGGCGCGCTGGCGCGTGAGCGGTGCCATCACGATACGGTTCTTCAGCGTGAGATCGCCAATCTGGAGCGGGTCGAAAAGATTCGGCATGGTTCCAATCCTTGTGGGCCGTGGCCCGTCTAAGTCAAGACTGCATTCGGGAAAAGCGAAGATGCGCGAAGACGCGGCGCGCGTCAGAGATCCGCGTTCATGTGTGCGAGGAACGCCTCAATGACGGCCTCGTTACGCTTGAAGAACACCCATTGGCCAACGCGCTTCGACGTGATTAGCCCCGCGCGCTGCAACGCGGCCAGATGCGCGGACACCGTGGACTGCGAGAGATTGCAGCAGTCGTCGAACTGTCCGGCGCAGACGCCGTGATCGTACGAAAGCTCCTGCTCCGGAAAATACTTCTCCGGCTCGCGCAGCTTCGCGAGAATCACGCGGCGCGCCGGATTGGCGAGCGCCTTGTGAATCGCGTCGACGTCGATGGCAATGGTCTTCGGGTTGGTCTTCGTGCTCATGAAACGGCGGGCAGACTCGGTAGCCGGAAATCGGCATCTGCATCGCTATGGGCCGAATCTTATATCGGAAATTTACGATATGTGCGGATGGCCTTACTTCGGGTGGGGGGATCGTTATCCGCATACAAAAAAGCCCACACTTTCCGACACTGCGCGCCGTGTACAAAAAGGAACACAGTTTTCGTCCCGTAATGTGCAATTTGCGAGTAAGTCGCAACCTGGCGGTCCGACATGAGCCGATCGGATCGTAGAGAGGGCAACGGACTGAGCGTGCATCTGGCTGGCCGCGTCGGTTCGCCTCTGTATGCAGCGCCGACTGACGGTCTCGCCCTCTCGGACCATGCGCGGCTGCTTGAGGATGTGCTGGCCCCGTACCCGCGTGCGCGCATCGTGCTCAGCACGTCATGGGTGCGGCATTACCGTGGAAGCATCCGTCGCGTGTCGCGCGGACTGACTCCGGCGTTGCGGGAAAGGGGTGTTGGCGCCACTTTCCATAGTCGCATGGACCTGAGCGTATTCAATGACGTACCGCGAGGTTCGCAGGTGTGGTCCGATGTGCTTCGCTGCAAGCCTGACGCATGGCTTGCGCTCGACGATGACGTCGAGAACTGGCCGAGTTGGTGTGAAGACCGTCGGGTGCGCACAGATCCGGTCCTCGGGATCAGTGCGATGGCGACGCTGGCGAAGTCGAAACCGAAACTGGATGAAATGGACGGACGAGGGTGATCGGATGGACGCTCTCGCAAGCATACGAACCTGATCCACCCATCAAACACTTTGTCGACAATTCAGATGAGCAAACATGTAGGGGTAAGAGGACCCATGAAAACCTCGCTGAAGTCTTTCCCGGGGAGTTTTTCAACACAATGGGCCATGTCCAGTCATTCGCTTTCGTGCTTGATCGCCATTCACACCTCGGTTCGAGCCTGCAAACGGCCATTAACTCCGCTAGCTCACGCCCATTCTGCCAACCGACAACTAACGTGTTCAATCAGGCCTGGATGCATCCATCCCAGGCCGCGACATGCCACTGGCCCGAAGCCCTCGACGGCATTTTTGTCGCGTTCTGCTTCCCGGCCGTCCCCCTTTTGGCTCTCTTGATATAAGTCAAGGGCGTCAGTCGTCCGCACGGCAGGATATCCGTGGGAAGTATTCCGGTATGCGCCCTTGTCCGGTGACACGGTGACGGCTTGTTGGCAGTAGAGGGGACAATGTCTCTGAGAATTCCCATACTTGCGGTGTTATTCATGATGCTTGCGGCTCCGCTTCAGGCTGCAAGTGAGGACGTGCGCCCGGAAACGCCGGCCCTCCTCGAGTCGGTGCTGGAAACGGCCCCGGTCGAGATCGACGGTGAGCTCCTGTTCAGGGTTCGGGGCGTTTCGTCCTTTCCCGCTGAGCAGCGCGCAGAGGCGATCAGGGGAAGAATCGAAAAGGTAGCGGCGGACGCCTCCTTCCCGAGCGACCGGCTAAGCACCGAAGTTGTCGAGAACGTCACGATAATCATGGCCGGGGAAGCTACGCTGATGATCGTGAGCGAAGCGGACGCCCAACTGGAACACACGAGCCGCGACCATCTCGCCACATTGCATCTGATGCGGATCAAACGGGCCATCGACGAATACCGGCAGTCACGAAGAGGCGACGCGCTGCGCAAGGCGGGGCTGTATGGCGCGGGCGCCACGGCCTTGCTAGCGCTGGTGATCGCAGTTCTGCTCGTGCTCAACCGATGGCTGGACAAAGCGCTCTCCCAACGTCTGCAGGGTCGCGTCCATGCCGTCGGCATCCAGTCTTTTGAGATCCTCCGTTCCGACACCATCTGGAAGGCATTTCATGGCCTGATGCTTGTGACGGGCGTCGCGACCATCATCGTGTCGGCGTACGCCTACCTGCATTACGTACTTGCGCTCTTTCCCTGGACCCGCTCCATCTCCAACAGCCTGTTCGGCCTTGCCGCTGGCGCGGTTGAGCACATAGGAAAATCCGTGGCCGCCAGCATTCCGGACATTCTCCTTCTGGCCGTCATCTACTTTCTGTCCCGGTTCGTCCTGCGCCGGCTGCACAACTTCTTCGATGCGATGACGCAGAAGCGCGTTACCTTCGCACAATTCGAGCCGGAATGGGCCCTGCCGACCTACAAGCTCGTTCGGGTCTTGATCCTGGCCTTCGCGCTTATCATCGCGTACCCGTACATTCCTGGCTCCGAGTCCGCCGCTTTCAAAGGGATTTCGATCTTCATTGGCCTCGTGCTCTCCCTCGGCTCCTCGACAGCGATATCCAATCTCATTGCTGGCTACCTGATGACTTATCGAAGGGTGTTCAAGGTCGGTGACCGGGTGAAGGTGGGCGACGTGACGGGTGAGGTTATCGCCATCCGCCTCCAGGTGACCCATCTGCGGACGGTCAAAAACGAAGAGATCACGATTCCCAATTCCCAGATCCTGAACGGCGACGTAACAAACTTCAGCTCCATGGCCGGCACACGAGGACTGATCGTCCACACCACAGTCGGTATCGGGTACGAGACCCCTTGGCGACAGGTGGAGGCGATGCTGCACGCGGCCGCAGCGCGTACGTCGCGGGTGCTGAGGGAGCCGCAGCCGTTCATCCTGCTAAACAAGCTGGGGGATTTCGCGGTCACTTACGAACTGAATGTCTATATCCGTGAGCCGCATATGATCGCCCAGATCTGTGCGGACCTGCACCGGCACATCCTCGATGTCTTCAACGAGTACGGAGTGCAGATCATGACCCCCGCCTACGAGGGCGATCCTGACGAACCCAAGGTCGTACCGCGCGCGCAGTGGTACACGGCACCGGCCTCATCCGATCAAAGGAAAGAAGTGGAGGACGCGGAGGACAACACGTGTACAGGCGCGAGAACACAGAGGTAACGAAGCCGCCACCCCGGCGCGGCGGCTCAGCCCATGCGATGCGGGCAAGAGACTGGCGGTTTTTTGTGGTGGAGCAACGAGGCATGCGCGGACTCTGTCTGGACAGCAGGTCTGCCCGGAATTGCACTCCCAAGGGATTGACGCGGGAAAGTTCAATTCAGGCTGGTACGACGTATGGCGGAGCAAAAAGTCCCGTTCCCCGTCCTGTAATCGATGCATTGCCGCCTTGCATCGGCCCCGGCTCTGCCTGACCGGCCGTCCGCGGTCAGGGGACAAAGTGACTGCTTTCGAAGGGGAAAGTGATGCCTCATGTGCGCCAATCGACAGGCTGGATCGCGCCGCTACGCAAGGCGAACATGGGAGTACTTCTGGCGCTGCTTGTCATTTCCGTGTTCGGTGTCCCATCCTTCACCGAACCCGGTCGCCTTGTCGGCAGGATCTTGCAGGATTTGTTTCTTTCTTTGATTCTGATAACCGGCGTCGTATCGGCAAAAGAACGGCCGAGAGCCTTCGTGCTGATCGCACTGGTCGCGCTCGCCGCTATCACCCTTCGCCTGGCAGGTTGGGTAGTACCGGCTCATCTCACATTGGCAATACGTGACGCAACCACTCTGGTTGCAGTCGCGTTAATAACCGTGGTGATTGGATTGAATGTATTCGGTTCTGGCAAAGTGACATTTGACCGAATCGACGGAGCCATTGCCCTCTACATATTATTGGGTGTGTTCTGGGCGCAGGCTTACCAAATCCTTAGTAGCGTAATTCCGAATGCGTTTTATAGTGCTTCCCTTCACACGAATTCATTGGATCGCGCGATCTGGATCTATTTTAGTTTTGTCACATTGACTACGGCGGGCTACGGCGACATTCTGCCCATCGCACCTGAGGCGAGATCGCTCACGAATCTGGAGGCGCTAGTCGGTCAACTCTATCCGGCGATCGTGCTTGCACGACTCGTATCGTTGCACTTGGCGGGCGGGGATTCCGGCGCATCGAATTCGTGACCGCACTGTTCCGATGCTCATTTGGCCTGCTGGGCATTCGAGCGCGCACGGCAATTGAATGAACGGCACAGTGTGGCTTGGCAAACGACCTGAGGGCGATTTCAGCGTCAAGGCCAGTTTCCCCTCGAGTCGATCGTTCGTCGATGAGGGATCGGCGGATTTCCGCCAGGCGCCCAGTGTGATCACAGGACCGGACACGAGCAACACCGGACAAAACGGAAGAAAAGTGACGCAGGACACGACAATACGTGACCTTGGCGCCCTGACCTTATCCTGCGACTCGGACGCGCAGCCCGTGCGCGTCGACCTCTTCTCGAAGATCAGGGCGCTCTTGCGCACCACTGAGGCGGTTTTCAATAGTCGACGCGGTCGCGCACGATGGGGCAGGTCATGCAATGCCCGCCGCCTCTGCCCCGGCCCAGTTCGCTCGCCGTAATCGTGATCACTTCGACGCCTGCCTTGCGCAACAATGTGTTGGTGTAGGTGTTGCGGTCGTAGCCGACCACGACGCCCGGCTCGATGCAGACAACATTGTTGCCGTCGTCCCATTGCTCGCGCTCTGCGGCGAACGTGTTGCCGCCCGTCTCGACAGTGCGCAGCTTCGCCAGTCCCAGGGCATCGGCGACGACTTCGACGAACGGTTTGTCTTCGCGGCGAATGTTGATTCGTGTCGCTTCGGAATCGCTGGGGCGAAGAGAGAACGCGACGATCTCGTTGACCACTTCGGGAAACACGGTAACGAGATCGCGATCGCAGAATGTGAACACCGTATCCAGATGCATCGCGGCGCGAGACTTCGGCAGGCCGGCCACGATGATGCGCTCGACAGCACCTCTTGCAAAGAGGCTCTGTGCGAGTTCGCCGATCGCCTGGCGCGACGTGCGCTCGCCCATCCCGATGAGCAGCACGCCCTTGCCGATCGGCATCACATCGCCGCCTTCGAGCGTCGCGAGACCGTGGTCGCGGTCTGGATCGCCGTACCAGACATCGAAGTCCCGGTTCGCGAAGTCAGGATGGAATTTATAGATCGCTGCCGTGAGCACGGTTTCCTGCCGTCGCGCGGGCCAGTACATCGGATTCAGGCTGACGCCGCCATAGATCCAGCAGGTCGTGTCGCGCGTGAACAGCGTGTTTGGCAAAGGCGGCAACACAAAGCCCGAATAACCGAGGTACTGCCGGTACATCTTCAGAGCGTTCGAGTCATCAGTATCGGGAATGTCCTCCGCCACGACGCCGCCTATCAGAAACTCGGCCTGCCGCCTGGGCTCGAGGCTTTCGAGCCATGCGCGAACTTCGTTGGCAAGCCCCACGCCGACGGTGTTGGGACGGATCTTTCGATCCAGAATCCATTTGAGCGCTTCCGGGCTGTGCACGGTCTCCGTCAGCAGGTTATGCATTTCCAGTACCTCGACGCCGCGCTCGCGCATCTTGGTGACGAAATCGAAATGATCGCGTTTGGCCTGACTGAGCCAGATGACGTCGTCGAACAGCAGTTCGTCGCAATTGCTCGGAGTCAAACGCTGGTGCGCAAGACCAGGCGAGCAGACCATCACCTTGCGTAGCTTGCCCGCTTCCGAGTGAACGCCATACTTCATTGTTTCCGTGATCATCATGTGTCTCCTCGATTCAGAGCGTGAGGAAGCCCCTGTACAGGCCGAATGCGGCAACCAGCGCACCCAGCACGACCGCCGCGAAGACGGCTTTTTCCACCAGCGTGAAGACAGGTTGACCCGCTTCGCGCTTTGCCTTGGCAAAAAGCAACGCACCCGGGGCATACAGCAGTGCGGAAAGGAGCACGTACTTGAATCCGCCTGCATAAAGCAGCCATATCGCGTACACCACGGCGATGGCGGCAATCAGCAAGTCCTTGTTGCGCTGCGCCGGTTCCGTTTCGTAGGTGTCACGCCGCCATGCGACGAGCAGCGCATAGGCCGCCGACCAGAAGTAGGGCAGCAGGATCATCGACGTCGCCAGATAGATCAACGAAAGATAGGTGCCTTTCGAAAACAGCGTGATAAGCAGGAAGGCCTGCGTCATGCCATTTGTCAACCACAAGGCATTGACAGGAACCTTCTTCGCATTCTCCTTGCGCACGAAATGCGGCATGGTGTTGTCACGCGCCGCGGAAAAAATGATCTCCGCGCAAAGCAGCACCCACGAAAGCAACGCGCCCAGCAGCGAAATGACCAGTCCGACGCTGATCAGGACCGCGCCCCAGTGGCCCACGACATGTTCGAGCACACCTGCCATCGACGGGTTTGCTAGCGCGGCCAGATCCGGCCGCGACATGATGCCGAGCGACAGCATGTTGACGAGCACGAGCACCAGCAGCACGCCGACAAAGCCCATGACGGTCGCCTTGCCGACATCGGTGCGTTTCTCGGCGCGCGCAGAAAAAATGCTTGCGCCTTCGATGCCGATAAAGACCCAGACCGTTACCAGCATCGACCCGCGAACCTGATTGGCGACACTGCCGAGCTTCGGCGTACCGAGTCCGAAAAAGTCATTCGTGAAGATATGTGCGTTGAAGGCAAAGATGCACAAGACGATGAACAGGACGATCGGCACGACCTTGGCAATGGTTGTGACCATGTTGACGAACGCCGCTTCCTTGATGCCCTGCAATACGAGGAAATGAACGCCCCATAGCAACACCGACGCACAGGCGATTGCAATCGGCGTATTGCCCTCGCCGAAGACGGGAAAGAAGTACCCGAACGTGCCGAACAACAGGACGAAGTACCCGACATTGCCGAGCCATGCGCTGATCCAGTAGCCCCATGCCGAAGAGAAGCCCATGTAGTCTCCGAAGCCTTGCTTCGCATAGATATACACGCCGCCGTCGAGTTCGGGCTTGCGATTCGCAAGGGTCTGGAAGACGAATGCCAGGGCCAGCATGCCGACAGCGGTGATCGCCCAGCCAATCAGCACCGCCCCTGCGCTGGCGCTCACCGCCATGTTTTGCGGCAATGAGAAGATGCCGCCGCCGATCATCGATCCCACCACGAGCGCGGTGAGCGCGCCGAGATGGAGTTTCGGGGCGGCGGCGGACGTCGTCGACGGTCCTGTACTCGCCCCGGATGTGGGTTGCGTTACGGAATCAGACATGTAACTTCTCCTTTACCTGTTTCGAGTCCGCAGCGGTGCGCAGGGTCTTTTATGATTTGCCCGCCTGGAGTCAGGCACTGCGCGAACCGGCAGTGCGCCAGCATCGTCCCGACCGCGTCGTCAAAGATGTGGTCCATCGGACGGACTCTTGACGCGTACTCAGGATACGAACGGTCAACGCATGCCGATTGACCTGAATCAATGGATACTCTGGTATCCATAACATTCATGTACGCTCGCACAACTTGCATCATGCGATTGGCGACAGTTCTTCAATGCTGACGTTTACGCGTTGGGAATGCGCGCATATCGTCTGCGGTCACGTTCTCGAAGTCTTGACCTGAATCAACCTCGCGGTTAGTCCCATGCGTATGGTGATTTTCACGGATAGAGATTCCGTGGAATTCGCAGGGGGCGTGATGGACAAAGCCGTTTCGCGCAAGGCCGCACATAACGCGGACGCAGAATCTGCCGGATATCGCACGTCGGACGAAAGGGCGGCACAAGGGCGATTGATACGCGACCATGTTTCCCGATCGTCGCAGGCCGGGTGGAGGTTACCTGTGCAGCGCCGCGATCCTGTCGAGCTTCTCCAGTTGTCCAACGAAGGGCGCATTCCGAGCCTTGTTCCGATCCGCTTCGGGCGTATGTCCGCATCGCCGTTCGCGTTTTATCGCGGCGCGGCCATCATCATGGCCGCCGATCTGGCAACGACACCGACTAGCGGCTTGCGCGTGCAGGCATGCGGCGACGCGCATCTGATGAACTTCGGGGGTTTCGCCACACCCGAGCGCAACGTGATCTTCGACGTGAACGATCTTGACGAAACGCTGCCGGCGCCATTCGAGTGGGACCTGAAACGTCTCGCTACGAGCGCCGTAATCGCGGCGCAGCATCTGGAACTGCCATATAGCGACACGACGCGCGTTGCCACCGAACTCGTTCGCGAGTACCGCGAACGCATGCACGACTACTCCTCGATGCGCGCGCTCGATGTCTGGTACGAC
>BBSL01000332.1 GCA_001319865.1 Burkholderia sp. E7m39 | reverse complement strand
TCGGCAGATCCGGAGGTGGTCGAAGCAGCTCGCAAACGGATAATGGAAAGGATAGAAATAGAGCGCCGCAAGACGGTGCCGGACCATTTTTATCCGAAACTGGTTTCGGAAGAGGGCGCGCAGCCGCGGATCAAGGACGAGCCGCCGCTCCTGTTTCATCCCTCGGAGGAGATTGCCCCGGGGCTTCAGTCCGGGTACGCCGACGCGATTGCCTCGTATCGCGAGAGCCTCGACGGACATGTACGCGTTCTGTTTGACCGGTTTCACTTTGTCGATCTCGCGCTCAAGGTGGTTGGTGTTGGAAGCGTCGGCACTCTGTGCGGCATTGGTCTGTTCATGGCGGCGGACAACGATCCATTGCTCCTGCAGCTCAAGGAGGCGCGTGCGTCGGTGCTCGAACCCTACGCGGGCAAGAGCCTGCATGCGAATCATGGGGAGCGCGTGATCGCCGGCCAGCGCATCATGCAGGCCGCGAGCGACCTGTTTCTCGGCTGGAGCCGGGGACAAAACGGACGCCACTTCTATATTCGCCAGCTGCGCGACATGAAGCTGTCGGTGGTGCTCGAAGGGCTCGATGCGGGCCTGCTCAAGCAGTACGCGCGCATGTGCGCGCATGCGCTGGCGCGGGCTCACGCACGATCCGGAGATGCCGCGATGATCGCGGGCTATATGGGTTCTGGCCAGACGTTCGATGACGCAATCACAGAGTTTGCGACTGAGTACAGTTCGCAAAACCGGCGAGATTACCGGACGTTTATTCAGGCCATTCGCGAAGGCAGGATCGACGCGCAGACGGGGGAATAGGCAATGTCGGCGGCGGCCGACGCTGCAGATTTCGAACCAAGGCTTTAGCGGAGAAAGTTGTGATCCGAGCAGGCTTCGCGACAGCGATGAAAATGGGATTCTTGCTGGCGGCCTGGTGCGCAGTCCTGTGGACGTCGACGGGAAACGCGGCGTTCAGGGAAAGCGCTCATGCCGGGCAGCCCGAACCGCCCGCCGCACTGGCAAGCCCTGCGACGCCTGAAGCGTCCAGTCTGGGCAGGACGCTGAGTCAGAACGGAATCGCCCCGGGCTCGGCCAAAGCGCACATGCTGACAGCGTGGTTCGAGATGGTGCTGCATGACCCGAGCATCGCGATGCGCATTGGTGGTGGCCCTGCTTCACTGGAACGGATTTTCGTGGACGAGGGCAAGCGCGAAGCGCTGATGTCGAGCGGGCTCGCACGCCTGGCTCCGCAGGAGCGGCTGCTGTATTTGCAATTGTTCACCCGTCTGCTCGATGAGTTCGTTCCCGTCAACTGCTTTGGTCTTGTCGATATGAGCGCGGTGATGAATCACATCACGATATCGCAGATGTCCGATCCGGATGCCGCGCTCTATCTGCAGCTTCTTTATAGGGTGCTAGTGAGCACTACGTCCGACGCTCCTGTCCGGTTGCCGACACAGCAGGAATACGCCGGCGCGTTGGAGGCGCTGTCGCTCGCAATCGTGATCGAACTGGATGGGGACACGGCGAGTCTCGACCGCTATAGGACGTACACACGACAGCCATCCACTGCGACGCCGTCCGACGTGTGCTGGATGACGAGAGTCACGCTCCACGCGATTGCGAAGATGCCCGAGAGCGAGCGCGACGTCATATTGTTGACGGTCATTACCGCATCGCCGCTTCGAGCGTTAACTGACCCTGCGCAAGCGCCGCGTGATTCTCCTGATAAACACAGGGAGGAGGGCATCCCTTAGCGCGAAGTCAAGATCGCCGCCGCCAACCACGTGCGCCCTATTGTCGGGTTGCGGCTGTCGGCGCCATGTAGTCTCGATCGGAGAGATGCTTATGAATGTCCAATGGCGATGCACAAGCCTGGTCTGCATGATTGCCCTGGTGGCGGGCACAGGCGTGACAATCGATGCAGCGGCCCAAGGCTATGCTAACGATGTCGAACAGTCGAAGCAGTTCTCCGGCACCAGCGTAACCAGAACGAAGGCTATCGTTTTCGGGATCGATGTGAAGCGTAACAGCATCACGCTTCTTCAGGAGAGCGGGGAACCGATCGATGTCCTGGTAGACCCGTCCGTTGGCGATGTGAGTACCCTGAAGACAGGTGATACGGTTGCCATCACCTACAGCCGGGCACTTCTGATTCGTGCTGGAAAGGCGCCGGCTGACGGTATTCGCGAGCGCATCGACAGTGGATTCAGCACTGCACAGTCGTTGGAGTCGTCGTTGTCGATGCACAGGGTTCAAGCAGTGGCGACAGTCGAAAAGATCGATCGCACGAATCGTTTGCTGACGTTGCGCGATTCGACCCGAACGTTGACGCTCGAGGCTTCATCCGAAGGTCTTCTGAATGTGCTCAAGGTGGGCGACAGCGTGCGCGTCGATTTTGTCGAGGCGACCGCCATTCGAATTTCTCCCGATGCAGCGCCGCTTCATTAGCGGATCGGACCGTCGAGAATCGGTTTAATCCCGATTGGACGGCAGCCATTCGACAGTGGCTGACGCTCGCCTGTTCATCCACACATGTTGCGTCAAGGCCCGTCGGCGGTCGCGTGATGAGCGTCGAGTACTTCGCGCGGATGCTCGGGCGCATCATCGCCTAGCTTCGCAACCGCCTTTTCGTACCGGCCGATTGCGGGAAGCGCCGTCAGTCCGTGAGCAAATATGCTAAGAAGAACCGTCGCCATGACAGCGAGCCTGATGATCGGCTCTCCCGGCAGGTCGGCTTCTCCTTCGAGATAGACGAGTCCAAGAACGATCGATGCCAGTCCTCGCGGACCGAACCACCCCATAAACAAGGATGTCGGCCGACTAAGGTGCGTGCCTCTGAGCGCAATCGCAACCGGGACCATGCGAATCAACGTCAGGCTGAGCACGGCGTACGCCAGAATCGCAAAGCTGAACTGCGCCCAGACGCGGGTGACGAGAAGCCCGAACAGAAAGAAGACAAAGTAGTTGAAGAGTTGGCCCCATTCCTCTGCAAACTCGACGCTATGTTCGCCAACCTCGTGAAAGCCTGCCTGAGTCGCCAGACCGGCCACGAATGCCGCAATAAACATGCTTGCGCCCGTCGCCTCCGAGGCCACGACGCAAGCAAGCGGCAGCGCCACTACGCCAAGCTGTGTGGCGGGTTCGGCCATCCATGCCTTGCGGTGAGCGAGACTGAGCAGCCACCCGCCCAGCAATCCAACGCCGAGTCCTACGAGTGTTCCATAACCGAGTTGCTCGAGCAGAAAGCGGCTCAACACTGAACCGCCGCGGCTGGTCTCGCGCGCCTCCGCCAATGCGATAAAGAACATCAGGAATGGAACCGCGAGTCCGTCGTTCAAGCCGGCTTCGACATTCAATGCCTGACGGATCGGGTGGGGGACGCGCGGGCTGTTCACAATGGCCTGTCCGAGCCCTGCGTCAGTCGGTGCCAATATCGCAGCAAGGATACCCGCTTCCCACCAGGTAAGCGTCCCGAAAACAACCATCGCGACAAGTACGCCAAGTCCGATTGTCAGCAGCATTCCCGTGGTTAGCAGGCGCACCGGCAAACTGGTTTCACCTTTGAGCACACGCGGTGGGACGCGTGATGCATCAGTGAAAAGCGTCATCACGAGACCAAGTTCGGCAACCAGCAGCAGATCTTGCCTGTCCATGGCAAGCTCGTTCAACGCTCCTTGCGAAGTGGCCAGAAGCATACCGAGCGCGGTAAATAATATGGGCGCTGTGAGAATGGTTCGTTCCAGCCGCCGGGATACCAGGCTGTAGAGAAAGGTCATCGAAATGAAGGCGGCGATGAGGATCATCTGTCATCTCCTGCGCGGCAGAATCTTCGTGTCATGGCATCAGACAAAAGCAATGGCTTCAGCTGAGTACTGCGTCGGGAAGAACGGCCCACTCACTTTCTGTGAACCGCTAGTCGTGAAAATCGAGGAGTCGCGGGTGGGACACGCACTCATGTAGGCATCACATCGCGGATCGAAGTCGTCACGATTGATCCATGTCAATCCGGAGCGCGGCAACGGACGATAAACGATCGCGATTGGTTCGTGAGCGGGGTGTAACGCCGCCCGTGACGCTCACCGTCTATCAAACGTCGCATCAATCGACAATATCGCTCCGTCGGGTCGGCAGCTAAGCTGACATACGTCAATTCGGCGGCCATTCGTGGAGGTAGGGTAGCAATACAGTGCGATTGAGCAGGGCTGCACTCTGTCGGTTCGGCACAGGAGCAGCGGCCAATTGATATCTATCTGACGAGGTGAACTCCGTGGCTTTTCTTTTACCAGCCTTGATTTTCCTGGTGTCGACAGGATTCCTTGTCGGTGGGGCGGTACAGCCTGACGCGCCGACTGCCGTTGGTCCCATCCCCGCATCAACGCCAGGTGAGGGTGGTCCCGCGGCTCCGTCCGCGCCTCCCGGGCCATCCGGTTTGCATAGTCCGGCCCGTCAGCAAGTTCTCGCTTCGCGAGCACGGATATGAGGTTGCGGGACAACCAGTGCGGATGGGTAAGGCAGAAACCGGGATATTAACCGGCTTGATATTCCATGAACTAATAACGCGCCGTTAGTGACGGACGACGAAGGGTCTGTCGGCACGCTGCTCTTCAGATATGGATAGCTGAATACATACATGTCGAGGTAATGCCATATGCAACTAATTAAAATAAGGATGGCTACGTAATGTGTGTGCATGGAAGACGCACCCGCTGATCCCAAAGGTTCATCGCTTGACTCAGATCAATCTGACCATCGTCTTGCGCATTAGTCTGTCATACAAGGTCTTCGGCATGGCAATGCGAATTTGCCCATTGGCTGCGGCGTAGGTTCGATTTTGCATGGATTCGACTTGCGCAAATTCAAATACCGATGAGCGAGGTGTGACGATGCGAAATATGCCCGTGACGGGAGCGGCTGCGGTTGCTGCCACAGCGGTATTCATTGCTTGATCTGCAGGAAGTAATACGCCGACAAAGAGCGAGTATTCAGGATTTCTCGGCGACTACCTCAATCTGCCCTGCTATGTGGATTTATCGTATCGATGAGCCGCGCCTCGGCGCGGTTCGAGTGCGTGAATGGAGACGCCGCGCGCGCCACGCCATCGGACTGCTTGTCTTGTTGCTCGTGCTGGCAACAACCGGGCTGATGGTGCTGGATCAGTCAAAAGCACCGTTTGGCAGCCGCCTTTTCACAGCCGTGTGGGATGCGGTCAACCTGACAACCACGCTCGGCGATTTTTCCGACTTCGACGTGCGCCAGAAGCAGTTCATGCTCGCGGCGATGTTCGTGACGATGCTGGTCGCCGCGTTCGCTATATCGAGGCTGACGGGGATCCTGTCTGGCGATGACGTTGTCGCGTACAGGGAGAACAGAACTATGGAGCGCAAATTCGAAACGCTGAGCAATCATGTGGTTGTCGTGGGATATCGGTCGCTCGGCCAGTCCATTGCCGAAAAATTGCGGCGAGCGGGCGAAACCGTGTTGGTGCTCGTCGCCGACAAGGACATGGCCGACCGGGCGGCGGAAAGCGGTCACCTGGTCATTCTCAGCGCACCCGAGGTATTCGACGACGCACTTCGGCACGCACAACTTCAGAACGCGAAAGCGCTCGTCGTGACCACACCCAATGGCGACGCAAATCTGGCTGTCACGCTGCTGGCACATGCGCTGAATCGTTCGCTGCCGATTATCGCGCCAGGCGAGAACAGCCTGAGAAAGACGCTGCTGGAGAATGCCGGAGCGACGGGCGTCGTGATCGGCGATGAGCTACTCGCCGATGCAATGATGGAGAGGCTTGCGGTTCGCACCGAGGCTACATCATGAAGACGTTGACGCCAACTGAATCGCCCGCCCACCGGATCCATCTATTGCAGGGCGTCTTTCCCGTCTCTCGCGCGCAGTTGCCGCACGACATCGTCGCAGGCATTACGCTCGCTGCGTTGGGCATCCCGGAGGTAATGGGATATACCAAGATCGCGGGCACGCCCGCCGTCACGGGGCTATACACAATCCTGCTGCCGCTGGTGGCATTCGCCTTGTTCGGGGCGTCGAGGCACCTCGTAGCGGCCGCGGATTCGGCGACGGCTGCGATCCTCGCTAGCACGTTGGTTACCGTCGCCGCACTAGGCAGCAAGGAATATGTCGGTCTCACGAGCACCGTCGCGCTGACTGTGGCGGTGATGCTCGTCGCAGCGCGATTTTTCCGGCTCGGTTTCCTTGCCGATTTTCTGTCGCGAAGTGCATTGATCGGATTTCTGTCAGGAGTCGGCATTCAGGTGGCGTGCGGCGAGCTTGCAGGATTGATCGGACTTGCGAAGGAGGGGCATGGACCTATCCTGCAAGTTGTTTCGGTGTTGGAGCGGATCGGGAGCGCCAACTACGCGACGGCCGGGCTGTCAGCCGCAGTGCTTGTCGTGATCGTGGGCTGCAAGCGCATCTCGCCACGTGCGCCGGGCGCGCTGATTGCCGTGGTTGGCGCGATAGCGGCAAGCTCGCTTTTCAGCTTCGGCGAGAGAGGGCTCAGCGTGATCGGCGAAGTACCCAGTGGTCTGCCGTCGCTTTCGTTTCCGCCCGTGCGTTGGGCAGAGATTAACCAGGTGCTCGCTACAGCGGCGTCGTGCTTCATTGTGATCATTGCGCAGAGTGCCGCGACTGCGCGGGCGTATGCCAACCGGTATAACGAGCATAGCGACGACAACCGGGACATCGTCGGGCTCGCGGTAGCCAACGCGGCGGCCGCCTTCACTGGGACCTTCGTCGTCAACGGTAGTCCAACCAAGACTGAGATGGTGGACGATGCCGGTGGCCGAACGCAGGTTGCCCATCTGACCACCGCACTGATCGTGTTGTTCGTTTTGCTGTTCTTGACGAAGCCATTGGCCTACCTGCCAGCGGCAGTGTTGTCGGCGATCGTTTTCATGATCGGATTAAAGCTCATTGACGTGAAGGGCATGGGCGAACTGTTCCGGGTGCAGCGCGATGAATTTGTCGTCGCGTTGATCACGGTCTGCATCGTGGTATTCGTCGATGTCATGCACGGAATCATTGCCGCTGTGCTTCTGTCGGTCATCGACAACGTCCGCCACAGCTACCGGCTGCGTACGCGTGTGCTGACACGGGATGAGGCCGGGCACTGGATTGCCCACGCCGTAGCGCCGAATATCTTCGCCGCGCCTGGCATCATTGTCTATCGTTTCGAGGCCGATCTGTTCTATGCGAATGCCGGCCGCTTCATGGACGAGATTCTGAAGCTCGCGGAGGATTCTCGACCTGCCCCGCGCTGGATTGTCGTTGATGCGTCGCAGATCAGTAACGTCGACTATACGTCTGGCAAAACGCTGCTCCAGTTGACGGATGAATTGGCGCGCCGAGGTATCGGTATCGCTTCAGTCGCTGTTCCCGAAGGCGTGAGCAATGAACTGGAACGATATCGTGCACTTGGAAATGAGCATGAACGCCGTCCAATCTATCCGACAGTCGAGGCGGCAATAGAGGCACTGCGCGACGCCAGTGCAACCGCGGCTGCACCTGCTGTTTCTAACGACTAGATC
>BBSL01000331.1 GCA_001319865.1 Burkholderia sp. E7m39 | reverse complement strand
TGCTGTTTCTAACGACTAGATCGGCCGCTGCATTGCAAGACGAAGAGCCTGTAGGCGGCGGACCGTTCAGGCGGACTGAGTGTTGCTCAATTCGCTGGCGACGGATGGCCCGGAGCCGGCGTCGCGCTGGTAGCGCTTGATCTCGACGTTCTCAAGGAGGATGAACATGGCGGACATTGCGCAGAAGGCAGAGAAAGGTGGAAGCAAACTCCGCAACAAGGCATATTTGAAAGAGCTGCGGCGTCTGCATGTGGAGCTGGTAAAGATGCAGCAATGGGTGGTCAGCAGCGGTGCCAAAGTTTGCATCGTGTTCGAAGGGCGCGACGGGGCTGGCAAAGGCGGCGCAATCAAAGCGATTACTGAACGTGTCAGCCACAGGATCTTCCGGGTGATTGCACTGCCGGCACCGACCGAGCGCGAGAAAAGCCAGATGTATGTGCAACGGTATCTTCCGCATATGCCTGCGGCAGGCGAGGTCGTGATCTTCGACCGCAGTTGGTACAACCGCTCCGGGGTAGAGCGTGTGATGGGATTTTGCACGGAAGAGCAGGCGCAAGCGTTTCTCACCGCGGTTCCTCTCGTCGAGCACGCCGTCATCCAGTCGGGCATCATTCTTATCAAGTATTGGCTGGAGGTAAGCCAGGAGGAACAAACGCGGCGACTTGAAGACCGCATCCATGATGCGCGCAAAATCTGGAAGCTGTCGCCGATGGACCTTGAGTCCTATCGTCGTTGGTACGATTATTCCCGCGCCCGAGACGACATGTTTGAGAAGACCGACACGGATTTCGCGCCGTGGTATGTCGTGCGTTCGGACGACAAGAGGCGCGCCAGGCTCAACGTCATCAGTCACCTTCTTAGCAGGGTGCCATACGAGAGCGTGCCGCGGACGAAGGTGCAATTGCCCCCTCGGCAGAAGGCGGATGGCTATCGCGAACCGGATTATCCGTACAGGTTCGTGCCGGAAGTGCTTGACCGATCACTGTAGTGATATCGACCTTTGTCCAATCCGGTGGCGGCGTGGTAGATGATGCACACGCAACGCCCAGTCGACCAGATAGAGGCGATGAGTGGCGAGTCCGTGGCGGCCGGCGATGTGCGGCGCATTACGTCGTTCCGCCTCGCCGACCCGAATGCGAAGCAGCGACCGCGGGGCTGCACTGCGGACGTGGCGCTGGGGCGTCACTTGTTTGCGACAACCGCCGCGCCGGATCGGTAGCGCAGCAAGTGATCCGTGCCTGACTCGGATAGCCAGACTTCTCCCGGTCGGCCCATCATCTGGCGTACGTTCGCGTGTGGGCGGGCCAGCGCGAACATCTCGAATCGTTCCGTTTGTGGATCGAAGCGCACCAGCGCGTTAGCGCTCCATTCGCTGAGCCAGACGATGTCTTTATCGTCGACGAATATCGCATATACATGAGGATCGGAGCCCGGCAGTTTCCATTCGCGCCACCGATGCAACGCCGGGTCGAACATCCCAACCTTTCCTGCGTTCCATTCGCTGATCCAGACGCGTCCTTTCGAATCGGACCATACCCGGCGTGCGCCCTGTTCCGGTGTCGGCGGCTCGATGACATGGGCCGCGCCACTGACGGGGTCGATTCGGCCGAGGTAGTTGCCAGCCAGTGAAGCAAAGTACAAGCTGCCGTCGGGCGTGACGCAGATTCCGTAGGCACCCGGCCCCCTCGGCGCATTGAACACGCGCATGCTGCCGCTTCCAGGGTCGAGCTCGCCGTAGATTCCGACTTGTCCGGTAAACCACAGGTGTCCGCGTTTGTCGAAAACGGCCGTGTTCAGGTTGGCGTTCTGTCGGTCTTTGGGCAACGGGAAGCGTGTGACAGCGAGTGTTTTCGAATCGACGCGGACGATCGCATTCAGCCCGCTATCCGTAATCCATGCTGCGCCATCAGGACCGACGATCACGCCATGCGGTGCCGATCCGTTGCCGAGTTGAACCCGCTCCGTCTTGCCGCTGCGCGGGTCCAACCTTCCCGCTGCGCCTTGCGCCTGGGCGGTGTACCAGACGGTGCCGCCGGGATCTGGCGCGACATCGTGCGGTGCGCTACCGGAGGGGACGGCAAACGAGTCGAACGAAGGGGACTGGGCTTGTACTGAACCTGCTGTTAACGTCGCGCCAACAAGAACCGACGCAAAACATCGAACAACCGGGAGGCGAAATTTCCTCTTACCGTCGCTAAACGCCGCTGCATTTGCGCTGCGAATCACGTCCGCCTCCATAACCAGAATTGGCCTGCACACGGGTATCACCATATTGTGGCACTAACCGGAAGAATTCCAGGATCAGGCGCAGCTAAGGTGTGTGGCAGAGATGGGGGACCGGCCAGGCTCGTTCGATTTGTCAACGACACGCAGGAGGCCATCCACGCTATGCACGAGATCAGTGGCGTAGTATCGCGAGTTCGTTGACGAGGTCCGGGGTGACATGGACGAGCACATCCCGCGCGCAGGCCAGGGCCCCGGTCTCCAAGGACTCGAGAATGCCTGCGATAGCAGATGCACCTCCGAACGGATGCGACAGGCCTACATCAACACGGGTTTAGCAGGTAGGTCCTCGTGGGGCGACGAAAGCGCGGGGAAATGCAACTTGAGCAGCGCCGTGACTTGCTCGATTCCATGTACGGCACCAGATTCATACCTACCACACCGGAACTCCGATTCCATCATGCTACAGATGGTTTCCCATTCTTGAGTTGCAACACGTGAATTGATGCCTCGGTCGGCGACTATTTCAACATCGCGGTCGGCCAACAGCAGATAGATGAGAATCCCGTTGTTGCACTCCGTGTCCCATACTCGAAGCTGGGAGAACACATCAATTGCCCGTTCGCGCGCCGTTAGCCCATCGAAGAGCGGCGTGCTGTGCAGCGCCCCTTCTACGACGAACAGGACCTGACCAATGTGCGCCCGGTGACTCTCACGAATGGCCTGCTCGATGGCCCATAGCGTGCGCGGTGGAAAAGCGGCATTGACCGACCAGCGGGTCATCGACAGATGTCGAACGATACGTTTGAGGTCCACGGTCACCATCTCCCCGAAGCGCCGCCACCACCAAACCCACCACCGCCGCCTCTGAAGATGTCGCGGTTCGAACGGCCGACAGTTCCTCCTGTCGCGCCTCCGATGTAACGGCCTCCGGCGAATGCTCCCATTCCACCGCCTACAAGCGTGAATACGAGCGCCACCGCGCCGGCAACGACGGCCAGCACGATCGCGCCGGAAAGAAACCATGCCAGCACGCCGATGATGCCGCCCGTTACGAGGGCACCCGGTAGCCGGCCGAGGATGGCGCGAAGCACACCACCAGCGACAACAGCCATCACGAACAATGCAGGCAGGAGCCCGCCCATACCATTCGATTCCCCGCGTCGCTGCGCGGCAGGTAACGGCTCGCCTTCTGCTACGCGGATAATGCTGTCGACGCCCGCCGCTATGCCGCCATAGAAGTCCCCCTGTTTGAATCTGGGAACAATGACTTCACGAATAATCCGGTTGCTGGTCGCATCGTTCAGTGCGCCCTCAAGGCCATATCCCACTTCGATGCGAAGCGTCCGGTCATTCTTCGCGACAATTAGCATTGCTCCGTCGTCCACCTTGGTACGCCCCAGCTTCCATTGCTCGACCACCCGCATCGAATACTGCTCGATTGTCTCGGGTTGTGTGCTGGGCACGATGAGCACCGAAATCTGGCTTCCCTTGCGGGTTTCGAAGTCCCTCAGGGTTTGCTCGATGGCCGAACGCTGCTCGCCCGTCAGGGTGCCCGTTTCGTCGATAACCCGTGCAGTGAGCGGCGGTACGGGCACTTCGGCAGTCGCGCCCGGTCCTGCAAACGCCAGCGACGCGATAACGAATATGAGTACCGTGAGCAAGCCTTTCAATTGTCGGCTCCGCCAGCGGATGCGGGCGCCGCGCCGAAATCAACGCGCGGCGGCTTGGCGATTTCTGCTTCGTTCGCAACCGAGAAGTTCGGCTTTTCCTGGTATCCGAAGGCCTTGGCGGTCAGGTTGTTCGGAAACGACCGCACAGTCGAGTTGTACTGCCGGACCGACTTGATGTACCGATTGCGCGCCACGGCGATGCGATTCTCAGTTCCTTCGAGCTGCGCCTGCAGGTCGCGGAAATTCGCGTCCGATTTCAGTTGCGGGTAGTTCTCCGACACCACCAGCAGGCGGGACAGAGATGAGGTGAGCTGACCCTGTGCGGAGTCGAATTGCGCAAACGCCTGTGGGTCGGACAGCATCTCGGGAGTCGCCCGAATGGAGCCGACCTGTGCGCGGGCTTCAGTGACGCGCGTCAGGACATCCTTTTCCTGATTTGCATACCCCTTAACCGTGTTGACCAGATTGGGTACCAGGTCAGCGCGTCGCTGATACTGATTGAGGACCTCCGACCAGCTCGCCTTGACCTGTTCGTCCTCAGTCTGGATGGAGTTGTAGCCACATCCGGCAAGAGCTGTAACTGACGTCAAAACCAGGACCGTAAAAGTCGTCTGAACGAAGCGTCGAATGCCATCGGAGAGTTTGCGGCTGCCTGGCATAGGGAGACTCCTGCGATTCGACAGGTTCACGTGCACACCGTCGCGTCCCCGGCGCACGTCTCTGCCATTCCATCCTACGGCGGCGTCGACTCCGTGGCTTGACATACGTCAAGTGCCGCAGGGAAGCGTCACCTTGCGGTGGCTCGTGCCGGGGACTGCTGAGAGAGCGTCTCAGCTGGAGCGTTCAATTGAGCTAAATCAACGAGGGCGACGGACCCCGCGATACATTGAAACCAGCAGGTGCAAAAAGCAGTCGCCTGTAACCGTGTTCACGGAGGCACGAATGACCTTTCCCGAAGGGTTGGCACTGGTTGCTGCGTCGTTTCTCATACTGCACGCGGGAACTGCGATGGGCGCTCAACCGGCATCTGATGCTGCAGCCCACAAAGCGCATCACCCGGCGACGGCCAGTGTTCCCTCCGCAAAGAGCAAAAGACCCCCGGGCGTTGACCAGCAGATGAAGCAGATGCAGGCGATGCACGAGAAGATGATGGCCGCGACTACGCCCGAGGAGCGCGCCGTGCTGATGGATGAGCAGATGAAATCCATGCAGAACGGCATGCACATGATGGACCTGATGAAGCAGGATTCAAGCGGCATGCCGATGTCGGGCCAGAAGCACGAGTTGATGGAAATGCGACTGGATATGATGCAGATGATGATGCAGGCAATGATGGACCGCCAGTCCGCGCAAAATCCGCCCACGGGCAAGTAGGTTCAAACCTGTAACCGGAGTGGACCATGGACGAAACCACGCACGCCTCACGCGCCTTCTGGAGGTCGCGGTCGGCGATTGCGCTGCTGGTGTTCGCAGCTATCGCGTTGTTCCTG
>BBSL01000330.1 GCA_001319865.1 Burkholderia sp. E7m39 | reverse complement strand
AAGACAAGTACAGGCACGTCCAGGAGCTGCAAAAGTCGGGGCGCATCGTGGCCATGGCGGGCGACGGCGTGAACGACGCCCCCGCGCTGGCTCAGGCCAATGTGGGCATCGCCATGGGGACGGGCACTGACGTCGCAATGAACAGCGCACGGGTAGTGCTCGTGAAAGGTGACCTTCGGGGCATCGCGCGGGCTCGCTCGCTAAGCATGGCGACGATGAAGAATATCCGCCAGAACCTGTTCTTTGCGTTCGCGTATAACGCCATCGGCATTCCAATTGCCGCAGGCGTCCTTTACCCGTGGCTCGGCATTCTCCTCAGCCCGATTGTTGCGAGTGGGGCGATGGCGCTGAGTTCAGTGTCTGTCATCGGGAACGCGCTGCGTCTGCGCGGGGTTCGGACGTGAATCGTTATCCACGACGGGGGCCCGGAGTTGCAAGGCAGGTGCCAGCGGCGCGCCTGTCTATCCGATTCTTCGCCGATTCGAGGGTTTCCGATGGAACTGCTGAGCATGCTGTTCGGCAAATTTCTGCGTCGGTCGACGATGGCATTGGGAGTTTTTCCATCCCGAGCAGCCTCGCCACATTGAGTATCGTCGATTATGGCTTCCTCACTTACCTCATGTGCCGAGGAAGACGGAGGCAGTTGAAACTCAGGATTGCGGGGACCAGCGGCTCAGTAATATTTGGTCGATTTCTTTCTTCTGCATACACCTTGTCATGCCGCATGTGGCGCAAAACGAGGGGCGCTCGGTTGGGCAAGACGGTCGGGCGGATTCGACAAGCGATGTGTCGGGGACTTGGACGCGTAGACCAGCGTTTCCTGCTGACCCAGGTTGGCTACAACCTGACGCGTATGCGCACACTTGCCGCTTGAGGGCACGAAGCAATCGATAGCGTCGGTTTCGTGAGCTCACGCTGATTTCCACCGCGTCGCCAGTCGGGAGTTCCTTTGCCCGTGTCGAACGTCACCCGGTTAACGGGAATGCCGCTGTAGTGCAATCCCAGACCGTCGGGCCGCTCTGCCGCTTTTCATGCGGACACATGCAGCACGGCTATCTTGTAGGTGTTGCATATGAAGGATTCCTTTGCTCAGGCGGCTGCAATGGTATTCAGTGCGTCGCACACGCTACGCACTTCAGAATGGTTTTGGGCGGCAGCGATCACGAGCGCACGTTCGCTGACGACGGGCAATGGGCCGCGCAATGTGACGATCCCGTCACGTACCTCGACTTTGATCGCATCGGCTCGTGTCTCGGCGGCCACGTACAACGCGGCGCGGATTCGTGTTGAAACTTCCAACTGGATCTGCCGGTCGCTGACACTGAGTTGGTTGCTGATCGACGTGATACCCGGCAAACGCACAAGAACTTTCTCGGCAAGTTTTCGCTGGTACGACCAATCAACCTTGCCAGAAAGCGTAACGCCCCCATTGAAGACGGACACCGTAACCGCTCCGGAGGGCAAACACGCCCTCCATTTCAAAGCGTCCAGCACGGTGTCTCGTATCTGTGCGTCAGTGCGGCGCAAATGCCGAGGGACATCGACGGTCAGTTCTCCGGTGACGGAGGCAATGCCATGCACCTCCTCAGCGGCTTCCAATGCTGCAATCCGGGCGCCATAGTTGGACACGGTGCCTCGCAGGACGGCTCGACAATCCCGCACGTCAACGCAAATTGATTCGTGGCACAAGGAAGGATCGCGGCGAATGTTCTCAACGATGCAATTCGTGAGGTCACAATCCCGCGGTGAAATGTTGAACGTTGCTGTCGTTGTGTTCACGCAAGCCTCCTTTCGTCGAAAACGTTGTCTCTGCCGAAATCGGAATCAGGACATGGGTGCCGCCGAGATCCCGTGGCGTTGACGGTCCATCCTGGCGATCGGTCGAACGTGTGGTCTGAACGCTCGACGGTTCATGTTCGAAGCGGTGATTGATGATAGTGACTCACCGCGACGTCTACCTGAGCTTGATTTGCATCAATCGGATTGAATGGACGCGTTCGAAAACCGTCGTCGGGAGGTCGGAGAGGCGGGATAACGACATCGCAGACGAACGGTGAAGCGGCGCCTTGCACGCGTCTGGCGCGCTGGAATTGATCGGTGTCAATTGTATGAATAATGTCGCCAGGCAGTATGGAGGTGGAGACTACTAATTCTGCGGAGCCGCCATGTCCTCGTCGTCGTATCAGGAACTCGAGCGCGATCTTGCGCATTTGAAGGCTGCAATCTCGTTGCTCGAACAGACCCGGGCGTATTTCTCAGTGCGCAGCCCCGTCACCGATCCCGCGTATTGGAAGGCGCGCCTGAGAACAGCACTGGGTAGCGCGGAATGTGACGAAGCAATTGCTCAGCAGATTGAACGTCTGCTCGGACGATTGACGAGCTTGCAAGCCGTCGCCGACAGCAGTCGGGAGTCTGGCCACAAAGTAAAGACCCACGCTGCCGGCAGGCACGCTTAGCGCTATAGCGGGAGCCCCCATGAATACGAACAATACGCGTCGGCAGCCGGATCATGTCGACGTGACCATGCGGGTCGCCCGACAATTCATTCTCCGTGTAGCTGAAATTCAGGATGGTCAGGCGGCCCGGATCGAGTATCTGAAATAGGTGCACAGCACCGAAAATCGGGTCCGTCGACGCGTCGAACACATGAGCCCCTTGGGACAGCCCGCCTCGCTCGCGGAATTGACCGCTATCAATGAGCGATCACACTGGGCGTGCCGCGTCCTTCAAGCGCTGCGCGCCTCAACAACCGAGAGCGGCAACATGATGGTGAGCGCGAATCCCCGGCCGGGAGCGGTCTGGATTGTCAGATCGCCGCTCAGGGCGGCGACGCGTTCCCGCATGCCTATTAAACCAAATGAGGTAGGGGACGGTCGAATATCGCTTCGGCAACCGCGCCCGTTGTCGACGATACGGACGATACAATACGGTTCGCTGCGCGTGATTTCGAGCGTTACCTGAGTCGCGTCCGCATGGCGAGCCACGTTCGTCAGCGCCTCCTGAACGATTCGAAACACCGCGGTGGAACTGTCCTGGTTGAAGTCGATATCTTCAGCGTCGATTTGCGCGTCGACCGATATCTCGTACCGCGACGAGAACCGCTCGATGAACCACTCGATAGCAGGCAGCAGTCCGAGATCGTCGAGCATGGCAGGCCGTAAATCGGTCGCAATGCGTCGCACGGAAACCACCAGCTGATCGATCAGCGCATAGATAGTGGACATGTCCGCGCGCTCTTTCGTCGTACCGTGATCTCGACCAAGGCTGCCATTTTTCGCGCATTCGATCTTGAGTGCCGCCAGCTGTTGACCGAGATCGTCGTGCAGTTCGCGTGCGATCCGGGTTTTTTCATCCTCGCGGGCTCGTTGGATGCTCACGGACAGCCGCTTCAACTCTTCACGCGACGCTCTCAGTGCCTCGTCGGCCAGCCGACGCTCCGTTACGTCGATAATCCAGCCCACCATGCGATAGGCTTCGCCCGCCTGGTTCCATAGGGCCTGCCCTCGTGCATGCACCCAGCGGTACTCGCCCGTTTTGGCACGTATGCGGTATTCGATCTCGTAGGCGTATTTCTGCGCGAGGTGCGCGGCGAGTTGCGTCCTGACGGTTTCAATATCGTCAGGATGGATCAGGTCGAGGATAAGATGGCTGTCGTTGGGCAGTTCGTCCGCCTCGTACCCCACGATTTCCTTGAATTGAGGCGACAGATAAACGGCGCCGGACTGTGGATTCCAGTCCCACAGTCCGGCGCTCGCGCCTCTGACGGCGAGCTGGAACCGCTCCTCGCTTTCCTTGAGCGCCATCGCAATGTGATGACGCTCTATCGCATAGCGTATGGCGCGGCCAAGCTCCGATGAATTGATATCCCGCTTTGAAAGATAGTCCTGCGCACCCTCCTGAATAGCCCTTAGTCCCACCGACGTATCTTCAAGTCCGGTCAGCACCAGCACAGGCAGGTCGGCGGCATGCTGATTCAGTGCTCTGAACGTGCCAATTCCTTGCGCGTCCGGTAAGCCCAAATCCAGAAGCACGATATCGAATTGCGCCGACTGAATACGATCAAGTGCGTCAGACAAGCGGTTTGCACGGACCAGACGGTGCTGAAAGTCCAGCACATCAGTCAATGCTTCCTCTATCAGCAGAGCGTCCGTTGGGCTGTCCTCGACAAGCAGGACCCGGACTTCCCGTGACATGTTCATGATCTGGCAGGGGGCAAAGTCACCACGCCGAACCAGAATTCACTGATTCTGCGCACCACCTCGACGAACCTGGTGAAGTCGACCGGCTTGGTGATGTAGCAGTTCGCGTGCAGTCCATAGGTTTTCGCCACATCTTCTTCTGACTTGGAAGTGGTCAACACGACGACGGGAATGTTCATCAGGTCGGGGTCCGCCTTCAGTTCCTGAAGAACTTCGCGTCCGCTCTTTTTAGGCAGATTGAGGTCGAGAATGACCAAGCCGGGCCGGGGCGCGTCACGGTGCCTGCCTTCGCGCCGTAGAAACTCCATCGCCGCAACGCCGTCTTCGGCCACATGCAACGGGTTGAGAAGCTTGTAGTAATCGAAGGCTTCGCGCGTGATCATGACGTCGGTCGGGCTATCCTCAACCAGAAGGATATGGATCAGATCGTCGGCGGGCTGTGAAAGCATGAGCGACTCCAGCGAGTTGTGCTATGAAGGGATACTGTCTCCCGTTACTGCATTGAGCGTGAAGAAAACTGTCGTGCCGTCGCCGGGTTGGGACTCGACCCAGATGCGTCCGCCGTGCTGCTCGACGATACGCTTGCATAGCGCAAGGCCGATCCCTGTACCCGGGTAATCGGCACGGGAGTGAAGACGCTGAAAAATCATGAATATGCGTTCAAAGTATTGCGGGTCGATGCCGATGCCATTGTCCTTCACCGAGATCACCCAGTTGTCGTCTGCTCGGCGTGCGCCGATGTCGATGCACGCGGCGCGATCGACCTTCCGAAATTTGACAGCATTGCCGATCAAATTCTGAAACAGCAGGGCGAGTTGAGTTGGAATCGCCATGACGGCGGGCAATTCCCCTTGCGTGATCTGCGCACCAGACTCCTGTAGCGCGACGCTCAAGCTCTTAAGGGCCTGGTCAAGGGCTGCAGCACATTCGGTCAACTGCAACACCGCGCCCGATCGTCCGACCCGGGAATAGGAGAGCAGATCGTCTATCAGCTTTTGCATCCGCGTGGCGCCATCCACTGCATGCATGATGAACTCGTCCGCGCGCCCATCGAGTTGTCCTTGATATCGGCGCTGCAGCAGTTGAAGCGGACCCGCGACCGCACGTAACGGCTCCTGCAGATCGTGGGACGCCACGTACGCAAATTGTTCGAGATCCCGATTCGAGCGCGCGAGTTCTTCGGTTCTGCGTATGAGCTCCTGTTCCGCGCGCTTTCTCTCGGTGATGTCGACAATGGCGGCGAGCACGAAGTTTTCGTTGGCGGTCCGTACCGGGTTGAGCCCGATTTCCACGGGAAACTCCGAACCATCCTGACGGCGGCCGTACAGGTCGCGGCCCATGCCCATCGGCCGCGGTTTCAGATCATCGAGATATGCGCTTCGAGACACTTGATGACCGGCGCGAAACCGCTCCGGCACAAGGGTTTCGATCGACTTCCCGAACAACTGTTCACGACTGTAGCCAAACAGATGCTCGGTCTGCGCATTCACGAGGACGATCTTTCCCTGCTGATCCACCATCACCATTGCATTCGGCGCGGCCTCTACCACTTGCCGGAAGCGTTCCTCCAGGCGTCTGCGCTCGGTGATATCGACGATGGCGGCCAGTACGAATATGCCCTCGTCGGTGGTGACAGGGTTCAGCCCGATCTCGACGGGAACTTCGCTACCGTCCTTTCGTAGCGCAAAAAGGTCACGGCCGGTTCCCATCGGTCTGCTGCTCAGGTCACCATAGAACATGCGGCGATAGTCGGGATGCGCGCGGCGCAGACGCTCGGGCACGAGCATATCTACACTGCTACCGACGAGTTCGTCGCGCGGATAGCTGAAAAGCTTTTCCGCCTGCGCGTTGACGAGAACGATCAGCCCTTCCCGGTCGGCCATGACCATCGCGTTGGGCGCAGCTTCCACAACTTGCCGGAAGAGTTCGTGGGTCAAGCTGCTCAGTTGCTTGTGCGGCTCCATTCGATCTCCGTCGCTTAAAGTAGCAACCACCGCGTGGACGCTGCTTCGCTGGGCAGCGCGTTGCCAGGGGGCGGTAGCTGATTTATAGCCTACGCACACACGAAATATGATCGCTCGCTTTCGCCCTGTCGTGTGCTGCCGCCGCACACGCGTGCCGAACCGGAGGGCATCAGGGTTTTCCCTTTACCGTGGCAGCCGTTCGGAAAGTCGGCAGTCGCCTGACCCCGGCCCTCGCGCGCGGTTGATACAGGTCAACGAGGACAGTCCGTCACAGGCGATGATGTCCCCGTGGCACAAGTAGTTATCTACGCGCAGTGGATATAGGCGTGTGACGGAGGCGAAGATGAGCATCAGCATGCAGATCGTCTATCTGGGCTTCTGTGGAACGACACGACTGGAAGGCGAGGCCGCGGCGCAACTAGTGCGGCTCGAACGTTACAGCGGGCTGCTTTCAAATTGCCATCTGGCAATCGAGGAGATTCATTCGCCGTCGGCCAAGCCGACCTACGAAGTTCGCCTCGACCTGATCACGCGTTCGCGCGACCTCAAACCTATCGAACATTGTTCCAGCGAAAATGCGGAACACGCGGTCCGCTGCGCATTCGACGCCGCGGAAAGAGAACTCCAGGCCGCCGAGAGCGCCGCGAAACATCGGCGGCAGTGATGTCTGGCCGCACGGCGCAGATTCAGAGACCGCCTTCGGCAAACACGCCGTTTTCCGGATCGGACTCCGTGTAATCGACGCACTGAACGTGCCACTTGCCGATAACGGGCGCGTGATGAGCGTGGCGGTACCACAACGCTTGTCCCGACTCGCCTTCGCACGGACCCGTGGCTGAACCAAGGTCGAGCGCGGTGAGTTCGAAGATCCCACGGTCGTACCCGGCGCCGTATACGCGGGTGTTTTCGTTCCCGTAGGCCAAAGTACCCCATTCGGGCAATTCGATCACTGCGTGTCCTTCTCGTGACCACAGACGCGATTCGCGATCTAGCCACAGAACGGCATACGCGGCGTCGGCGTACTGAAACGCATCGAGGTGGACGGTAACTCTCATCAGTGTCTCCGGGATCGACCAACGACCAGGCGCTGGGAAGCATCTCATTGGGACATGACCCACTCGATCAGTTTGTGTGCATCTTCGGCGGAAAGCGGGCCGCCACGTTCGGGCGGCAGAGGCATGGGCGTATCGCCCCAGTGCGCGCGACCGCCTTTTCTCAGCTTGATTTCGAGCATCGCCCTCGCATCGGGCACGTCCCGATAGCGGTCCGCGATCTGATGAAACGACGGCGCAAGAAATGGCGCATCCGACGTGTGACAGAACATGCAATGCTGCTGGTCGACCAGTTCGGTCGGTTCATCGACTCGCGCATAGGCTGTGTTCAGTCCGGTGTCAGAGAGCGCCAGGGCGCACGTAAGCAGAACGGACCAGCGGGCGTGGTTCACGACAAAGCTCCTTGTTGGCGAGGCGAGGTGAGCGGATTTCGGTCAGTCGAGAACAGTCGATAAAGATCGTTATTACGTTGTTCATGTGAGACATTGCTTGGCCGTGCGAGGACCACGCCTCTTGCCCTGCATTTATCGTGGCATGCCTCGGCAACTCGTCTTTGAGACAAATCAACCGTCTGAATTGACGTTGTCAGACAGTCCGCATAGGTGCCTCCGAAGCCGCTCCGCTCACGCCTTGCTACGCGCGGTCAGACTTTCGCCAGCCGCTCGGGGTCGACGATGCGGACTGTCTTGCCGTTTGCATGGACGAGATGCGCGCGGTGAAACTTCGAAAACATACGGCTCACGGTTTCGAGTTTCATTCCGAGGTAACAGCCGATTTCCTCGCGTGTCATGCGCAGATGAAACTCAGCGGCCGAGAATCCACGCGTCTTGAAGCGCCGGGACAGATTAAGAAGAAACGAGGCCACGCGCTGCTCTGCCGACATCGTGCCGAGCAGCATCATTTGTACTGACTCCCGCACGATTTCACCGCTCATCATCTGATAAATATGATGCTGCATCGACTTCACCTCGCGGCAGATGACCTCGAGCTGCGCGAACGGGATAATGCAGACAACGCTGTCTTCAAGTGCAATTGCGTCGCAGTTGTGTTCGCCCGCGCAGACGCCGTCGAACCCGAGCGCATCGCCCGCAATCTCGAAACCTGTCACGTGTTCCCGGCCGTCGCGGTGCATGACGACCGTTTTGAACGATCCGGCTCGTATCGCGTAAATGCTCTTGAAATGGTCGCCGGTACGAAACAGCGTGTCGCCGCGTTTGACGGTCTTCGTCGTGCAGATGACTGTGTCGAGTTTCGACAGGTCCTCTGCGCTCAGATCGGGCGGCATGCAGACGGTGCGCATCGAACACGACGAGCAGCGCGCCGTGGCTCGACGCGCCGAGTTGCTCTGCTCGACGGGACGGATCGGAATGATCGCGGCAGTGGCGTCTTCCGGGGCGTGACTGGAAGCCAGCGTGTTTGCGTCAAACATGTTTGTCTCCTCAACCCCCGTTTGCGCCCGCATGGTGCGGCGCTTGGCGGTGAATCAAGTATCGGCGCGCTGAGCGCGAAAAAGTATCGGCGACGCTTTAAGAGGAGATAGGATGCAAGGTAGCTAAACTAGGAAAATTCCTACCAACGTTGGCAATCGAAAGGTATCTAGAGCTCGTCATCGTCGACGAGTTTGTAACGAATCGCGTAGCGAACCAGCGCGTTCTCATTCGGCAACTGCATTTTCTCGAGTACGCGTGTCTTGTGCGTGCTGACGGTTTTTACGCTTACGCATAGTTCGTGGGCGATTTCCGTAATGCTCTGACCGGAAACGATTCGTCTGAAGACATCGAACTCGCGGTCGGAGAGGCGTTGATGCGGTAATGCTTCCGCGGGTTCGTTCAGGGTTTGCGCGAAGCGTTCAGCCATTGCCAGACTGATGTACACCCCTCCAGCCGCTACCTTCGTGACAGCGTTGACGAGTTCCAGGCTTGCGCTTTCCTTCGTGAGATAGCCGGCGGCGCCCGCCTTGAATGCGCGTACCGCATATTGCTGCTCGGCGTGCATCGTCAGCACGAGGATGCGCAACGCGGGTTGCTCGTCCTTGATCTGCCTGATGAGTTCGATGCCGTTTCGACCGGGCATGGTCAGGTCGAGAACCAGCACCTGTGCCGGTGTGGAGCGAACGAGCGCGATAGTGGTCACGCCGTCCCACGCTTCGCCGGCCACCTCGAATCCGCTGGCGTTCTGCAGTATGTGACGCAAGCCGTCGCGTACGAGGGCATGGTCGTCGGCCAACAGTACCTTGATCATGGTTGGGTTTCTTCCTGTCAGACAGATTGCAGGGGAAACTTGACCGTTCTCGCGAAGCTGCTGTCGTTTGCCCGACGACAAATGACCGCTTCACAGACGTTGCCGGGCACGACTGAGGATCGGTCTTTTGATTGTACGCGTTCACGTGTCGCGCGTGCGGCCCTAAAAAGGCCGTTCTTAAGCGGCTACATAACAGTTGGTCACACGGCCGACACCGGACCATCGTCCGGTTGACCTGAGTCAATCGGCGCCGAGGGGACAGGAACACACTGCCTTTTATACGATTCGGTACACGTTCCAGGTAGCCGATGCGTCACAACGGGAGGTTCATCATGTACGACCGAATCCTTGTTGCACTTGACGACAGCGCGAGCGCACAGATGGCGCTCGGTGAGGCGGTCAGGCTCGCAAAAGAGTCCAGAGGCGTGGTGTATGGGGTGTCCGTGGTGGACCGTGGACGATGGCCGGGGGAGGTCAGCGCACGGTTCGAGTTCGAGCCTGAACCTTCTGCCGCGTCGAACGCCGCGACACATATCTTCGACGAGGCGAATGCGCTGTTTCGGGACTCGGGCGTCAGTGGCAAGACGCGCGCGATCGATGCGTACGGTGAGAGCGTGCCGGAGGTGATCGCTCGCGCGGCTGAAGAGTGCGACGCCGATATCATCGTGATGGGTACGCACGGGAGGCGGGGTGCATCGCGGTTCATGCTCGGCAGCGTCGCAGAGTCGCTCGTTCGCGCGTCGCAGAGGCCGGTCCTGCTGGTTCGGCACCATGGTCATGGTTCTGGCGCTCAGACAGCATCACAGGCGTGACGCCTCGCGTACGCGCGTCCCGTTCGTTCATGCGGATGCCGCTCGCCGGCGAGGCCATCAATGGTGGAATGCACGTGAAATGATGACCGTGCGCCGACCGGCTTACACGGTGGACGTCAAGTGGAGATGACTCGCATGTCAGAGCCTCGCAGCCCGATTCTTGTCGTGTACTTCTCGCGTAGCGGTAGGACCCGGCGTATTGCCGAAATGCTGGCGTCGGAGCTTGGCGCCGACATCGAGCCAATCTGCGAGCGGCGCCTGGGAGTCGGGCGAAAAGGCGCACGCAGTTACGTAGGGTCGCTGGTGGATGCATGGCTCCAGCGGCGTGCTGACCTGTTGCCTGCGCGTCACGACGTCTCGAGCTATGACGTCGTGGTGGTCGGGTCCGCGGTTTGGGCGCGACATGCTTCGGCTCCTGCCGTGACGTGGCTGAAAGAGCACGGCGGGCACATCCAGCGGCTGGCGCTGTTGTGCTGTCTGCGTCGCCGGGGCGGCACCCAGGCGTTGACGCAGTTGGCGCGTGCGGCGGGCAAGCCGGCTATCGCAAGTTGCGTGGTTGCTGCCCGTGACTTGCGTCTGGGCGTCGACGGCTTAAAGCGTCAGGCGTTCGCGCGTAGCATCCGGCACCGGCTGCCGGCCCGGCGGACAACGGAGCGGGTGGTGTGACGCCCCGGCACGGGGCGCTGGCCTTTTTCGTGCGCGATGGCGCGTCAATCGAGTTCCATCATGATTCGTCCATCTACCGGCCCATCGCGGAGCGTGTTGAAGACCGTGTTGACGTTCCTCAGGCGGTCCGCGACGCATATGGGCGCGGACGCTGCATTGCTCCGCGAGGCCGAGCGATTCCTGAGGTCGCGGCGCGTGCCGACAGTCGATCCGTCGTTCGCGCGATGGGAACCATGCGTGCAGTCATTGATCAGGATCAGTTTCACTCAGGCGCTCCCCGTTATCTTGAAGGGATTCAGGAATTCGACGTGGAGCACGGAACGTGTCGATTGACGAGAGTGGAGAAGCCAGCCAGATCGAAAGATTCGCCGCGACGGGGCGCGTGATCGCAGCGCGTGGCGCCGTTGTCGATATCGATTTCGACAGCGGCGCGCTGCCGCCCGTCGATACCGCGATGTTCGTCTCGACGTGCGATGGTCGGCAGCCGGTGCTTGCGGAAGTGCAGGCGCACATCAGCGACACCGTCGTGAGGGCGCTCGCGCTGCAGTCTACGACCGGCATTGCGCGCGGCATGCCGGTACATTCGACCGGCCTGCCAATCGAGGTTCCCGTCGGCCCCTTGACGCTCGGGCGGTTGTTCGACGTCTCGGGCGCCGTACAAGACGCGGGCGCGCCGTTGCCGCAGAGCGTGGAGCGCCGTCCGATTCACCGCGCGCCGCCAGCGTTGTCGGCACAACGCGGTGCGACCCGGCTGTTCGCAACCGGGATCAAGATCATCGACCTTTTGACACCGCTCGCGCATGGAGGGAAGGCCGCGATGTTCGGTGGCGCGGGTGTGGGAAAAACTGTTCTGGTGATGGAACTGATCCATGCGATGGCCGAGCAGCACAGCGGGATTTCCGTGTTCGCGGGCGTTGGCGAGCGCTCGCGCGAGGGCCACGAGATGCTTGCAGACATGCGCAGCTCCGGCGTGCTGCCGCGCGCCGTGCTGGTTTACGGCCAGATGAACGAGCCGCCGGGGGCACGCTGGCGCGTGCCGTTGACAGCGTTGACCATCGCCGAGTATTTCCGCGACGAACGCCATCAGAACGTGCTGCTGTTGATGGACAACGTGTTCCGGTTCGTGCAGGCGGGAGCAGAGGTTTCGGGGCTGCTGGGCCGCATGCCGTCGCGAGTCGGATATCAGCCGACGCTCGCGAGCGAGGTTGCCGCGTTACAGGAGCGGATCGCGTCGATCGGCGAGGCGGCCGTGACAGCGATCGAAGCCGTCTACGTTCCCGCCGACGATTTCACCGACCCTGCTGTAACGGCGATTTCGTCGCACGTCGACAGCATGGTGGTGCTGTCGCGTGCACAAGCCGCCGAAGGCATGTATCCCGCAATCGACCCGATTGCCTCGACGTCGATTCTGCTCGATCCGCTTGTCGTTGGCGACGAGCATGTGAACGTCGCCAATGCGGTGCGCCGTGTGATCGAGCATCAGCGTGAGCTGCAGGATGTGATCGCACTGCTGGGCATCGAGGAACTCGGTGCTGACGACCGCCGGATTGTGCAAAGGGCCCGCCGCCTGCAGCGCTTTCTCACGCAACCGTTTTCGGTGACGGAGGCGCTCTCCGGGCAGCCTGGCCGGTCGGTTGCATTGACGGACACCATCGCCGGGTGCAAGGCCATTCTCGATGGCGAGTGCGATGACTGGCAGGAGAGTTCGCTGTACATGGTCGGTGCGCTCGACGAGGCGCGTGTGAAGGAAGCGCGCGGCAGGCGAACGGGTACCGTTCCCGCTGCGGTCTGACGGAGATGCGCTCATGCCGGACATATCGCTCAAACTGACCATCGCGACGCCGGCACAGGTGGTGGTCGACGGCTTGCGAATCGTCTCGTTGCGCGCCGAAGACGAAAGCGGCGGATTCGGCATTCACGCCGGACACGAGGACATGGTGACGCTGCTCAGCGCTTCCGTCGTGAGATGGACGACGCCGGACGGCGTCGCACATTTTTGCGCCGTGGACGGCGGCGTGCTGATCGTGTCGAACGGTGTGGCCGTGTCGATCGCATGCCGGGAAGCGGTGCCGGGCGCGTCGTTACAGCGCCTGGAGGCGGAGGTTCACGAGGTGCGGGCGGCACAACTGGATGCGACGCGGCGCGCCCGTGTCGAACAGACTCGATTGCATGCACACGCTGTTCGCCAGATGCTGCGTTATCTGTGCCCGCAAGCGGAGCGCGGAGTACCCGAATGACGAGGCAGCGCAATGACCGTTCCGCTACCGACGATCGCGTCGCGAAAGCGGCGCGGAACGCTGCAAGCCGCGACGCACTGGGACGCGAAGACCGCGAGCCGTCCCTTGCCGCGCGGCTCGGACAGATCGGCGTTCTAGGCTGGACGATCGTTTTGCCGACGCTCGTCTGTCTCGCGCTGGGTCGCTGGCTGGACCGGCTGATGGGAACGCGAGTGTTCTTTTCGGCTCCGTTTCTGATGATCGGCGCGGCGATAGGCCTCTGGGCCGCATGGAAGTGGATGCATCGGCAGCAAAGGAGAGATCGTGACTAGTCCGGTTTTCGCTCATCTGCACAGTGCACTGGCATTGATCGTTGCGGGTGGCGCGGTCGGCTTGCTCATCGGCGCGGTGCATTTCGTATCGCTGCGCTGGAATGCCGCCCTGTTCATCGCAGGGCGCCCGGTTGGCGCATTGCTGCTGCAACTGTTGCGTATCGCGCTGTCCGCGGCGGTGTTCGTCGTACTGGCGAAGGCGGCCATGCTCGCCTTGCTCGCAGGAGCAGCCGGTTTCATGTGGGCGCGGAGCATTGCGCTCCATCTCGGTCGAGTTTAATCATGATGCGTTCCCCGCTGACCACGGAACCTCTGCTGCATATGGGGCCCGTTACGATCAGCACGCCCGTGATTGTCGCGTGGGCGATCATCGCGTGCCTCGCGATCGGCGCTGCGTTGCTCACGCGCAAGCTCTCGGTTGCGCCTTCCAGAGTGCAGACGGTTCTCGAACTGCTCGTCGAAACCATCGACGCCCAGATTCGCGACACGATGCAAACCGCGCCGGCCTCCTATCGCGCGCTGATCGGCACGCTCTTCCTGTTCGTGCTGGCCGCCAACTGGTCGTCGCTCGTGCCCGGCGTCGAGCCGCCCACGGCGCATCTGGAAACCGATGCCGCGCTCGCCTTGCTCGTCTTGCTCGCGACGGTTGCGTACGGCGTTCGCTCGCGCGGCCTGCGCGGATACCTCGCGACATTCGCCGAGCCGACGTGGGTCATGATTCCGCTGAATATCGTCGAACAGCTCACGCGCACCTTTTCGCTCGTCGTGCGCCTGTTCGGCAACGTAATGAGCGGCGTGTTCGTCATCGGCATCGTGCTGTCGCTCGCGGGCCTGCTCGTGCCCATTCCGCTGATGGCCCTCGATCTCCTGACAGGAGCCGTGCAGGCTTACATCTTCGCCGTGCTCGCAATGGTGTTCATCGGCGCTGCGGTTGGCGAGACGCCGCATCAGGCAGACAACAACCAGAAGGAACACGCATGAACCTCATTGAAATCATCAGCATAGCCGCGGCGGCGCTTGCGGTGTCGTTCGGCGCAATCGGTCCGGCGCTAGCGGAAGGCCGCGCCGTGGCGGCTGCGATGGATGCGATCGCGCGACAACCCGACGCAGCGGGTACGTTGTCCCGGACGCTGTTCGTCGGGCTTGCGATGATCGAGACAATGGCCATCTACTGCCTTGTCGTCGCGTTGCTGCTGCTGTTCGCCAATCCTTTCGTCAAGTGACCCGGCGATGAAGATCGACTGGTCGACGCTGGGATTGCAAACGGTCAATCTGCTGGTGTTGCTGTGGTTATTGCAGCGCTACCTGTTCCGTCCCGTCGCGAAGATCATCGCCGAGCGTCAGGCCGCCGCGCGCGCGCTCATCAGCGATGCTGAAGCCGCGAAGGTCGCGGCGCGCAAGGAACTCGACGCGATGACTGCCGAGCGCGCGCAGCTTGCCGCGCGAAGAGCCGATGCCATTGCGCAGATCGAGCACGACGCGAGCCAGCAGCGCGACGCGTTAC